>NZ_JACVUH010000002.1:0-506106 GCF_016516865.1 Enterococcus sp. S53
CGTATCAAACAACCTCTGACAGAGGTTGAGATTTTTCATACTGATCGTGGAAAAGAGTTTGATAACCAAGCTATTGATGAATTATTAACAACTTTTGACATCAATCGATCATTGAGTCATAAAGGCTGTCCTTTTGATAATGCCGTAGCTGAATCAACTTATAAGTCGTTGAAAGTAGAATTTGTCTATCAATACACATTTGAAACCTTACAACAATTGGATTTGGAGTTATTTGACTATGTCAATTGGTGGAACCACCTTCGGTTGCACGGTACACTTGGCTACGAGACACCGGTTGGTTACCGTAACCAGAGATTGGCGCAGCGAATCCTTGATAATGAGCTCGGATGTGCTAACGCTAGCGAGGCAGTCTAACTTTAACTGTTAGCTCCTGCCGAAGATCGTCACATCCGAGGAGGCTCATTGTCAAGGACAATCGGAATAGCATACGGAAAGAAGTTCTGCACCTTATAAAATTTGTCAAAAAAACTGTTGCCATTCCATAATGATGGAAATTTGTCATTTGATACATGGACAACTGATATAGATGGACACACTATAACTTGGGCTATAACACCACAATAACGCAAAAAACTCAGTAGACTTAGAAAAATTCTACTGAGTTTTATTTTTTTAAAATCTATTTACTCAAAATTATCTCTCAACTTTGAGCTGTAATTATTATCTCGCCATCTTCTCTATCAAAAATACTTACAGGTTTACCACTTGTTAAATTACTTGTTTCAATGGCTTTATTTAGAAATTGTTGATAGTAATCTTCGTTTCCTTGACCAGATGTATAAATCTGTAAATTTTGAACTGTCGCAGCCATTAGCGGTATTAGATTAACTGTACTTCCATCATCTACAATATAACATCCTAAGTATTGAGAGTTTGCTTGAATTGGGTCATTAATGTCTAAATCTTGATAATAGATTGTTCCTAAATTAATCATATCATTTTGTACTATTGTATTTTCGGATTCTGACTCTAATCTAGACGAACTTGTATCTGTTACAACTGATTTCGTACTTGAAGAATTTGTATCAGAACTTGTAATTTCAAATGTACTTGAAGTAATTTGAGTTTCTTTTGATTCCTCTACTCTCTTTTTTGAGTTGCTACAGCATGCTGATAAATTAACAAATAACAAGAAAAATAAGCATACCTTTATTTTTACTTTCATAAATCCTCCTCATTCAATTGGCGAATTACGTCATTGCCAAGTATCCTAGTTGTTTTTAAATTACCATTTCCATTATTAATATCCACACCTATTTCTTTTGCTATTTCTCTAAGAACAGGTTTAACAATAGGAACTTCATTTCCTTCATGAATAACTCTAATTTTTCCACTTTCTAATTTTTGAACTATATAATTTTTGTACTCTGTTTCTTGCATAATAATTGACCTTGTTTCTGTTGTAGAATTTTTAAGCACTTTGCTCTGAGATATAGATTTGTCTCTACCATCTTTAGTATAAACCATTAATTTTTTTGCTTCATTAATAAGTCCATCATAGATAAATTGAACTTCCAAATCTTCAACATTCACATAAACTAATACTATTCTGTCAACTTTTGTTAGAGTTTTACTATTAAATCTAAATTGATGACTTCCACTTTTTCTAGTTGTAGCTTTAACACTAATACGTTCCCCAGACTCAGAAACAACATCATAACCTTTTTGATTTGTTTCCGTAGCCATTTGACCATTTGTCATAATTGCTGTGTAAAGCTCTCCAATACGGCCAGTAATAAATCTTAACTCCCCAGCATTAGTTCCCCAATTACTTTCTTGTTCTAACCAATCTAATAATTTTGATAGTGAATGAATCATATCTTTTTGTGTTATTGACATTCTATCACTCCTATTTTTTCTAATTTTATAAATGAGTATTTCAATTGTATCATTCTTTAAACTGGCAAATGATAATAAAAAAGCTCTCACAAAATTAATTGTAAGAACGATTTATTATTTACGTAAAATCTGTCTGTATTTAGCAATACGGTCAGGTTGACTTTTCTTTTATTTGACAAAATCATACCACATAAAGCTTTGTATATCAACATTATTAAAAATAGATTGTTATGTACTGCTAACTAGGATGCATTTTGCAGTTAGCAATATCTTACTTTATATTCAATTCAGTGTGAACTAAAAATAACCATCAAAAATCAAAGATTAATCATTTTTTTTAAATACACAAAAAATATACATAGTTAAACTTATTATTCATTTCTATAGAAATAGTCACCTATTTTTTCAAAGTCTGTCTTTTGATTAGATAAATAATAAGTATCTATTTGCTGAGTTTCTTTATTCAAGGTTTCTACACATGTACCCCAAACCCCTAATTTTACATGGCCTTCTCCAATTTTAGTGTAAATCGTTTCTCCCAATGCGTTACTTTTCAAATCATAAAAAAATATATAGTCATGCTCATAAATTTTATTACCCTTAAAATCTATAAATCCAGTGTTTTGACTGAGCATATATGTTTGACCTTGAAATTGTCTAATTACATCGTATAGAGTTCCAGTAATTTCTGGTGTTTCATTACTTTCGATTACTTTACCATTAAATAAATCTATCACTCTAAAATCAGCATTTATAGTCATTGTATTCCTCCTAAAATTAAAACATTTATAATTTTGTTATTTTTACTTGAAAACTATTTGTGTAAATATCAAAAATTGGGAAATCACTTTCTATTTTTAAAAATTTTATTTCATAAATATCATCGTAAAAGAAATGTTCAGATAATATTTTTTCATTTACATCACTAGTATTAACTTTTCCTAAAATATAGTTTTCTAGATTTTCATTTCTTATATTATAATTAATTAGTTTTAAAATCTCTACAATATCATATATGTTTATCTTTTCATTTGAAAAACTAGTAAAAAAATCAAAGAAATCTTCTTTATTATCAAAAAAAATTTTCATTTCTAATCTTAAAGAATTTATTAATTGTTTTTTTTGCTCATCATTATGCCTACCGTACAAATTCCTTTGCCATTTATAAAAATTAGTTTTCTCGCGATTATCAGAAAGAATATCTTTTACATAATCCAAGAGTAGAGGTAACAATGTCACTAATAATATAATGGCTACATACAGATAGCTATCTTCATAATTATTAAGCTGAGTAGTCACATAATCTAATACTTCTTTATGTTTTCTTAAATTCGAGTAAGATATTGTTGTATCAAATAACCACTTCGTAATTTTTGGTATCAAAAGTAAAAAAACAGGAGTCAATATTGCCCCTATAACTGCTTCATTTTTATTAGAACTCTTTATTATTTGTTCCACATTCCAAAATAAAAGTATTATAGATATAGCCATTATTAAAATCTGAAGAATAGATATTTTATTATCAACATCGGGCAAATTATTTATTAAAAAATATAATACAACTAATATTGATGCAATTAAATTTACAATTAAATTACTAATAATAACTGAAAAAATGCCTTTTTTATCTAATTTATCTCCTGAGTTCATCTTAATATTAAATTTAAATCTTTTAAATCTGTATTTATATACGTTAACTCTGTTCATCATCCATTGTTTTATTATTCTCACACCCTAATTTAACTGTACATATATTGTTAATATAAAATAAGAATTTTATTCTAAAATAATACATCTTCCCAATCTTCAATAGATTGAAATCCCATTTCCCAACTATTCTTAATATTAGTTACTAAAGGATATTCATATAATTTATCATTGATATCTTTAAAAGTTAATATCACCCTATCAAAATCCCTATTTAATTCACTTTTTTTAATTGCGAAATATAAGGTATATTTTTCTGATGCGTAAGGTTCTAAAAGAAATGTATATTTTTCTTCATTTCCAAAAACTTCCACATCTGTCTTTTGTATTTGAGTCATCTTTCCAAGTTTTTTATCTTTATGATAGAGTTCTAAATTCACGTCTTTTATAAAACCACTCTCATCAGCTGTATTAAAAAATTCAATCCATAATGGCATAGAGAAAATTACTTCGCCATCATTTTCAAATGTTCCCCATGGTTTATTATTTGTTTTTGAGTAGACCTTTTTAACTGAAATCTTTATATTAGAAAGAGGATTATACTTATCTATTTTTGGTATTAATGATTTCTCTCTTATCCATCCTACAAGTTGTTCTGCGGAATCTTCAATAACAAAACTAATATTTTCTGAAATTTTCAATTTTAAATTATCAATACTACCAACCTCATGAGCATATCTACCCGTATCTCTTAACTTACTTTTAAAATCAACATATTGAGGTAACAAAGTTTCATTTTCATTCAATTTTGCTCCATTCAATTTTCTTTCCAACCAATCATTTGATAAAATTAACACTATTCTTGGTTTATTTAACTCTACCGCTAAGTTATATTCCCATTCTGTATAACTTATTTTTGAATCAGAATCTATTGTGCCATACCTGTATCCTAATATTAATACATAAATATCAGATTCTTCAATCCACTTTCTTATTATATCTTTTTGGCTTCTATCATCTGCTCTAAACAACTCCATTCCAGCAGGAATATGACCTTGTTTCAATATTTGTTCAACTACAGCTTGCCTCTCATCCATTAAATCTGTATATGTTGAGGATACAAATACTTGATATTTCTTATTCATGAATATCTCCAATTCTATGATTTATTGTTATGTTGCTATATTTCAAACCTTTTTTAATTAAATTTCTTAAGCATTTTATTAATATTAGTCATCACCAAAATATGATTAATTTAATGTTTAGTATTTACTTTATAATGAATGAACTTCAACTAAAACTTTTCTTCATCAGACTCCATCAAAGCTTTCTTATAACTTCTTTTATCCCTTATTCTTGTAAATTTCTCATTTATTTTAAAAAAATTTTTTTCTTCATCAAATCCCAATTCTCTTAATAGATGATATTCTAAAATCCCTCTTAAAATAGCGATAGCATCTATTAATTCCTCACCTTCTAGTGCATTTTTTCTTCGTTTTTCATTATAATGAGTGTAGTAATTTCTTGTATCAGAAATTATTTTAGGAAATTCTACATAATTAAATCCGCCAGAAAAAATATACTTTGGATTATCTACAAACATTAAATCTGATATCCTTTCACTCAATAAAATTTTATTTCTTTTCTCATCCCTAACTAAAAACTGTAACCACTCTTCTGGGTAATCATTTAATTTCTTTTTACAAACTTCTATATAATTTTTTTTATTATCTGTATACATTCTGGAATGATAGGTTTCTAGTGCTTGACAGATATTTAAAAAATGATTTTCTATCTTTGACGCATCCGAATAGTATGCTTCCACGTATAAATTCAATATTGGTTTTAGTTTTTCACTTTTTTGGTACCAATTAGCCAAATCACTTGCTTCTAATAAATCAGTACAAGTAAATAAATAATTTGTACTATCAAAATAGTTTTCTTCTTGATTATTAATTGTGGAAAATGAAGAATTAACTACTAATATTGAGTCTTTAGTTTCAGAAAAAGATTCTGTATTTTTTTCTTGTACTGATAATTCTTGATAATTAATTTTTTTATGTGTTGCTAACTCAATAATTGTTTTAAATTGATTAAATTTTTCATCAAACCACTGTATGCTTTGAGGCGATTTGCTTTCTATAATAATTGTCGGTTTTTGAGTCAATTTTACTTCTTCTATCATAAAATCACTCTTAAATATATATCCCACAAAATACTCTATTTTGTACTCTTCAGATTCATAAATTAATAGTTTAGTGTCCCTAGACAAATCGATATAATGTTTTGCTTCCTTCGATACTGATAGAATAAAATTTGATTTTTGAGCCCATTTCATTATTCCTGATACTTTGTAGTATACTTTTGAGAACCTATTCAAACTATCAGATGCTCCATCGATTATATAATCAAAATAGTATTTAAAAACCTCTCTTCCATATGATATTTCCGAAGAATGTTGTACTCTTTGACCATCAACTAATAATATTTTACCACCATTAGATAATGTGACTTCCATAGTGTTTATAAAGTAAGGTAAGAGCGTGGATGAGCCTCTTCCTTTTTCCTTATTATAAAAGTTGATATGAACAAAGTTCACATTTTTTTCATCATTTTGGTAAATTATAGTATCAAGAGATTCCTCAATTCCTTTAATCTCGGTTTTTCCAGAGAACCTTAAAGTCAGTTTCATAAATTTTTACTCCTTTTTCTCATCTCTTATCCTATAAATCGTATTCCTAGCAACATCAAGTTCTTTAGAAATCTTAGTTATAGGTACATCTTTCTCTAACATCTCCACAATCTTTTCATATGTTACACGTTTCTGTTTATCTGTTGAATCAGCACTATACGCAAAAGGTCTACCTTTATATTTACCTTTTTCTCTCGCCAACTCAATACCTTGCCTTTGCCTTTCACGTATCTGTTTACGTTCATTCTCAGCCGTATACTTAAACAATTCAATGATTAGATTATTTAGTAACCTTCTCAAGTTATCATCCTGTATACCATTAAGAGATGGTAAATTAAGTATTTCAAGTGTTGCTCATTTATTTTGTATCTGGTTCATAATATTAGTTATCTCTTTATTATTGCGCCCTAGCCTATCTAATTCGCTTACAACAACTATATCACTTTCTCTAATATAATTTAATAACTCTTGTAATTTTGGACGATTATTATCTTTACCACTTAATTTATCCGAAAAAATCTTATTAACTTCTGCTTTCTCCAACAATTCAAATTGTCTTTCTAAATTTTGTTCTCTTGATGAAACTCTCGCATACCCTATTTTTGTCATGGTAATCCTCCTGATAGGATTCATATATAATGAACATGTATATTGAACGCCTTGAAACCATTATAAATCAATGACTGCATGTTGTATTGTTTAGGTATACTCAAGTTAAACAAAAAAACATACTAATTAAAGTGAACATTAGTATGTTTTCAAGAATTAATTTTAATATAAGACTAATTTTTCTTTTATAATGAATAGTGAATGTCTTCGTTTTATACTTCAAATTCATGTTTATAATTCTTCTTATTAAAATTCATTTTCAAAGTTAAGCTAAAATTTCATGAATAGCATCTAAATAATTTTGCGGGAGTATCATTCCGCCTTTGTAATCCTCGCCAATTTCAGCATTCAACATTCTGTCATACTGTTTAGCAGAACGTTTCAAAAAGATTTCAATTTCCTCTTCCATCCTACTATCAATATATTTCTGAGCTGTCTCTTTATTAAAGAGTGGTTGCTCCCACTCTTTCCCATCAGCATTTAAACCAGTATTCAAGAAACCACATTTCTCTTCAACCTCTAAATTGGTAAAAATCAATCCGACTTTACCATTTTCACGCTTTTTAACGATATTTTGTTCTATAAATCACTGAACAACCTCAGTTGTTTCTAAATCACATAAAAACTTTTTGATTTGCGTGAACGAAAAATATTCTTTTCTGTTCTTCTTTCTCTCTTTTGTAATTTCACTCATTTCTTCTAGAGTAATTTCTTTCTCATTTTTATAAGAGCTTAAATCAATAATCTTATCGTTTTACATTTTGTCTACTCCTTTTTATTCCGCTACTTTTTTAAGTAAGTTAATTTGATACAATCTCGCTTTATCTTCTTTGTTTAACTTGCCACCGTTCAACTCTATCATTCTTTTTATTTCTTTTTCATAATTGATGATATTCTCAATAAAGCTTGATACTGCTTCATTATTTTTACTATTTTCATCAAACATTTCTTTAAAAAATAACTTCATGAAATCAACAAAATTACCATTCTTCAAAAGCCTAACATTCAAGATGTCTATACTTGCTTCATCATCATCTACAAATTCTGATTTAGATTGTTTTCGTTCAGCGGACTGAATCACTCGACTATACAGAAAATTTGTAATCTCAACAAAATCATAGTTGTCATTTTTTAACTTTTCTGCATTATGAACAAAGTAAGTAACAAAAGCATATTGAAAAGGAAACTTTTCTTCAACAAGCTTATTCATTTGTTTGACAGTGATTCTTGGGTTATTTTCTTTTTGTTCTTTTTTGAATTTTGTATATTTTTTATACTCTTCTTCTGTGATTTGAATATATTTGCCATCTTTTTCCGCTTTATATTTTACACTGTGTTCATGCTTTGCTAGAACGGCATCTACTCGATTCAACAAACTTGTAGTTATGCGACTCTCTACAAAATAATCAAGATAATCTTTCATTTTTGCCAAGTCGTACATCATTCTATTCAAGTTCCAATTTTCATTGTCTGAATACATATTTTTGACTTGTTGAAGACTTTCGATATTATCATTATTGATAAAAATTCTTACTAATGCTTTTACTATTTTGTCTTCTTTAGTCAATCTCTCTATAATTCTTCTCTTAGTTACATAATGTTCATATTTATTGCCTTTCCTTTCTTCAACAATCATCATATAGCCCATGCGGTTTTCAATGTAGTTATCAATCTCTGACCAATCAATTGATTTACCTCCAACATTCTCATATTGATTATACTCACTTTCTACCTCTCTTGGGTTGCCAAGAATGAAACGTGGTTCTTGACCTCTCTTGCCTGCAACATACTCAACTGTCTCGTGTGAATGCTGTAGTTGACGGATTACTGATTTTTTAACATTGTCTCTCATTTTCCCTGCTTTAATGATTGAATCCTTTGTCGATGGCTTTATTAAATTCGATTGCAACAATTCTGATATTGTAATTTCCATATTATTTACCCCTTTCTTATTGGTACACAACTCTATTCTTTTATTAATCTATTTTAATTTTAATAAAGAAACGGAGTTGTGTACCAATTAAATTATATCTTGTTCAAAGACCGAACCCCCTGACGCGTAGTTTGTTACTCGCAAGCTCGGTCACAAACTACTTGTCGTAGCCAAGAGCTAACGCTCTCGTCTACATCATCTCTTCTGCTACATATATTATTAATTATTCAACTTTCAAAATCTAAAATATTTAAAAGAAGAAGGTTCTAAAAAATAACTTGTATGAGCGAATGCGAGTATAAGTTATTTTTTAGGCGGTCGTGTGATTCGCGCGTTAACTTGTTAACGTGTGAATACGCGGACGGGGGTCTTGAATTAAATAATATTTTGCCTTTAGGAATGATTCAAACTGGACTAATAAATGTAAATTTTTTTAACACTCTATTCCTTAGTGTCTATAAACTGCATTATTTAAACGATAAACAAAAAATTGTCATATCGATATATATATATTATACCATATTTCCAGATTATTTTATCCACAACACCACAAACGTATGTTCCCTTCGCGAAAATGTTAATAATTTTTTCAACAAAAGAGGGTGTCGACTATACTATAGTCAACACCCTCCTAAAAGCCTACAATTAAAATAACGAATTTTTGGTTTTAAATGTCGTTTATAAACGCTGTATAAACACTAAAGGTCTATTGCATCGTGTATATACTTAAATATTATTTTAATCAATAGTTGCGAGAAAGAAGTTATTTTTTGTTTAAATCACTTATAATTAATTCGAGTTGACCAAACAATTTCCATGCTTGTTCCTTCTCAGTTTTTGATAATCCTTTTTTATCACTAAAAATTAGTATCTCCTTGTATGGATTATCCATGTCATTAATTTTAAATTTAAAAGAAATTCTACTTAATTTATTTAATGACTTTGATTTTGCCGTATTGCCACCAATAACTGCACCGATTCCTCCCGCTAGTGCTCCTCCTACAACGGCTCTTGATATAGCACTACTCGAAGATACTTTGCTAACTATGTCATTGTCTTGGATTAATTCGACTTCAATTACATCCGTTAAATTAATCATCTCTTTCATTTTGTAATATGACTTTGAAACTCCATCTAGCTTAATGTGTCTCAAATTTGCTTCAAAAAACACTTTTTTTTGTATATCTATACCAAGTCTACTAAAACTACCATTAAAACAATTATTCGAACTTGTATCAATTCCATAATGATTTAATTCATCACTCGAAATGTCGTTCGTGGTTAATTTTGGTGTTGTTATAGTTGCGATAATTCCCGCTACTACAAAAAAACCTATTGCAATTATTCCTAACCATCCTAAAGTTTCCATCAAACTCATTGACTCTTCCATTTTCATTCTCCTTTTTATTATTATAGTTGCACGAAAGAAGTGGTGTAATCATTACTTTTAATCATTATTACTAATTTTGGTAAAAAGCTACCCCTATATAAACTCCCTTCAATCTATATTTCACTATTACTAACACTGTTAGACTATGTCTAAAACGAACGAATTAGATAATAATGAATATAATAGAAAAAGAATCTCAAAAAACAACCAAAAAGGTTGAGTTTATAAGATTCTGAGTGAGTCAGTTTTTTATTGTTTAACGTCTGTCAAAAACGTTCGTTTCTTAACATCATTATACGTTACTTACTAAAAGTTTATCAACCTTTGTTACTATTTAATTTATGTGTTCTAACTATTCTGTAAATACTGCTTTCACTAATATTAAGCTCAAGTGCTATCTCGCTCACTGTGTAAGTCTGTTTTCGATGCATTTCAAGCACTTTAGCTTTTGTTAAATTATTTAATTTCGGTCTACCACCTTTGTTATCCGACATCGCTAGAGCTTGTTTCGTGCGTTCTGAAATTAAACTCGCTTCCATCTCTGCAACTGCGGATAAGATTGTAAAAATAAGTTTCCCAGTCGCTGTTGATGTGTCAATCCCCTCCGTAATGATATTAAGATGAATCTTTTTCTCTTCTAATTGACTAATAAGATTGACCAATTGTTTAGTGCTCCTTCCTAATCTGTCAAGTTTGTAGACTATTAGCGTATCTCCTTCTTCTAGGATGTCTAGAGCTCTGTTTAATTGCTCTCTATCAACTTTACGACCACTGACTTGTTCAATGAACCAGTGAGTGGGTTGGTAAGCTGTGAGAGCCTCTATTTGGACTTCAATACCTAATGTTTGCTTACCTGTCGATGTTCTTACATATGCTACTTTCTTCATTGCTGACTCCTTCTATTTGTTTAATAACTTCATGGTGTCAGTAATAGTGAGTGGTTAAGAAACTTTGTAGCAAGCTTATGAACTATTACTGATATTGTCAATACATTTTTACTTAATTGTTTGTAGCGGTGAGTGTTTGACTGCTTTTTCTATTGAATCGTCAATATTTAATGACCTTAGATAGACTTCCGTCGTCTTAATCGAGGAATGTCCCAATAATTTTTGAATCATATAAATATCTGCACCATTTCTAACTAGTTTCTGAGTAAAATAATGTCTAAAAGTATGAGGACTAATCCTAATATTTGGATTAACATTACTTGCAACACCAATTTTCTTAATTTCTCTCTCTGCCGAGATATAGCTATATTGTTTGCCATACTTTGTAAGAAATACATATTCATCTTTCATAATTTCATAATATTCAAAAAAAACATTAGCTACTCTGAGATACTTTAGATAAGCTTTATATACTGTTGGCGAACAATGAACTACTCTATCTTTCTTCCCTTTACCGTTCTCCACCTTAATTTGCGATTCTTCAACATGACAGTGTTTAAGATTCATAACCTCACTTATTCTGAGACCAGTGTCAACTAAAATTAGCAACAGTAAGTAACTTCTTTCATTGGTAAACTTGGTCTGAAGTCCTAGATGGTATTTGTCTTTACGCTTTACATTAGTAAATGTTCTTTGTTTAGCGTACTTTAACATCTTTTTAACTTCATCATCAGAGAAGGTGTTGATAACAACCTGTCTCTCTTTTATCCACTTTACATATAAACAGGGATTTTCTTTTTCTCTCATGTAATTCTCATCTATACAATACCTAAAAAACGCTCTAATGCTACGTAAATGGCTATTTACGTAAGTTTCTGCTTTTCCTTCTTCAATATTCTTAATCAAAAAGCCGCGTACGTGAGATACAGTCACCATATCTAGTGAGTCAACATTTTTTTCTTCTAAAAATTTCAGAAACATACTCAAAGTTTTCCCATGTTTTTTTATCGTCTTTGGAGATAATCCTCTTGCCCTGTCATTAAATGCTGACTCTACTACTAAATCCTTTAATATCAATCTTTCCATAACAAAAAAACTCCTTCGCTAACATATTAGTTAACGAAAGAGCCTTCTGACTTTTGCCATTTTAAATTAGAGTCCAATCAAAATTAACTCATGTGGTAAGTAATCCAAGACAGTAAAAATTCATATTGGACACCGCACTAGATGAGTATTTAACCCATCAAATTTCAATCAAAAACCTCTTTAAACCTTGATATATCAGCTTAACGAATCCCCAAAGCAATCCGTGCATAACGACTCATTTTATCGGTCGTCCAAGCGGGATACCAAACTAATTTTACCTCTGGATTTTTGACTTCTGGAATATCGCTTAATGCTTCGTGTATCGATTCAGTCAATACGTCGGCTAAGGGACAGCCCATTGTTGTTAAGGTCATTTTGATTACGGTATTGCCTGTTTCTGCATCAAATTCGACTTCATAAACTAAGCCTAGATTCACTATATCAATCCCCAACTCAGGGTCAATCACGGTTTCCAAGGCAGCCAAGACACGCTCTTTGATTGCTTCTGCTTCTACTTCAGTATATGCCACGGTTGAAGACCTCCTTTAATTCTTGTTTCAAATAATACCTTCTTTTGCAAGATTTGTAAATGGACGATCCTTGATTATGGACGGCTTTTCTTGTGTATTTTCAGTTCTGGGAAGACTCCTGTCGTTTTAAAGGTCCGTTGTTCATCATCTGTCGCAAAACGGCCTGTAATCGATTGGGTCGGCACAAAATTAATAAACGCATTGCCGTCAGCTTCTAAAACGGCTTGTTCTAAATCGTAGATCTCGTAGCGCGTCACGACCATCATGATCATATTGCCAGGTACGCCTGAATACCCTCCGACTGAGGGGAACAAAGTCATGCCGCGAAACACATGCTTAGAAATATTTTTCCCAACAGCTTCCGCATTGGTCGTAATAATCATCGCCGTTACCTTTTGATGACTTGTGTGCAGCATGTCCACCACGTAGCTCATCGCGAAAATCGAAATGATCGTGTACAAGGCACTTTCCCAAGAAAAGACGAAACCTGAGACCATGACAATGATGCCGTTTAAAATAAACATATATTTACCGACCGTTTTTCCAGTCGTTTTTGATAATATCAACGAAAGGATATCCATTCCGCCGGTGGTAAAACCCATTTTCAGTGAAAACGCAACGCCGACGCCTAACAGTACGCCACCGAGCAAAGCGTTAACCAAAATATTGTCAGTGATCGCTCCTTGCGGAAGGATCATCGTTAAGACAGAAACGACAACGACATTGATAAAGCTCAATAGTGTCGATGATTTCCCGAGTTTGATGAACCCGAGAACAAAAATAGGCAAGTTTAAGAGGAAAATAAACAGCCCTGTACTAAGGTGAACGCCAAAATGTTCCAAGGCAAGTGCCACGATCAATTGGGCGACCCCGTTCATCCCAGCAGAAAGAACGTTTGCGGGAATCAAAAAGAAATTTAAAGCAATGGCTGCGGTGATACCTGACAGCAAAATAACCCCTATTTTTTTCAATCGTTCTGATTGTTCGTGCTTCGTTAATAACTTACTCACAATGATCTAGCTCCTTCACTAAAAATCTCCTTCCAAAGAATAGCAGTTTGTGTGAAAAAATGAAACAATTATTTGCAAAAATTTACTTTTCATTCCCGCATCGTTCGCCTCCATGTTAAAATCATAAGTAAGAGATGAGAGGAGTGATTGATTTTGGCAAAAGAAGCAAGTTTTGATGTCGTATCTGAGATCAACACAGAAGAAGTGAAAAACGCCATTCAACAGGCGGAAAAAGAATTGAAAAACCGATTTGATTTTAAAGGCTCCACGGTAGAAATCAAGATGACTGAGGGCAAATTGACGATTGTTGGGGATGACGAATTTAAGCTGGAGCAAATCAAAGATGTGCTCTTTGCGAAGCTGATCAAACGGAATGTACCAACGAAAAATATACAATTTGGCGAAACGGAGCATGCCTTGGGGGCAAAAGCTCGTCAAACGGCAGAATTGATCAATGGCATCGATAAAGAAAACGCCAAAAAAATAACCACAGCGATCAAAAACGCCAAGCTAAAAGTTAAAACCCAAATTCAAGACAATCAAATTCGGGTAACCGGCAAAAGTCGTGACGATCTGCAAGAGGTGATCCAATTATTGCGTAAACTGCCTTTAACGATCGATTTACAGTTTACAAATTATCGCTAATAAAAAAACTAGAACAGAGTCTAACGTGTTGGTTAGGCAAAATCAGCTTTATCTGCTGATTTTGCACAACCTCTCCTGAAAGCTCTGCTTCTAGTTTTTTTCTTGCCAAAAATGAGTCAATGCCTTTGATAACTCTTGCGGCCGTCGAATCTGCAAGGCATGCTGCCAGTGTAGCGGGAAAAGTTCTTGGTAACGCGGTGTCCGAAAGCGCTGATCCAGCAATAACACCACGCCGCGATCGCTGACATCTCGGATCACTCGACCGGCTGCTTGCAGGACTTTATTCATCCCGGGCAGCTGATAGGCATACGCAAAGCCAGCTGCCTTTTTTTCATCGTAATATTCCCGAATCAATTCTTGTTCGTGATTGATTTGCGGCAGTCCGACACCTACCACTGCGGCACCGATCAAGCGATCGCCTTTTAGGTCGATCCCTTCAGAAAAAATTCCTCCAAGGACACAAAATGCCACCAATGTTTTTGGTTGACTCTCTTGTTTATCTTGAATTGTTTCTAGCACGGATGATTCTTGCTGATTCACGGATTGAAACTTTGCAAGAAACGCTTCACGTTCAGCTTCATTCATAGCTGTCCCCTGAATCAAGACCTCCACCTCTGGCGTCTGTTGAGAAAATGCTGCCGCCACATCATCCAAGTAACGATAAGAGGGGAAAAAGACCATATAGTTTCCCGCTTTCGCTGCCGTCATTTGCTGGATCGCATCAACGATCGCAGGAATGCTGGCTTCACGTTGGCGATACGTCGTTTGGATATAGTCCGCAATAAAAATCCCCTGATTTTTCGGATCAAAAGGACTTGGCAAGCGATAGCGCAAAGCTTCATCGCCGCCACCTAATACTTCTTGATAATACGACAAAGGGGTAAAGCTCGCAGAAAACAACAGGCTGGCCTTGCCCTTATCTAACACGGATTCCAAAAACGGCGCTGGTTCGATGCAAAATTGCCGTAGTTTGATATCATAGCGGTCGATCTCCACCGTCGTTTCGTAGTGATCATCATAAAATTCACTGATCTTCAAATAATGGTTAGCTTCAAAATACACTTGCAACACTTCTTCTTGCAATTCATGCTCAGGATTTGCCGGCAACCATTCCTTCATCAATTCAGCTAATTTGTAAAGCTGGTTGACCATTGTATCATGAGGAGCCGCTTGATGATGGTACTCCCATCCTTCCTCTTTTGCTAATTGGGCTATAGCCACAAATTCTTTATCAACTTTGTTTAGTGCGCGTTTTAGTTTCTGTTGATCTTTCGGCAGCTTCTTCTTTAATTCCTTAAATGGCTGTCGCGAGATTGTTGCGGAATACATTTCTTTTGAACGGTTAACTAAGTTATGGGCTTCATCTACTAAAAAGAGATACTCTTCTTCTGGTTCTTCAAAAAATCTCCGTAAATAAACGGTTGGATCAAACAAATAATTATAATCACCTATAATGACATCGCAAAAGACACTGACATCCAGTGAAAGCTCGAAGGGACAAACCGTATGTTTCATTCCATAAGTCTCGATCACTTCTCGGGTTATTTGGTTTTCGTGATGCAACAGATCCCACAAAGCTTCGTTGATTCGATTGTAATAGCCTTGTGCATAAGGACAATGCTCAGGCGTACAATTTCGTTCATCCAAAAAGCAAATTTTGTCTTTGGCAGTGATCGTGACACTCTTAGTTTCACTACCGTTGTCTGCTAACTTGCTCAATGCATCTTCAGCCACTTGTCTGGTGATCGTCTTCGCCGTCAGATAGAAGACCCGATCAGCCCCTTCTTCCCCGAGAACTTTTAATGCGGGAAACAATGTTGACATGGTTTTTCCAGTTCCAGTGGGCGCTTCCGCAAAAAGTCGTTTGCCATTTTTTAGTGTTTTATACGCCGCCGCTGCTAGCTCTCGCTGCCCTTTACGAAAGGTTTCAAAAGGAAAAGATAGCAGCTGCAAAGATGTATTTCGGACACGACGCCAATTCTCTTGAAAGACTAGCCACTTATGATACTCCTGAAGTAAGTCTTTATAAAAAACTGCCAGTTCTGAAAACTGAAACGTTCTTCTCGTACGAGTAATCTGCTTTTCAGTCGTTTGATAATAAGTCAATTGTACGGCAATCCGATCGATTGGCTTCTTCGCTTCTTCTTGATCAGCAGAAACGGCTTCTTTTTTCTCCTGATCTTCACTCTCACTAAGCGCTGCTTGTTCATTTTCTTGTAGTAAAAACAAATAAGCATAAACCATTCCCTGGGCAAAAAACAAGTCGATTTGATCATCAGGAATATCTTCGAAAGCTGGTTCTGAAGTTTTGATCTCATCAATCACCCAAGAATCAACGGAAGCATCAAAAAAGAGACCATCGGCACGTCCTTCGACAGTGATGGCATCTTTCTCAATTTGGCTTTCTCGTTTGAAGAAGACTTCTTTTTGATACCCATCCCCGGCCTCTTTTTGTAGTTGGCGATGGATCCGGGCGCCTTCTTGCGCGGTATGATTACTGACTTTGCGGCTATCAATATCGCCTCGGCGCAAAATAAATTCTACGATTTTTCTAACCGCAACTTTTCCTTTATACACGTGTTCACCTTCTTGTTTGCCATTATAGCGGATAGTTTGCTTTTGGAAAAGCGAACAGAAACAGCTTTTCGTCCTCTGCGAATGGTATTTTCTCCAAACAGGTTTTATCCCTAAAAAAACACTTGTGGCAAAATGCCTACTCATCAAATAATCAACACCATTCCCACTTCCAGAAAATGGGTTTGTCGAAAGTTTATAAAAAAACCTACTCTACTCACCTAAGCAAGTAAAGCAGGAATATTTTTTAAGGAAAATTATTGATCCACCTGAATATCATAACTGACACCATTTTGGTCATAAGCTTGTTGATTGTCTAAATCTAAGGTGAACTCAAAGGTCCGTCCATCTGCTTTGATCGTCAAATGCTTCCCTTCAACCGTGTAGGATGCATCTTGGTAGGTGATCTCATAGATTTGATAGGGATCATTCGACAGCTGAACCTCTGAATGGGAAAAATGTCGCTGAAAATCACTTTCGATTTGGCCTTCATACAGGGTAACATCGCTGGCGCTGGCAGAACTATCTTCTAAATCCGCCATCGGCAAATACTGCTTAACGATCGTCAATTCATTCTCATGAAAATCATAAACCCCTTGGCTTTGCGGAAAGATGACACTCTCATCTTGGATCAGCATTAAATCAAGGCCGCCATTTTCAACCGCTTTCGAGGCGGAAGTAACGGTTTCAGAAGCTTCTTTTGAATCGTCGATGGCTAACTCCTCCTGGCCACAGCTCGCTAAAACGAATGCGGCGAAGCATAGAGTCAACAAAAATTGCAGCGATTTTTTCATAAAAACACCTTCTTACAAAAAAGTTGATGTATACCAATCAAAACTAACGCAAGATAGAGATGACACATTTTCCTCGTAGTTGGTCACGAAGAATGTTCATAGTTCCGTCAAAAACTAAACCAGTTTCAAACGAATCACACGCTTTCTTATTTTAATTAGTATAACAGCAGTTTTTTGCTAGTGCGGTTTCTTAGAAAAATTTTCGAATTCCCACAATAATTCTAAGCTTTTCTCTCATCAAACTATTCTTTATCTGACCACTTGCCTCAGAAGGATCTTTCACAGCATCTTCACAAAATAAAGTTTATCTGTACCAAGCACTGGTGTATCAGAAAGCACACCAAATGTTTCGAAGCCTGCTGCTTGATAGAAATGCGGCGCTTGGTAGTCTTGGGTGGTGACTGTCACAGAACGACATCCTACTTTTTTCCCATAATCAAAGAGCGCTTGAATCAATTGTTTCCCTATTCCTTGATTTTGATGGTCTGGATTGACTGCCAATAATTGAATATGGATCGTATTGCCTGTTCGTTTCCCAATCAATCCACCGAGTTGATCCTGATTGTCAAAAAAAGCCAAAGAGAGCTGTTCTTGATCGAAAAAGGCACTCACTACCTCCGTTTTTTTAGATGAATGATTGAGCCATTGACAGACTGCCTGACGATTGTCTTCTACGTTTATCGTTTTTATCATTAATTTTTCACTCCTAAAAACCTTTCTTTGTTTCCTCTAATACTTTAAGCTATACTTATAGTCAGACACAAGCATTTGTGATCCTAGGAGGTTTTAGCATGAAAATCATTGGTTTAGTGACAGGGCCCGTTCAAGAAAATTGTTACCTTATTTGGAAAGAAGATTTTTTGTTGATTGTTGATCCTGGAGCAGAAGCAGCGAGATTGATCGCTGAGATCGAAAAAACCGGCGCAAAACCAGCAGCGATTTTATTGACCCACACTCATTATGACCATATTGGCGCAGTTGACCATTTGCGGGATTATTATCAGATCCCCGTTTACGTGAGTCCGCTCGAGCAAGAGTGGCTGAGTGATCCTATGAAAAATCTTTCTGGACGCCATCCTGAATTAGGTCCCATCACCGCACGTCCAGCAGAAATTGAGCTTGAACTGAAAGAGTATGAGATAGCTGGCATGTCCTTTAAGGTGGTTGCAACGCCGGGTCATTCTATCGGCAGCGTCAGTTTTATTTTTGACAAGTTTGTCGTTTCCGGAGACGCCTTATTCAAAGGCAGCATTGGGCGGACAGACCTGCCAACCGGAAATTTGGAACAATTGCTGACCAGCATCCAAACGCAACTCTTTGTTTTACCGAATCAAATGGCCGTTTATCCTGGCCACGGGGAACCAACAACGATCGAGATTGAGAAACGGACCAATCCGTTTTTTAACGCATAAACGAATTACGAACCAAAGGAGGAATTACTACTTATGGCAAAAACGGAATTGTATGTCGTGCGTCACGGGAAAACCATGTTCAACACATTGCAGCGGGTGCAAGGCTGGTGTGACACACCATTAACTCGAACCGGTGAACAAGGCATCCACTATTTAGGACTTGGATTACGCGATGTGGATTTTGTGGAAGCAGTATCCAGTGACAGCGGCCGAGCGATTGAGACTATGCGTTTGATCTTAGGTGAACATGTCCGCGGACCGGAAATCCCTTACCATATCGACAAACGGATTCGTGAATGGTGCTTTGGCTCCCTTGAAGGGGCCTACGATGCAGAGATGTGGGGCGTTCTACCAAGAATCCTTGATTTTCCTGATTACGATGAGATGATTGCCAATCATGTCTCGTTTGAGGCGATCGCCAATGCGATTTACCACGCCGATACAGCCAACTGGGCAGAAACCTTCGACGTTTTGACCGAACGTGTGAAAACCGGTTTTGAAGATATCGCCTATCGCGTTGAGAAAAAAGGCGGCGGGAATGCGTTAGTTGTTTCTCATGGCTTAACGATCGCTTTTCTTTTGCATTTGATCAATGATGAGAACAATGTTCGTATGGATATTGAAAATGGTTCGGTCACTCGACTGATCTACGAAGATGGCAGCTTTACGATCGCCGAAGTTGGTAACACAGAATACATCAAAAAAGGCTTAGCGCTCTCTCAAGAGCTTTTATCCTAAAGAAGAACGTTGAACAACAAATCAATTTCTTTAATAAAGGAGCAGTTTTTGTTTTAAAAACTGCCCTCTTTTTTTAGGAAAAAGATTGGTATTCGAATCAGGAAACGGTATACTAAGAGTTGTATTTTGTCATAGAAAGGACTGGACCAATGTTTTTTACAAATTTTATAAAAGCGATTTTATTTGGGATCATCGAAGGGATCACGGAATGGCTGCCAATTAGCAGCACCGGTCACTTGATTCTTGCCGACGAATTTATCGGTTTGAATGTTACCCCCGAATTTATGACGATGTTCAATGTTGTCATTCAATTGGGCGCGATTTTAGCAGTCGTCTACTTATATTTCCATAAACTAAACCCTTTTTCACCGCAAAAAAATGAGATAGAGAAAAAAGATACGTGGACGTTATGGGTTAAAGTTATCGTTGCGGTCTTACCATCGGTTATTATCGGATTACCGTTAGATGATTGGTTAGATGCGCATTTCTACAATTTCTTTTCGGTTTCGATCGTTTTGATCGTTTACGGGATCGGCTTTATTGTAGTTGAAAAACGAAACAAAAATAAAGCACCAAAATGCACCGATTTGAACAAATTCACCTACAAAGCGGCTTTGATCGTCGGCATGTTCCAAGTATTGGCATTGATCCCAGGAACATCTCGTTCTGGTGCCACCATTTTAGGTGCTATCATGATCGGCGCTTCTCGCTATGTTGCTGCTGAATTTTCATTTTTCTTAGGTATTCCAACCATGTTTGGTGCCAGCGCATTAAAAATTTTCAAATTTTTGAAAGATGGCAATGCCTTTGATTTCCAAGGAACCGTCATCTTATTGACAGGAACCATCGTATCATTCATCGTTTCGATCATTGCGATCCGCTTCTTGATGAATTACATCAAACGGAATGACTTTACCGTTTTCGGATGGTACCGTATCGTTTTAGGAATTATTTTGATTGGCTATTGGCTGATCCAATTATAAGCAAAAAGAGCAACTATTGGGCATTTCAATGCTGCAATAGTTGCTCTTTTTTCGTTAAGTAGAATTCTTATTCCATCACGTGTTTTTGATTACCATACCGTCAATAATATCAACCGCACTTTCGGTATCGTTGATGATGGATTCAAAACGATCATAAATATCTTTCCATTTAATGATTTCCAGCACATCCGTTTCGTCTGTAAACAACGCTTTCTTCATTTTTGAATACAAAAGATCTGCTTCTGATTCAATCGTATTCACATCATTGATCATTTGACGCAACGTTTTTGAATTTTTGAACTTAGGAAATTCTTTTAAAGCCGTTTCAACGCCTTGTGTCGCTTGAACGATCATTTCAGCAAATAAGTTCGTCTCGGGGCGGATCTTCGTAATGACCAAATTCTCAAATAAATAAGTCAGTCCCATAATACCATCCAAAATATCATCTAAGCGCTCAGAGATGACCAAGATGTCTTCGCGATCGATCGGTGTGATAAATGAGTCGTACAACTCATTCGTTAGCTCAGCGATCACTTTATCCCCTTCTTTTTCTAATCCATGAATCTCGGCTGCTGCTTCACTTAACGCTGTTTCAGAGTAATCATTGATCAACAGCGAAAAACGTTTCGCAGCTAGATGACCATTTGTTGCCAACTGCTCCATTGCTGCAAAATAATCGAATCCTTTTTTTCGTGCCATTTCTTTCTCTCCTTACAAAATTAGCAATAAAAATTTGACCATTAGAAACGCAATCAATCCACAGCCAGGAAAGGTTAAAATCCAAGCATAGATCATTTCTTTTACAATGCGCCAATCAACGCTAGAAAAACGCCGAGACGCTCCAACGCCCATGATAGCGGTCGTTTTCGTGTGCGTTGTTGAAACTGGGATACCAAATACAGAAGACAAGAACAAACAGATTGCTGCAGTAACATCTGCAGAAAAGCCTTGGTATTTTTCCAGCTTTACCATATCCATTCCCACTGATTTGATGATCTTCATCCCACCGACCGATGTACCGATCCCCATGGTCAATGAGCAAAGAACCATCACCCACAGTGGGATCGCAAAGCCATTACCAGTCTTTTCAGCAAGATTGTTGTAAAAAAGGCCTAACATGAACACACCCATGAATTTTTGGCCATCTTGGGCACCATGCAAGAAGGCATTGGCACCAGCCGCAATGGCTTGCCCAACCGTAAAAATTTTGTTGGCTTTTCGCCGTTGCGTATCACGAAAGAGCCAAACGATCAGTTTTGTGATCAAAAATCCACCAATAAACCCCATTAACGTAGACACTACGAGTCCGATCAAGACTTTCAGCCATTCTTCACCGTTGACTGCATGTAAACCACCCAGGGCCATGGCAGCTCCTGTCAATCCCGCGATCAATGCGTGAGATTCACTGGTTGGGATCCCAAAGTACCAAGCAGCGACCGTCCAGACGACAATCGAGAATAAAGCAGCGGCTAAAGCAATCTGCGAGACTCGAAAGCTTCCACCTGAGTCAAATGTCACAATGTTGCTGATCGTTTCTGCTACTTGCGCATTAAAATACGTCATCACCAGTACACCTAAGAAATTCATGACGACGGCCATGCCAATGGCGATATTTGGACGCAAGACTCTTGTTGAGACCGCGGTTGCAATAGCATTAGGAGCATCCGTCCAGCCGTTGACGAAAATCACCCCTAATGACAAGACAATCGTTAGAAACAAAGCGATATTCACATAGATTCCCCCATTTAAAAATTCCGAAGTAATCATAGCATAGAAAGCTCTTTCTGTGTAAACTTTTTATAACTATTCTGTAAAAAATATGTAAAGAAGTATTTTTAAATTCCATAAAGCAAAAAATAGCGTGGCCGAAAAATCATTTTTTTGTGTTAAGTAAAATTTCTTTACAACTTTTATTGCAATCACTCTTGGCATTAGGTATAATGACTAGTGTTGATTTATACGTTTTCTAAACGTAATTGAACTTTTTTTTCGGAGGTGAAATACATGCCAAACATTGAATCTGCAATCAAACGTGTTCGCACAAGCGAAGCGGCTAATGCTAAGAATTCATCTCAAGTAAGCACAATGCGTACAGCAATCAAAAAATTTGATCAAGCTGTTGAAGCTGGTGCTGATAACGTAGATGCGTTATATAAAGATGCTGTTAAAGCAATCGATATGGCTGAGACTAAAGGATTAATCCACAAGAACAAAGCTAGTCGCGACAAATCTCGTTTAAGTAAAAAAATTGCAAAATAAGCAAATTAAGAAAGGCGCAGCAATCGATGATTGCTGCGCCTTTCTTTTTGACTTACTGTTTGCCATGTTTTAAAACAAATAGCTGGAACAAATACTCTTTGTCCATCTGACCACTTTTTACTAAGTAATCATTTTCGATCAATTCACTATATAGTGCTGCTAATTGCTTTTCTCCAAACCCACGAGCTTGCTGCATCGCTAACTTCACTCGGTACGGATGAATCCCCAACGTTTCTGCGATATTGGCTTGCTGGTAGCCAATTTTCATCAAAATCGCCGCCTGTAACAGCAGACGGACTTGGCTGATCAAGATAGCATTGATCTTGATCGTCTCTTCCCCTTGCAATAATAGATCGTCATACAAGCGCAACGCATCCGATACGTTCCCCTTTAAGACATCGCTGGTTAATTCAAAGACATTGTGTTCCAACGTCTTAGGGATCAACTGCAAGACGATCTCTTTCGTGATTTTATTGCCGTTTCCTGCATACAATCGCAGTTTCTGTAACTCCTGCATCGCTTTTGAAAGTTGCAGATCCGTTAACCGTAAAAACAAATCAAACGCCTCTCGGCTCATCTCGATGCCGTCATTGGCCAACGACTGTTGAAGATACTGACGCACGTCGGCTTCTTTCATAGGTGCGACATCAATCACAACTGCGGCTTTCTTCAGCTGCTTAGTAATTTTTTTCCGTTCATCTAATTTATCGACATCTGCAAAAATCACCATTACCGATGATTCCAATGGGTCTTTGATATAATTCAAAAAATCATCTAGGTCATGCTCAGGTGCATTGCTCTTTTTTTCAGCCGTTAAGAAAAATGGCCGCTCGACGAAAAGTAAGCGCTGATCGCCAAAAAAAGGCAACGATTGGGCTTCTTGGATCACCATATCAAGGGGATCTTTCTCCATGTCAAAGGAAGCAAAATTCAGATCATCTTTCCCAACGGAAAAACGCTCCAAAAAGGCCGTGCGAACTTGCTCTTGTAAAAACATTTCACTGCCGATGACTAGATAAATCGATTGCAACTCCTTGGTCCGAATTGCTTGCAACGCTTTTTGTAATTCCATCGTTCCCCCCGCTTTCATTCTTATCCTACCATTAGTCAATCGGATAGTCTAGCAGCGTTTTTATCAAAAATGATTGTTGTTTTTCAGACCAAATAAATTGGATCATGCCCTGGTGATCCGTTCGCAAAACGGTCTGATTTGCCAACGTTTCCAGCACCTCTTCATGAGGATGCCCGTACCGATTGTTCCGTCCACTTGAAACGATCCCGAATTGGAGGTCGATTGCCGCAACAAACTCAGGTGCCGTCGAGGTTCGACTGCCATGATGCCCTAGTTTCAATACATCAACTTTTAAATTCGGATAATCATGAATCAACTTTTTTTCCCCTGCTTGTTCGAGATCACCAGTAAACAAAAATGTTTTATCCCCTACCTTGGTTTTAATCACCATCGAATCTTCGTTTTGTCCTGCACCTGATTCTGGTGCCAATACTTGCAACTGAAGGAAATCACCTACCACCTGGCCAACCGTCGTCCAAACAACGCTTGTCTGCTTAGGCAGTTCGTTTAATAGCTTGGCAATCCGGTGATCTTGTTCACTTCCTGGTACAAGATATAACGTTTCAACGGGGATCGCCTTCATCAATGCTAGTGCGTCCCCCATATGATCCGTGTCCCCATGAGTTAAAAACAAACCAGTAATCTTCCTGACTCCCTCCCCCTTCAAAAAAGGAATCAATGTAGATTCCGCGGCAGCTTGTCGTTTACGCTCTTGCCAGGTTTCTTTCGGAAAAGACAGAGACCCTCCAGTATCGATCACATAAACTTCGCGATTTTTTTCTGCCTGTAAAACAATGCTGTCTCCTTGCCCAACATCGACATAGCTAATCGTCGGTACAACGCTGTTTTTTTGGTAGACCGTTGGTATAACGAGTGAGAAACAGATCACCAACAACCACCGTGTCTTTTGATAAAAAAACAGGCCAAGCAGACAACAGATGCCAGCCAATCCCACAGGTATAGCACCAATTGTCAGGGAAATGCCCCCAACAGCGCCTATAATTATTTCCAAAAGCAGCAAAAGTCCTTCGAAAAGGACAATCAGCCCCCTGATGGGTGGGAAAAGTGTACTGACCATAAACAATAAAAGACATGCTGGTAGCAAAATTACTTGAAAAAACGGCAGAAAGAAAAACGTCAATAAGCCGCCAAAGAGCGGAAATTCATAAAAAACTGCGACAATGATGGGTGCTGCAAGTACAGGTAAGAATTGGCAACACCAAAACCATGACCATCCAACTGGTCGTTGCATCAGTAGCAAAAACGTCATCAAAAGGCTTAGTTGCCCCGATGTTTGAAGCAATACTTTGGGATCAACGAATAAAAGAGCCGTTAAGACAATCCCATAGCGATCACTCCCCGATAGGCGTTGAGGAAAAAGGGCGTTCACTTGATTAACAGCCAATGCCAAGACGGCGCGCCATACACTAATGCCACCCCCACACAGACCGATCGCCCCTAAGAAAAAGACCACCAAAGGCAACAACATTTCTTTTTGCGTGAAACCCAATCGGCATAAGATCTCGCGAAACCATTTGAAAAATAAGACGACATGCATTCCTGAAATCGTAAAGAAATGCAACAAGCCACTTGCACTGTAAATTTGTCGCACCTCTTGAAACGCGTGATCTTTAAAACCAAAGAGCAATGCATTGATATAGGTAGCGGATCGTTCAGGAAAGATTCGTTGAACAGAAGAAATAACATCCGCTCGAACTTTTGCAAGCGAAAAGCCTGAGTCTGCTGCTTCCATTCCTACCATTTGTTCGATATGGACTGTGCCAATAATTGATCGACTGGCTAGATAGGCAGAATAGTCAAACCCGTGGCGGTTTCGTGGTTTTTCAGGAAGAGAAAAAAATCCTTTCACCAGCAGCTTTCTTCCCCAATCGGATCGATCCTGCCATTGCTGTTTTTCAGTCTCTGAAGAAATCGTGTAACGACCAATCACTTTACCTGCGGAGGATTTTGCTTCAAACGTAAGCAGATCACCATTGATTTTGATCGTGTCTGGCAGCACATTGACTACCCCTCGATACTCACCTTCTTGTATGTCCCCAGTCCGAAATAGAGAGACGCGGACACTTAACAGCAACAGTCCGACAAAACAAACCATGCACAAAAATGCCTGTCGTTTTAAGACAAGCATCCCGAAATAATAAAGTGCAATGAGTCCCAGTAAGATGGACTGCACATAGTAAGCAGTCACCGAACAAGCAAAAATAATACTAAGAAATAAAAATGAATCAGTTCTCTTTTGTTGGTTGTGCATCATTCAGCACACCAAATGAAAGTTTTTCAAAATACACCGGATCGAGTTCAACTTGGTGGACGGAAGCACCTACTTGTTGAATCAGTTCCATTGCATACTGATTATTGCGATAGTCATTCAAATAATGGATCGTTTTGACCCCTGCTTGCAAAATTGCTTTCGTACAGGGAAGGCAAGGAAAGTGCGTCACATAGATTTCCGCATTGTCTGTAGACACCCCTAATTTTGCACATTGCAATAAGGCATTCATTTCTGCATGAATAGTCCGAATACAATGGTCATCCACAACATAACAGCCATCGTCGATGCAGTGTACATCGCCACTGACGGATCCGTTGTAGCCTCCAGCAATAATTCGGCGATCTTTGACTAATGTAGCTCCGACCTCAAGTCGGGAACACGTACTGCGTAAAGACAGTAAAACAGCTTGAGCCATAAAATACTGGTCCCAAGGGATTCTCGTATTGCTCATTCGTTTGCTCCTTTGCGATTGATTAGTTCTATTCTAATCGAATTTCTTGAATTTTCAACCGTCATTTCTTAGTATTGCTTACTTTTATTTGGTTCAGTCCGTCACTGTAATCATCTCTTTCAAGGACTCAAAGGTCTTCTCTCCGATGCCTGTGATCTTTTTTAGGTCATCAATCTGTTTAAAAAAACCATATTCTTCGCGGTAAGCGATGATTGCTTCTGCTTTTTTGGCACCCACACCCGGCAGTTCTTGCAGTTGCTGCGCATTGGCTTGATTCAGATTGATTTGTGTCACTGCAGTCTGGCTGTCGTTTACTCCTGAAGCATTTATCTCCATAAACCCTTCATCCTCTTGATGGAGAACGATCACCATCTGTTGATCTTGCAGCACTTGTGCTAAGTTTATCGCTGTTTCTAACGCCTCTTCTGTCAGACCACCTGCTTGTTCGATCAGTTCATACATCCGCGCACCTGATTTTAAGCGATAAATTCCCGGTTGGTGCACTTCCCCTTTGATATCTATGACAATCTCAGATTCTTCATCGTGAGGACTTTCTTCTTGAAGGGTTCCACCTTCCACCATTTCAGACGTTTGCCCTGCTGCATCTGCCATTGAATGCCAGTTTGTTTCTTTGTTCTTCGAAAACGGCACAAACCAGATAATCAACAAAACCACCAGCACCGCACCTACAAGTGCAATCCGCCAGTAATCTTTAAGCATTTTCCATTGATCCATTTTCACCACCTCATAGATGAAATACGCAAAAAGTAATCAAGGACAGAAAAAAAGTCAACACTTTCCACGTGTCGACTTTTTCACTAGTTAAGAGTTTCTGTTTCACGCAATTCAGGAATTCACGACGCCGAGCCTCGATGATACAACGTTGTATAATAAGGCTGTTCGCTGGTATCGATCGCAATACCGATCCCCAGGTAGTCATACCCTTCAGTTAAGATCGTTGCCCGATGTCCTTCTGAATTCATTAAGCCTTGGTGAGCGTAAATGCTGCTGGCTTGGCCAAATGCTAAGTTTTCTCCTGCGGCGGTGAAGCTGATCCCGTCTTCTTGCATCCGATCAAAGGGGCTTGACCCATCCAAAGCAATATGATCAAAATACCGATTTTCAGCCATATCTTGGCTATGCTTACGGGCAGTCTCACTTGTTGCAGCACTAAATTCTAATGGCTCCAATCCAAATTTTACTCGAGTCGCATTCGTAAGTTCAAACAGCTGCGTACGCAGACCGCTTAATACCGCTGTCTGATTTTGCCTAAAATCATTTGCATGCAAGACCTCTAGCTCTTGATTGATGATTTGGATCGCGGTCACTGTGTCTTCGGCATGAACATCATAGAAAAAAGTAATCAATTGATCATCATGTAAAAAGAGATCATAGTTCGCATCTGGCTGGATTCGATACCGTCGTGATCCTCGTTGAAAACTTTCTTGACGCGTACCCATCTGATTACGAACGTTTGCTTTTGAAGACCCGATACCTAGCGTGTCATCGATAAGAATCGTATCTTGATTCGTATAGATCCCTTGCGCAATATCATGTTCATCATACATCACCATCATGAAGTTACGAAAATCATCGTGATAGGAAGTCCAGTTCAGTCCATACCGATTCGCTGATTCATTGATCGCTTCCCCAAAGGTTTCTTCGATCACTTGTCGTGATTCATTATATAAATATGTCTGGGCAGGTGTTTCTGCCGCTGGCCTTGCTGAAGTGTCTTGTGAAAGAGAAAATTGGGACGAGAGAGATTGAGTGATCTCGTTGAGGCGGGCATCCCGAAAGGCCAAACGACCGTCATGCCATGTGATCATCTGGCTTGCAAAATAAAGAAGCCCGATGAGAAAAATGCTTTTGAATAAGAATTTTAGTTTTTTCATACGACTCCTCCGTCAATGATTTTTTTATCTGCTAGCTGTAACGCGATCGGTGATCCACTTCACTCATCCTTAGTTTAGGTCGCTGAAGAAACCTTCTTGTCTTTTCTAAAGACTATCATTCCTGTGGGAAGTTGACCAGTTGCAGCATGAAATTTCTTAGATTGTCTATGTCTTTTTAAGCTCCTGTTAAGAAACTTTTTTTACTCACGAAAACTTTGCAGTGCCATCGAACGCTCCATTAAAATAAATACTCCTCATCAACAGGAAGAACTAATTAGTCTTCTATGCAAAAAAGCCTTGATTTCTCAAGACTTAATGATTTCTTGTATTTCAGCCATTGATTGGACGGTATGGTCGGCAGATACATCTTTTAAGATACCTTCTATATCATAAAAAATTGTCTTAACACCTGCTCCTTGTCCTGCAAAAACATCCATCGTACGATCGCCGATCATGACAGTTTGATCTTTGTCCAGCTGATATTTCTCGACAAGATAAATTAATGAAGTCGGATCAGGTTTACGGGGAAAGTTGTTTTCCGGTCCTACGATCTCAACGATCAGGTCTGCCATCTGTTCTTTTTCTAGCAGTTCTTTCGTTGAGATAACATCGCGGTGGGTCAAAATGTAGTTCTTGCCACCAGCAGCAACCACGGCTTCTAATGTTTCTTTGGTTCCTGCAAAGGAAAGCGGCAAACGATCATCCAGCGCTTCATTTGCTTTGAATGCTTTAGTGAACTCTTGAAAATCTAAGTTGTATTTTTCAGCAACTTTTTTGGAAGATGAATCTTTCAATATATAATAAATCTCCGCTGGATCTGGATCGAAGCCATACTCCTTCAATGTCTTGATAAAAGCTTTTAACATGATTGGGTAGCTGTCGTAAAGTGTTCCGTCAAAATCCCATATGTAAGATTGGTACATGATATCCCTCGTTTTCTCCCTTTTTCAAATGAATGAAAGTTCCATTCATTTTCAGTAACTCTAAAAAGTTTACCACACTTTGTTTGGTTTGTCTTATTTATCAAGGGATTTCCTCCACAAGAAAAAACGCCATTGACCATACAATCCTTCCGCTTGCACAAACCTACATGCAAGCGAATGTATTGCAGAACAATGAACGTTCCTCACTACGAAAAATTACCAGCTACCAGAAACACCGCCACCGCTGCTACTTCCTCCGCTAAAACCGCCAAAATCATTCGAAGAACTTTGCGTATCGGCAATGACTTGTTCTTGATGGGTCACATGATTATTCATCATCACAAAGAACAACGCCATATTCATCCCATGCGGGTCATACTCTTGGCGAGCATTATTTAAAACTGCTGCTCGATCAGAAGCATCAAATGAGGATAATTTGTTTGCTAAATCTGGGTGATTTTGATAAACCTGTTTCAAGTCAACTTGGAACAAGGCATCTGTTTTCACTTCCGCTAGAACATTAGAAACTTCTTTCGAAATGGCTTGTACCATCTCAGGATAGGTCGCTTTTTCCGTCACAAGTTGAGCTAAATAACGCCCCTGCTCATTGCGTCTTCTGATCTCTTCTTTAGCTTGCTTAGCTATTTCTGCTCGATACGCATCTGCTAAAGGCAAATTCTCAGGTAACACCGCATCAGTTAAATCGTAGTCTGCCATCTGTTCAGACACTTCCCTGCCTAATTGGGCTTCATAGGTTTTTAAGGTGTCATGTTGTGTAAGGATCACCTGACCGAAATGTTTGACCGTGGTTTTTTTCTTCATCAGCAAGTTTGAAAAATAAGATCCAATTGCTGGATTCGTCAAGGCATGTTGGATAACTCGTTTATCCGCAGTCGACAATCCAGTGATCGAGCTCAATTTCGCTGGCACGTAAGTACTCGTCACATACTGCGTAAATGCTTGTTGACAATCTTTGGCTGTCTGATACTGATGGTAACGCTGATAGTTCTTTCTATTGCTAGCCCATTTCAAGAAATCTTTCTGTTGGAAGTGACTATCTTCTAACAGATGTTTCGGCAACGGCAGGTACTCCGCAAAACGCTGTTTGGTTTTAAGATGACGAAAACTAATGAACCCTACAAGGCCTGCAGCTGCTGCCGCTACAACACCACTAACGATTTTTCCAATAGTGAACCACATCTGCTTGTTGGCTTCTGCTTCTTGTGCCTGTTTTTCTGCTAACATTTGCTTGCCATCTTGATAGATCGTCCCTAAACCAATCGTTTCATCCGCTTCTTTCATGCGCTGATAGACTTCATTAGAAGCTGCCAATATCGCTGTATCATAATCTTCATCTCGTAATGCGTCTTTGGCATCTTCATCCACTAAATCATCTTCCGATAGCTCACTGAAGACATAGGATAGTCCATCGCCATAACCCAGACGAAATTCACGATCATCAATAGCAAAGAGAAACAATAGTCCATTATTGTCCTCTGGATTTCCTAAACCATACTCATTGAACAGTTCCAAATTACGCTCTTCAATCGATTGCCCGTCTAAGGAAGGGATCGTGATCACAGCATATTCTGGCGCTCCGGTCAATGATTGGAACCCCTCTTTATTCAAGGCATCGATCTGTTCGATCGTCTCTTGTGAAAGGACCCCGGCATCATCACGAACAAATGTCTGTCCAAAGGCAATTGATGGTTGAAGGACAAAAAATCCCATCAAACCAACAAAAACCAACATCCCAAGTTGGAAGATTTTCTTCATTTTTACCACCCCTTTTTATCGTGTTATCTTTCATTGTATTCGATTCCAAACAATAAAACATCCGTCTTAGGAATGAAAAAAATAGTAACAGGACCAAAAAACCTTTAAAAGACAGCATTCTGATTAGTCTTTTAAAGGTCATTTCATCATATTTTCTTACAAAATGAACACGAGCTAGTTTTTAAATGAATGGATCGGTGCGGGAATACGACCGCCACGCAAAATGAAATCGGTAGACTGCGCAAGATTGGTTTTCATCACTGGCGCCGTCCCTAATAAACCACCAAACTCGATGCGATCGCCGATTTCTTTGTCTTTCGCTGGAATGATTCGGACAGCTGTCGTCTTGTGGTTGATGACACCGATCGCTGCTTCATCCGCGATCATTGCGGCGATCGTCTCAGCCGAAGTATCTCCCGGAATCGCAATCATATCTAAACCGACAGAGCAGATCGCCGTCATGGCTTCAAGTTTTTCTAAATTCAATAAACCAGCTTCTACTGCTTTGATCATCCCTGCGTCTTCAGAAACGGGGATAAAGGCACCCGACAGACCACCAACATGGTTGCAGGCCATTACGCCGCCTTTTTTGACTGCATCATTTAACAATGCTAGTGCAGCTGTCGTTCCGTGGGTACCGACAGATTCTAAGCCCATTTCTTCTAAAATCAATGCCACGCTATCGCCGACTGCAGGAGTCGGTGCCAGCGAAAGATCGACGATCCCAAATGGAACGCCCAAGCGCTCTGAAGCCACGCGCCCGACTAATTGCCCCATCCGCGTGATCTTGAAAGCTGTTTTTTTAACGGTTTCCGCCACGACATCAAAGGACTCGCCTTTGACTTTTTCCAAGGCACGTTTGACGACACCAGGTCCGCTTACACCGACGTTGATTTCCACATCAGCTTCACCGACCCCATGAAAAGCCCCCGCCATAAAGGGATTGTCTTCCACTGCATTGGCAAAAACAACCAGCTTTGCACAGCCCATATCTGATGCTTCAGCAGTCTTCTTGACTGTTTCTCCCATCAAACGCACTGCATCCATGTTGATTCCGGCTTTCGTTGATCCAATATTGACCGACGAACAGACAAAATTGGTTTGTGCCAAGGCTTCTGGAATCGATTCGATCAATGCAAGGTCGCCGCCTTGATAGCCTTTTTCTACTAGCGCACTATAGCCGCCGATGAAATTGACCCCAACTTCTTGCGCCGCTCGATCCAAGGTCTGCGCAACTTTGATACAGTCGGCTGGCGTCGGCTGGCAAGCGGCCACTACGATCGCTACAGGGGTAACCGAAATCCGCTTGTTAATGATCGGAATACCATATTCACTTTCGATCTCTTCGCCGACTTTGACAAGGTCTTTCGCTTTTGTTGTAATTTTTTGAAAAATTTTCTCACAGGTACGATCAATATCGGCGTCAATACAATCCAATAATGAGATCCCCATCGTGATCGTACGAATATCTAAATTTTCTTCTTCCACCATGCGAATGGTTTCAAGTATTTGATTTGTCTCCATAGTGCCTCCTATAATTTGTGCATGGTATCAAAAATTTCTTGATTTTGAATGCTGATTTTCACACCTAATGTCTGACCTACTTGGTGAAGCTCCTCACGAATACCGTCAAAATCCTGATTGGCATCCATGTTTAAAAGCATCATCATCGTGAAGTAATCTTCCATGATCGTTTGGGACACATCTAAAATATTGATTTCTAATTCTGCTAATTTCTGGCTGACACCAGCAATGATCCCAACCTTGTCTTTTCCAATAACGGTTAATACGGCTTTCATATCCTCCCGCCTTTCATTAAATTTTTCTTATTATAGCACAACAAAACCACATTTTCGATGTAACATCAAACGAAAATGCGGTTTATTCTATAAATGTTCGTTATTACGCCCGTTTAATCAAGTTTGCCTGGCTATCAAACTCATAAATGATCGGCTGTGCGTTAGGAATATCGATCGTATCCATGGCATCTTTGGGCACGTTCTCCAAGTACTTGACTAACGCCCGCAAGCTGTTCCCATGACCAGTGATGAGGATATTCTTATGATCTTTAAGTAACGGAACCACCTGGTCTTGCCAAAATGGGACTACTCGCGCCACCACCATCCCCAGATTTTCGCCCTTAGGTATCAAGCGGGGGTCTAAAGAATCATAGCGGCGGTCTAAATCATTTTCCTCCACATATAAAGGCGGTTCATCATATCCACGTCGCCATTTTTGCACCTGTTCTTTTCCATATTGTGCGACCATCTCATCTTTATTGACCCCTACTAATTGGCCATAATGACGTTCATTTAGGCGCCATGTTTTTTTCACAGGAACCCAAAGCTGATCGCTGGCTTCCAGAACGGCATCGCAGGTGATGATCGTTCGCTGCAGCACAGATGCAAAGGCAAAATCAAAGGAAATCCCTAATTCTTTGATCTGTTCCCCCGCAGCCCAAGCTTGTTGTCGGCCTTTTTCGGTCAGAGAAACATCCAGCCACCCTGTCCAATAATTTTCGAAATTTGCTTCACTTTCGCCATGTCGAATCAATACGACCTTCATTCTATCGCCTCCTCTTCTCTTTTATTATCGCAAGAAATCTAGAAAATGTCTTATGTTTCGTTTTTGTCGCTTTGTTTCAACCCACTTCTCATTTTGTCATTGCAGATCCTGGTTCTCGTTTAAGCGAAGCTGTTTCCTTTCTTCATTATCCGTTATTTTCTAAGCATCCTTTCAAATAGACGTATTTAGAAAATGGCTGCTGCTCCTTCACCACTTTCTTCTTGCTTGGATTGCAAATAATTTGAATAAATGGTGTGACCCTCTACAACAATTTTTGACTTTTTTTCTCTGACTTATTGACTTCAACTGATGTTATGCTATGATAGTTTCTATCACTTATATGTATTTTTATACATTTATTAGTTATTATTTGCATTTTTAATAGATGCGTAGAAAAAGTTAAAGGGGCGTTTACATGAAAAGGTTTAGTAAGGGAACTGTTTTATTAGGGATCATCACAGCGTTGCTGCCGTTTTTCTTTGTCGGACAAGCACATGCAGAAGAAACCGATCCAATCTATGAAAAAGTCAAAGAAAATGGTGTATTGGTCGTGGGTTTATCTGCCGATTATGCACCTTATGAATTCCGCGCCAATGTTGACGGAAAAAATGAAATCGTGGGAATCGATATTTCCATTGCCAAAAAAATTGCAGATGACTTAGGGGTCGACCTGAAAATCGAGGAACTTGGGTTTGATGCGTTGTTAGGAGCGTTAAAAACGGGCAAAATCGATGTCGTCATCTCTGGAATGGCTGCTACGGATGAGCGCCGCAAAGAAGTCAATTTCACTGACACTTATATGGAAGTCCAACAGACCGTTTTAGTTCGAGCAGAAGACGCGGATCGTTTTCAATCGACGGCTGATTTTGATGGTGTGGCTGTCGGTGCACAACGTCAAACCACCCAAGAAGAGCTGGCAAATACAGAATTGACTGGCTCCACCGTCACCTCTTTGCAAAGGGTGCCTGATTTGATCACCAATCTAAAATCACGCAAAATTGATGCGATCGTGATGGAAGGTCCCGTTGCCGAAGCATATGTGACGGCGAATGATACCTTGGCATTAGCTGAAAATGTCACGTTTGAAAACGGTGTGAAGGAGACCGCCATCGCCATCTCGAAAGAAGCGCCGGTTTTATTGGAAAAACTCAATTCCTCTATCGAAACTATCATTAGTAATGATCTTTTAAGCCAATACAAAGAAGATGCCTATCGTTTGATGTTTACTGAAGATGGCACGATCGATGAAGAGCAAAGCTTTTGGGAAAAATATCTACCCTTTTACATCACTGGAACTGGCTATACGATCTTCCTAGCCTTGGTTGGGGTATTATTCGGCTCTATCGGTGGCAGCTTGTTAGCCTTTATGAAGCTTTCTAAGTCAAAAGCATTGAAAGTCATTGCCGCTGTCTATATTGAATATGTTCGGGGAACACCTTTGTTAGTACAAATATTTATTGTATACTTTGGAACAGGCGTTTTAGGCTTAGAGCTTTCGAAATTAGCTGCCGGCTGTATTGCCTTAGCACTAAACAGTGCCGCCTATGTGGCAGAAATCATTCGTGCCGGGATCAATGCCGTCAATAAAGGACAGCTGGAAGCCGCTCGTTCATTAGGAATGAATCAGATCCAAGCGATGCGCTTCATCATTTTCCCGCAAGCCATCAAAAACATCTTGCCTGCTCTAGGAAATGAATTTGTCACAGTCATCAAAGAGTCTTCGGTCGTATCGGTGATCGGTGTGTCTGAACTGATTTTCCAAACAGGCGTCGTTCAAGGGGCCAGCTTCAAACCGTTTTTACCATACGTTATCGTATCATTGATCTACTTCGTATTGACCTTCGCCCTCTCACGTCTATTGGGTGTTGCTGAAAGGAGAATGAAAACTAGTGATTAAAGTTGAAAAATTAGTGAAAACATTTGGCGAAAATACCGTCTTAAAAGAAATCGATCTTGAAGTGACACCTGGTGAAGTCGTTGTGATCATCGGACCCTCAGGAAGTGGAAAAAGTACTTTCTTACGCTGCTTGAATCTGCTTGAACAGCCGACTGGTGGGAAAATCACCTTCGAAGGCAATGATTTATTGGTAAAAGGGGTGAAAATCGATCAGATTCGTCAAAAAATGGGAATGGTCTTTCAAAGCTTTAATCTATTCCCTCATAAAACGGTCTTAGAAAATCTGACTATCAGCCCGATCAAAGTCAAACAGCAAGAGCAAGCCGCTGCCGAAGAGACAGCGAAAGGATTGCTGGAACAAGTTGGCTTAGCTGAAAAAGCAGATAGTTACCCCTCTAGCCTTTCTGGCGGGCAGCAGCAACGGGTCGCTATTGCTAGAGCGTTGGCAATGGATCCTGATGTAATGCTCTTTGACGAACCAACCTCAGCATTAGACCCAGAAATGGTCGGAGAAGTGTTGACGGTTATGCAAGCTTTAGCAGAAAAAGGCATGACGATGGTGGTCGTTACCCACGAAATGGGCTTCGCCAAAGAAGTTGCCGATCGTGTCATCTTTATGGCTGACGGTATCATTCAAGAACAAGGAACACCAGAACAGATCTTTGAGCATCCGCAAAATGCGCGGACACAGGATTTTTTAAGCAAAGTTTTATAGAAATTGGAGATGACAAAATGAACCGTCCGTTGATTGCAGAACGTTTTTTACAACCAGAAGAAAATCTTTTAATGGAGATCGCCACTCTTGCGAAGAAAACCCAAAATTTGATTGATTTGTCGATTGGTGATCCTGATTTGATTACAGATGCGACAATCATTGAAGCAGCTTTTGCTGACGTCAAAGCGGGTCATACAAAATACACCGCTTCAGACGGCAGTGCTGATTTTATCCAAACTGTCGTTGATTTTTATCAAAAGCAATACCAGCTTACTTTTTCTCCTAGTCAAGTACGAGGAACTGTCGGTGCATTGCATGGCATGTACTTAGCTTTGGCTGCCATCATTGATCCTGGTGATGAAGTGATTATTCATGAACCGTACTTTTCGCCTTACAAACAACAAGTGGAACTAGTCGGTGGTGTGCCAGTCTTTATTCCGACCTTTGAAAAAGATGGCTTTCAAATCGATGTCGAAGTCTTAAAATCCGCCATCACTGAGAAAACTCGGGCGATCATTATCAATTCACCAAACAATCCTACTGGTGCTGTTTTTTCTCCAGAAACTTTTGAAAAAATCGCAGCAGTTGCCATTGAACATGACTTGCTGATCCTCTCAGATGAAGTCTATGAAGCCTTTTGCTTTGATGATACCTTTGTACCGATGGCAGCCTTCGCACCTGAGAACACCATCACTTTCAGCAGTTTCTCAAAAGCCTTTGCCATGACTGGCTGGCGGATCGGCTACATGATTGCACCTGAATCGATCAATCTTACGGCAAAACTGATCAATGAGGCGATCGCCTATTCGGCACCAACCCCTTCACAACGGGCAGGTATCTACGCATTGAATCACTATGATACCCTCGTGCCGCAAGTGGTTGCTGTCTTTAAGGAACGACTGACTTACATTGAACAACGGGTTGCTGAGATCCCCTTCCTTTCCTTATCTCCAGTCAAAGGAAGCATGTATGCCTTCATCAACATTGAACAAACGGGGTTGGACTCTGTCAGCTTTGTCGAGAAATTATTAAAGGAAACCAGTGTGCTGATGATTCCTGGGAAAGCCTTTGGAGAAACGACCGGCGATGGCTATGTTCGCTTAGCTGCCACCCAATCGTTGGACTTGTTAAAAGAAGCTTTCGACCGGATTGCCGCGTGCTCATTTGACTAAAGAAAATCCCACTCACTTCTAGTGTGTGGGATTTTTTTTGGTGGCAGCCGTTTTTCAAAAGTATCATGTTCCATATAAAAAAGGGACAGAAGAATCCGATTTGATTCTTCCATCCCATGACTATCTACTCGCTTTTACTTTTTTGCTTCTTCAAGCAATTTTGCCATCGCTTCTTTTTGATAAGCTTCTGTCAATTCAGCGATTTTTGCTTTTTGGGCTGCCTCATCCATAGTTGGATCAGCCATTAATGCAGCTTGCATGTTTTCTTGAACATACGCTTGTCCTTGTGTTTTCATGGTGTCCGCTTGTTCTTTCGCTAAAGAAGCCAGTTTTTTTGCTTGATCCACACTCAAGACTTCCCATGAATCTGGTAATGAGAACGTATTGGTACGGCTGACATATTGGCCATCGTTATCAGCGATTCCGAACAAGAAGCGTGATAGGTCACTTTTATAAACCCAGCGGGTCGTTTTTGTTTCTAATTGAGCTGAATCAGCCCCTGTTTCCACGACATTAGTCACTTTATCAGTACCGGTTTGTTTTGGTTCCTCTTGATCAGCATCCGTTTTATACAGGTAGATTTTTTCCGTACCATCTCCTAATGGCTGATACAATAGCAAATCAAAATTCTCGTTATCGGCACTAGAAACCAGTGGGGTTGTTTTAGCAGTCGTTTCTTTTTCCATTCCAAAATGATAGGTCAAATTGGCCATCAATGCGACGACACTTGCCACGAAGACTAGACCTAAGACCAATGATAAACCTGTTTGCAGCTTGTTTTTGGCAAAGACATTCAGTACCGCAAACCCTAACACGCTAAGAACGATCAAAAGCAAGATCATTTGTCCGCACCTCCTTCAAGAACCGTCAATCGTGGTTCTTTTTTCTTTAAGGAGAAGGCGATCAAGAATCCTAAGAAGCTAAAGACCGCTGCCACATAAAAGGCGGCATGGTAGCCAGATAAAGTCGCTTCGATTGCTTGGTCTTTGTAGGCCAAAGGCGTTTTATCCAGCAAAGAATCACTTGGCAAGTTGCCCTTGGTGACGTTTGTCAAGACACTGATCAAGATAGCCGTACCAATTGAGCTGGCTACTTGACGGAAGGTATTGTTTACTGCGGTACCGTGACTGATCAAGTTTCCAGGCAAGGCATTCATTCCTGAAGTCGTTACTGGCATCATCACCATTGAGATCCCGAACATCCGAATCCCATAAAGAATAATGATATGCAAAATCGGTGTATCTTTTGTTAGGAAAGCAAATGGTAAGGTTGCGGCGGTCAAGATAAACATCCCGGTGATGGCTAAACGTTTTGCACCATACTTATCAAAGATCGCACCAGTGATCGGCATCATGATCCCCATGATCAACGCACCTGGTAATAACATCAATCCTGAATGGAACGCTGATTCACCACGAATGTTTTGGATATACAATGGGAGAACCATTTCAGCACCGATCATCGCCATATTCGTGACCCCTGAAAGGATCGACGCCAAGGTAAAGGTCGTTGATTTGAACACGCGCAACTCTAAGAACGGATGCTCAATGTGCAATTGACGCCATGCAAAGAAAGCAATGAAAAAGACACCGGCTGCAAGAAAACCGATTACTTCAATACTGCCCCACCCTTTGTCACCGACGCTTGAAAAGCCATAGAGCAATGTACCAAAACCAAGCGTTGATAAAATCGCTGAGAACAGATCGATTTTCGGATGCGACAATTCAATCACACTCTTCATTAGAAAGAGCGCTAAGACTAAGACTAAAACGACGATCGGAATGACCATTCCGAACAAATAACGCCAGTCATAATGATCAATGATCCAACCAGATAACGTTGGGCCTAAGGCTGGTGCCAACCCGATAACGATTCCGGACATACCCATAGCTGAACCGCGTTTTTCTGGTGGGAAGATCGACAACATGATATTTTGCAAAAGCGGCATGGAGATCCCTACACCAGCAGCTTGCACTAAGCGGCCAATCAATAATGTAGAAAAGTTCGGTGCAGCAAAGCAAGCGATCGTTCCAGCCAGGAAGATGCTCATGGCGGTTAAGTAAAGATTTCTTGAGCTGAACTTATTGATCAGCCATGCGGTGATCGGGATCATGATCCCATTGACCAGCAAGAAACCAGTTGTCAGCCATTGAACATCAGATGCTGAGATGTCAAAGGCATCCATCAAGGTTGGAAAAGCCGTTGTTAACAATGTTTGGTTCAAAACAGTACAAAACGTACCGATCAGCAAAACCATAACCAGTAAGGAACGGTTGTAAGGTTTGCCATAGATATCTAAAGGACGACTCGTTGACATATTTCACACTCTTTTCAGTATATTTTTCATAAAACCTTCTTTACTTTAAATCTTTCCCTAACGTTTGTCAACCTACTTGACATAAAAGTAAAACAAGTTACAATGTTAACAAATACCTTTACAAGAATGGAGTCCGTATGTCTCATCTTTTTCGAAAACTCGTTGATAATGAAAACTTGTTGGTCGGCATCAGCGAACTTAGTCAAATGTGTGCTATCTCCCCTCGCCAATTGCGTTATTGGGAACAAAAAGGATTTATTCAATCGGTCCCACAAGAAGAAAATGCCCCACGAAAATACCGACTGCCCACGGTCGTCAAAGTGGAAATGATCAAAACGTTTTTAGATGAAGGCTTTACGTTAGCCAAGGCTGTAGAAAAAGCCGACAAAAAAATCAAGACCGCCCATCATATTCGCAAAGTGTTTTCTGGGGTTTTACAGAATTTAGAAGTCATCAATGAACGGTTTACGATCATCAGTCTGGGACCAGTAGACGAAGACGGAAAAATCCTCCATATCATTCACGATGAAGAAACAGAACGATTGCAATATGAAGTGTTGCCTGCTAATCAAACGATCGATTTTGAAAAGTTCAAGCAATGCACATCAAAACAAGCGAAAGAATGAGTTCCCTATCCTCACTTCGCAGTGAAGCAAGCACCCTTGATGACGGTGCTTGCTTCTTTTTGGTGTTCGCTTTCCTTTTAAAGAAGGTGTCCTTTCATTTACAAGGAAAAAGCCTCATGATATAGTCGAAGGGAGAAACGAACCTTTACAAGAATGGGAAGTGTCATATATATGGAAAAAGAAGCTTTTATCCAACAAATCAAGGACGGAGTAATTGTTTCTTGTCAAGCCTTACCTGGAGAACCCTTATATACTGAAAACGGCGGTGTCATGCCCCTATTGGCAAAAGCGGCTCAAGAAGCCGGTGCTGTTGGCATTCGTGCCAATTCCGTTCGCGATATTCGCGAGATCCAAGCAGCTGTTGATCTGCCAATCATCGGAATCATCAAAAAAGACTATCCACCGGAAGAACCATTTATCACAGCAACCATCAAAGAGGTACACGAATTAGCCGCTTTACATATTGCGGTGATCGCTTTGGACTGTACCTTGCGCAAACGTCATGATGGCTTGACGATCAATGCCTTTATCAAGCAAATCAAAGCTCTTTACCCCCATCAACTACTCATGGCAGATATCGCCACCTATGAGGAAGGCATCAATGCCTTTGAAGCAGGTGTCGATTTTGTTGGTACAACTTTGTCCGGCTACACGGCGAATAGTCCTACCAATGACGAACCGGATTATCAGTTGATCCAGCAATTGGTTGCGGCGAAGGTTCCGGTGATAGCCGAAGGCAAGATCCACACCCCGGAACAAGCAAAGAAAATCCACGAAACGGGTGTGACGGGTATCGTGGTTGGTGGTGCCATCACCCGACCAAAAGAGATCGCCAGCCGATTCGTGCAAGAGCTTCGCAACTGAGTCGTTCATTTCCTAAAATAAGTTTTTCTATGCGCCTTGTGACAGAAGGCGCATTCTTTGTTGTCTTTTTGAGAAACGTTTATACTTAAAGAGAACGAATGACAACAGAGAAAGCGAGTGAAGAAAATGACAAAAATCAATGCTGGTACAGCAATGATCAAGGTTTTTGAAGCGTGGGGCATCGACCATATCTATGGAATCCCCGGTGGATCTTTCAACTCAACGATGGATGCTTTGTACCATGAACGGCAATCGGTCAAGTATATTCAAGTACGTCATGAAGAAGCGGGTGCGCTGGCAGCAGCGGCTGATGCCAAGCTAACGGGAAAAGTCGGTGCGGTTTTTGGTTCTGCTGGTCCAGGTGCCACCCATTTGATCAATGGCTTATATGATGCTCAAATGGATAACGTGCCCGTCGTTGCCTTGTTAGGTCAAGTAGCTTCGAGCTCGATGAACTACAATGATTTTCAAGAAATGAATGAAAATCCGATGTTCGCAGATGTCAGTATCTACAATCGCACGGTCATGTCCCCTGAAAGTTTGCCCCACGTGGTGGACGAAGCCATTAAAGCCGCTTACAAATTTAAAGGAGTCGCTGTGGTAACGATCCCGGTCGATTACGGGTTTGCAGAAATCGACGAACAGGAGATTGCAACCGCAAAAAATCATAAGACAGGTGTTCTCCAGCCTGATGACGAGGATTTGCAGGCTGCCCTTCCTTATTTTGAACAAGCAAAAAAACCTGTCCTATATATCGGACAAGGTCTCTTTGGTCATTTTGATGCCATCGATGCTTTTTCTAAGCATTTCTCAATGCCTATCGCAGCCTCTGTCTTAGCTAAAGGCATCGTGCCTGATCTTTATGAAAACTTTCTTGGATTTGCCGGACGGGTTGCGACAAAACCAGCCAATGAAGCTTTAGCAGAAGCCGATCTCATCGTGTTTGTCGGCAGTGACTTCCCTTTCGGCCGCCGCTTTTTCAATCCTGATGCCAACTTTGTCCAAGTTGATATCGACGCCTCGAAATTTGGTCGTCGTCATCAGACGGATGTCTCCGTTTTAGGAGATGGTGCGACCGCTCTTAGAAAATGGACAGAGATGGCAGCCCCACGTCCTGCAGATGCTTGGATAAAAGCCAATCAAGAAAACGCTCGGAAATGGCATGCATGGCGTCATAGTTTTGACCATGATTCGCAAGAGCCCTTACGTCCCGAACCTGTCTATCGAGAAATCAACCGTATCGCAGCCCCTGATGCCCTGTTTGTCACAGATGTCGGTAATGTGACCATCCACAGTATCCGTCATTTAGAAATGACAGGTGAACAGCGTTTCACAACATCTGGCTGGTTTGCGACGATGGGCAATGGCGTACCTGGTGGGATCGCCGCTCAATTGAGCTATCCGGATCGTCAAGTATTCACTTTTAGTGGGGATGGCGGTTTCGCGATGCAAATGCAAGACATCATTACTCAAGTAAAATACAATTTGCCGATCATCAATGTGGTCTTTTCCAATGACTCATTTGGCTTCATTGAAGCGGAACAAGAAGATACCGAGCAAACCAAGTTCGGTGTGCAACTAGCCGGTGCTGATTTTGGTAAAGTTGGGGAAGCCTTAGGTGCGAAAGGCTTTACGGTAATGAAGGAAGAAGAATTAGCGTCCGTCTTCACACAAGCAAAAGAAAGCCACGGACCCGTCGTGATCGATGTCAAGATCGCCAACGAACGACCTCTTCCCGTCGAAGAACTGAAACTGGATCCTAAGCGCTTCAGTGCTGAAGAAATCGCAGCGTTTAAAGCAAAATACCAAGTCCATGATTTGCCAGCTTTGAGTGAGTTGTACATGGATTTTGAAGAATAAAAAAAAGAGAGAAAGACAGCAACCCTGTCCTTCTCTCTTTTTTAATCGATCATTTCGTATTAATAATCTATCGCCCTACTTATTATAAATTTTCGGGCCTTTACGCATGTTTTTCCGATCGTTTTTTGGGGATTCCATCTTTTTTGAACGGCCGCCGCCTTGTTTTTTCTTGATTAGTTCTAACATTTTTTCTTTTTGATCCATCGATTCCACCTCTATTTCTTAGCAATACGATCTGTCGGTTGAAAAGAAGTGTCCCTGACTTCTTTTATGTTTGCGAACAACTACTTTATTTCGATTGGGTTAGAGAACAAAATCTGCCTCTTGATGTGTCTACAATCAGCAGTTGCTTTTGACCTTTTTACTACCCTGATTTAATCTACTTTGATTTTCATTGTTTGTCAATGGTTGTTGAAAAAATCATGTGTATTTGAGGCTTCTCCTATCATAACAAACCCACCATTATTATATTATTTAATCAAATTATCTAATTATATGAAATATTTTTCTTATTTATTGGTATAATTATAATAGAATACCTATTCTATTCTTTTGCTTCCCTCGATCATCTTCCAACTTTCTCCTAGCTTTCGTCGTACTCACAATCACACTATATGAAAGGAGGTGGATATGTGCTGCACACTTATGCACCTGAGCAAATTTATTTGTATGTTTTGATTGGCTGTGCCATTTTAGCTTTTTTGCTGCTTCTGTTTGGCGATATCTTCGATTTCGATGGTCCAGTAGATCCAATGTTGATCATCCCGTGGTTTGCCTTTACAAGTCTCTTCGGTTACTTAGGAGAAACTTTTCTGCCTGGCTATTCGCTCCTGCTTTTCGTCATTAGTGGCTGTCTTTCGACAGGGCTCGTTTTCCTCTTGAATTTTTACGTACTGATCCCCATGCGGAATGCCGAAGCAACACTTTCGAGTTCCGAGAAGGACTTTGAAGGTCGCATCGCAACGGTGCTGACGCCAATCCCTTGTGAAGGAATGGGCGAAATTCAACTTACAAGTGTCACTGGTTCAAGTAATCGACCAGCTACGGCTTTCCAGCCGATCGATGAGCCATTAGCAGCAGGATCGAAGGTTTTGATTATTGAAGTCAAAGAACGCATTTGCTACGTCGTTCCTTACACAGAAAAATTTTTGAATCACTAAACAAAATCACAAAAGAGGTGTATCTATGGATATTATATTATCACCAATTGTCTTTCCGATTGCGATCGTGGCATTTATTTTGCTAATGCTTTTGATCGTCTTTGTCACGAAATATCAAACAGCCAAGCCCGATGAAGCGTTGATCATCAGCGGAAGCTATCTTGGTAGCAAAAATGTACACGCCGATGAAAGCAACAACAAAATCAAAATCGTGCGTGGTGGCGGAGCCTTTGTTTTGCCAGTGTTTCAACGATCGAATCGAATCAGTTTGCTCTCCAGTAAGTTAGACGTCTCCACACCGGAAGTCTACACAGAACAAGGGGTTCCCGTGATGTGTGACGGAACTTCCATTATTAAGATTGGCTCATCCGTGGAAGAAATCGCAACAGCAGCAGAACAGTTTCTCGGAAAAACCCGGGAAGAATTGGAGAATGAAGCGCGAGAAGTCCTAGAAGGTCATCTGCGTTCGATCCTTGGTTCCATGACTGTAGAAGAAATCTATCAAAATCGTGACAAGTTCAGTCAAAGTGTGCAAGAAGTTGCCTCTGTCGATTTAGCAAAAATGGGCTTGATCATTGTCTCCTTTACGATCAAAGAAGTCCGCGATAAAAACGGCTATTTGGATTCTCTTGGAAAACCTAGAATCGCCCAAGTCAAACGGGATGCCGAAATTGCGGAAGCTGAAGCACTGAAAGAAACCCGCATCAAAAAAGCCCAATCGGAACAAGAATCGCAAACAGCGGAATCAAAACGTATGACGGAAATTGCTGAAGCGTTGAAGGAAAAAGAATTGAAACTGGCGCTTTATAAGAAAGAACAAGACATCGCCAAAGCCGATGCCGATCAAGCCTATCATCTACAAAGTGCCATCATGAAACAAAAAGTCCGAGAACAAGAGATTGAAGTCGAAGTCGTTGAACGACAAAAACAAATCGAATTGGAAGAAAAAGAAATCTTACGTCGTGAGAAGCAATTTGATTCTGAGATCAAGAAAAAAGCTGATGCGGATCGTTATGCGCTTGAGCAAGAAGCATTAGCGAAAAAAGCGTCTGCGTTAGCAACCACTGAAGCCGAGCAATTCCGAACAGAGTCCCTGGCAAAAGCCGAAGCCGATAAAATTCGTTTGATTGGTTTGGCAGAAGCCGAGACCACTTTGGCGAAAGGAACGGCAGAAGCCGAAACGAAAGAAAAAATCGCCGAAGCCTTCAAGAAATATGATGAAGCAGCGATCCTTAGCATGATCGTTGAGATCATGCCGCAATTAGTCAAAGAAGCAGCCGCACCATTAGGCAATATCGATAAAATTTCAGTCGTTGATACAGGATCAGGTGAAGGCGGCGGTGCCAATCGTGTCACCAATTACGCCACCAATCTCTTGTCGACCACACAAGAAACATTGAAAGAAACCCTCGGTCTTGATGTGAAATCGTTGATCGAAAACTTCGCCGGTTCCAATACGAGCGAGCCACCTCAAGAATAAGAAAACTGCTGTTAGTCTTCATCGCTTCAAAAGCGACAAGGCGAACAGCAGTTTTTTTCTTACTCATTGCTATTATGCTTACTCAGTAACCTCTTTGACATATTTTGCAGGTACACCAGCCACGATCGTGCGCTCAGCGACGTCTTTGGTCACCACTGCTCCAGCAGCAATAACCGCATGGTCACCGATCGTCACACCGGCAACGATCGTTGTATTTGAACCAATCCAGACATTCTTCCCAATCGTAATGGGTGCTGGATAAAGCGTGCTACGATCTTCAGGGTGAAGTCCATGATTCAAGGTAGCTAGAACAACGTTATGCCCAATTAGGGTACCATCACCGATCGTGATCCCTCCTTGGTCTTGAAAATGACACCCCGCATTGATAAAGACATCTTTGCCAATGCTGATATTCTTGCCATAATCTGTATAAAAGGGTGGAAACAGCGAAAATGTCGGCTCAACTGGTTTTCCTGTCAATTGGGCAAAAAGTTCTTGTAACTCATCAGACTCATGGTAGACTGTATTGATTTTCATCGTGAGTTTTCTCGCCTCAGCACTCAAAGTCACCATTTGTTTGGAAGCTTGCGAACCGCCAAGTAAGGGTTCGCCACTTGCCATGAGTTTGTTTAATTGATCGATCGTCATGTGTTTTACTCCTATTCATTCGTTATTCACGAGGATTTCTTAACGAAAACATAACCTCTACGTCTTCCGCTCCCAGTGCTTCGTTTAGCCCCACCGGATCTTCAATGACACCGATACGACTATAGCCACCATAAGAATTGGTGAAGGTCTGATAAAACAGCACCAACGTATGACTATTCCAGCTCATGATTTCTCCTTCGTGAATGATTTCCGGCCGTTCTGTAGTCATTTCTGGCAAATTCTCAGAAAAACGATAATATTTCTCGTTGTTGTTCAAGTCACTCATTGTCAACGTGAAGGGCATTTGATTCATTAGGTGTTCAGACGCCTCATTTTCATAAAACTTCGCTATAAAATCCTGTTGTCCAACCGTAATGACGACAGCTGTTGCTGATTCTATCGTCGGTTGATCATGATCCTGACTTGCCTCAGAGGAAGTTTCGCTGGCAGACAGCGCATGTCTTTCCTCTATTCCACTTGACCCACAGGCACTTAGTAGGAACAGCAAGACAGCAGGGATGAGTTTTATCAGCATGGCTTCGCTCCTTTCTGCTGATGATTCGATGTAGAAACGAGCAACTGAATGCGTAGTTTCAAAAAAACACGACTGCTCAGCAGAAGAAAGATGAGCGAACAGTCGTGAAGACCGTTGTGACTATTTAGTTCAAATGTTCTTGGAAGAATTCGGTCATTTGGTCAAAAGGAATCACATCTGTTTGGTCATATAGATCAACATGCGAAGCATTAGGAATGACCGTCAGCTCTTTGTTATCGCCTTGTAATTGCTCAAAGGCGTCTTGACTGAAGTAAAGTGAGTGGGCTTTTTCTCCATGAAGCAATAAAACGGCGCTTTGGATCTCATCGATATACGACAAGAGCGGCATATTTAAGAACGACAGCGATGATGTCACGTTCCAACCGTCATTGGAATTTAACGAACGTTCATGATAGCCTCGTTCTGTTTTGTAATAATCAAAGTAATCCTGCATAAAGACAGGCGCATCTTCTGGCAGTGTATCTGGTACCCCACCTGCTCGTTCGTAGCTGCCATTGGCAAAATCGACTGTCCGCTGGGCGTTCAGCTGCTGGCGCAATTCATGGCGTCCTTCAGCTCCCATTTCATCAAAATAACCTTGAGCATTGACTCTCGACATATCATACATGGTGGCCGAAACCGTCGCTTTCACACGGGTATCGATGGCTGCGGCATTCAATGCCATCCCACCCCAACCACAAATTCCAATCAAACCAATTCTTTCTTCATCTACATTCTCTTGGACCGATAGAAAATCGACTGCTGCTTGGAAGTCTTCTGTATTAATGTCTGGGGAAGCCACATAGCGTGGTTCGCCACTGCTTTCACCTGTATAGGACGGATCAAAAGCGATCGTAACAAAACCACGCTCTGCCATCATTTGAGCATATAGACCAGATGCCTGCTCTTTGACTGCTCCAAAAGGTCCGCTAACGGCGATTGCTGGAAGTGGTCCTTGTGCATCAATTGGTTCATAAAGATCAGCAACTAAAGTGATGCCGTAGCGATTCTGGAAAGTTACTTTTCGGTGATTCACCGTATCACTTTCCGGGAAGACTTTATCCCATTCATCTGTAAATGATACATTTTCTGTCATCGTTTCTCCTCCTGAACTGCCTTGTGTTACTTCGTTTGCCTCCTCGTTATTGCTGCTGCAAGCACCTAAAACCAGCGGTACCAGCAAAACTAAAGACACAAGGGCCTTCTTTTGCCTTTTTTTCATTTCATTCGCCTTCTTTCTCGGTCAACTATCCTGTACCTTAGGGCGATCCTCCAATTTTCCTCAACTGATCAAGGTGTGGATTATCACTTTTTCTTGATTGATTGAGCTATTTTTGGATAAACCTATTGTACTTGCAGCACCTTTCTATGTAAAATACTAATATCAAATACCCAACTATTCATATATAACATAGAAAGAGGAGTATAGACCTATGGAATTAAAAAATCTGACCACCTTTCTAGCAGTTGCAGAAAAAGAAACGATTTCAGCTGCCGCAAAACATCTACATCTCTCTCAACCATCCCTGTCACGACAGTTAATGGACTTAGAAAAAGAATTGGGCGTGACGTTGTTCACCCGTGGCAATCGCAAAATCACGCTAACAGAAGACGGACTGTTGTTTCGTAAACGGGCGGAAGAAATCGTAGAATTACTAGAAAAGACCCGCTCAGAATTCTTGTCGCCTCGAGATACGATCGCCGGCAATGTATCGATCGGAGCTGGAGAAACTTATGTGATTCAGTTGCTAGGAGCAATCATCAAAGAAATCCAAGCTGAATACCCCAACATCAAATTTCACTTTTATAGCGGCAACGCCGATGAGGTCAAAGAACGATTGGATAAAGGATTGTTGGATTTTGGCGTCGTAATCAGTCCAGCAGACGTCAAAAAGTACCATTCCTTGCGCTTGCCTGCCAAAGATACTTGGGGCGTGTTGATGCGAAAAGACAGTCCGCTAGCTGTCAAAGAGGTCATTACCCCAAAAGATCTCTGGGACGTTCCCCTAATTACTTCTCGACAAAGTCTGGTCAGCAGTGAACTTTCTAAATGGTTGAAAAAAGACCTGAAAAAATTGACGGTCGTCGCCACATATAACCTTGTTTACAATGCATCAAAGCTGGTAGAAGAAGGTGTCGGCTACGGCTTGACCCTGGATAAATTAGTCAACTTCGCCCCTGACAGTCCTTTATGTTTTAGAAAATTGAGTCCTACATTGGAATCAAACCTTGATGTCATCTGGAAAAACACCCAAGTTTTTTCAAAGGCTTCTGGACTTTTCTTGGAGCGGATGAAGGAAGCATTTGAAGAGATATGAAAAATAAAAACTGTTTCTTTTTTCATAGAAAGAAACAGTTTTTATTTAATGGCAATATTTTAGAGAGCCAACCACCTACTTATTATTTCACTTTGTATAGTAAATATTCTTGTCAAAAAGAGGACTTTGGGAGAGAATCTCTCATTTGCAAGTTCCTTCGACTTCAAACATCCATTTGTGTGTAAAATATTTCTCAGACAATTTCTTTCGGTAAAATTGGCATCCAGATTTCCCAGTTTGAGATTCTTTCTTGCGTATCTCCAGGAAAAACTTCAAGATTGGGCAGATCTTCATTTCGCCGATAGTGACTGGTTGGAAACCATTCCGTTAAGATTCTTGTATAGGCTTTGTCCCTAGTTTCATCAATACAGCCATCAATTTCGAATACCGCCCATGATGAAGCAGGTATGGTTTTTATCGATAGGGTTTCTTTCAAGGAAAACTCATTCTTATATTCTGCTCCAATTATGATGCTTAGATCATTTTTAATAGGATGGAAATCATACGCTGCGACTTGCCAATAGGGCGCTTGAAAGTTTTGAACCATCTGCTCATAATAGCTTTCATAAAACTCATACCATACAGTAGGCATACCTGCTGTAACTTCATCAGAAATCACACCTGATAAGCCTATAATCTCAAATTTTTCTTTCTCTTCAATTCTAAACGCCATGTCGCTCACTCCTTTTATACTAAGTAAGAAATGAATGGGTGGATAAGTCTTTACCGATACATTCGAGGTTCGTACAGATGTCGGGGTTGTACCGTGGAGTTCTTTAAACGCTCTCGAAAACGCAGCTGGTGATTCGTAACAGTATTTCAATGCAATGTCAATCATCTTCGTATCACTCTTTTGAATATCAAAAACTGCTTGCGACAATCTTCTGCGTCGAATGTATTCTGAAATAGATATTTCAGTCATGAATGAAAAGATACGAGAAAATTCATAGACAGAACATCCTAAAATAGTTGCTAAGGTTTGCAAATCGATAGGTTCTGTTAGATTTTTCTCAATATATTCAATCACTTCATTCATTCCTTTTAACCAATCCATCCAATCATCTCCTTCTGAATACTATTATAAAGAAATGAACAGTATATGCTTTGAATTTCTTGCTAAATATAAGACAGTCCGAAACAACTGCTCCTTTCTAATAAATATCACTTTCATTAATAATAAAGGAACTACTTGTCTACATAACATATTAACTCTCAGTCTCGTTTCATCTTTATTTTATACATAATTATCGATGAGCAGCCAAACAAGATTGTCAGCCCAATCCCCCAAAAAAATGCCATTTGTATTGTTCTTGTTGGCAAATCCTCGCTCAGTAGCAGTGATCGAAGGCTATCTAGAATAGGGGTCATCGGTTGGTTTTCAGCAAATATCCTTAGAAGAGGAGGCATCGTATCGGTCGGGACAAAAGCAGAACTTAAAAAAGGTAACGCACTAATCAGCAACATTAAGTCAGAAGAACTCTCAGGTGTTTTCGCCAAAATACCATTTAAAGTAGCTAGCCACATGATCATCTTAATATACAAAATCATTAACAAGATGATAATCATCCAAGCCTTAAAATTTGCTGTTGGTCTAAATCCTAACAAAATAGCCGTACCCATTGTTATCGTTACCGTGAATACGTTTTGTAAAATCGAAGATGTGACGTGAGCAAGCAGAATTGACGCATTTGAAATCGGCAACGTTCGAAATCGATCAATGATCCCATTTGTCATATCGTTACTTAAACGAACTGAAACAGATGGCGCGAATTGACCAATCGTTACTAAAATAATTCCAGGAACGATATAATCAATAAAGTTCCCCTCTCCTACATTCATCGCTCCGCCAAACGCATAGACAAAGACAACCAACATTGAAGCTGGCATGACAAGTGCTAGAGCAAAAGTTCCAGGCGTTCGAAAGGAAAATTTTAGGTTTCGTATAACTAATGTTTTCGTAGCTCTATACAGTGACTGATTAGAATTTTTCACACTCATACCGATTCCTCCTGTTTTTCTCCAATTAAGGCGAAAAAAGCGTCTTCTATTGTTGGTTGCTTGGGTGTAAAAGCTTCCAAAATAATACTCTCTTTATTGAGCTGATGTAAAACCTCTTCGAGTTGTTGCAGAGTTCCATCCGTCTGAACTTCTATTCCATGTTCATAACTACATTTCCGAAGTGGATAATTCTTCAATAACTCCATAACCTTTTTTTCATCTGCTTCATTCCTTACTTGAAGGTTTATGATTCCCTGTGGTAAAACCTGTTTCAGCGTTGCTGGTGTTCCCTTTGCAAGAATTACGCCATCATGCAATATCGCTATTTGATCTGCCAAAATCTCCGCTTCATGCAAATATTGGGTCGTCAGAAAAACTGTGGTTCCTTGAGCAGCCATTTCTCGAATGATTCTCCACATCTCAAGCCGGTTTTGGGGATCTAATCCAGTTGTCGGTTCATCTAAGAAAACAACCGATGCTTGGCCCATCAAACTCATAGCAATATCCAATCTACGTCGCATTCCACCAGAATAAGTGGCAACTAACCGATCCGCGGCGTCTTGCAATGAAAACAGCTCCAACAAAGCGGTAACTTCTGTTTTTTTATGGGGTAAGTTTCGCAATTCTCCAATCAAATACAAATTTTCGCGACCCGACAATAACTCATCCACTGTAGTGTATTGTCCCGTCAACGTAATATGTCGCCTCACTTCATTGGGTTGTTTTACGACATCATATTGGTTGATCATTACACAACCACTATCCATGGTTTTAAGCGTCGAAAGGATGTTCACAATGGTCTTTTTTCCGGCACCATTTGAGCCTAGCAGCGCAAAAATACTCCCGCTTTCAACGGTAAATGAGACCCCTTTTAACACTTGCTGCCTCTGAAAGGTCTTTTTTAAGTCTTTCACCACAACAGCTGGAAGTCGATTATTTTTCATCATATTTCACCTCTTTCTACTTGTTCCTGATTGTTTCTTAAGTAGAAATCTAGAGCCTTCTCGATAAACGACTGTTTCGCTTTCCACTTTTTGTCGCCGTATTTAGTAGCGATATCCGCAAACTCATTGAGTAAATGCGTATTATCACCAACGATCTGCATCACTACTTGCCAAAAACGTTGAGCAAATCGTTGTCCTTGCGTGCTGTCAGGAGCAACACCGGCAAGATGCAATTGTTCCGCTTCTTCCAGTAGAAGATTTTGTTCTTGAACCAAATCGCCAATCTCTGCTTCATATAAATTCGCAACTTGTGTCGTTACTTTTTCAGAAAAATGTTTTCTCGTCCAATACAACTCACTGTTTGATTGCAACAACATGATAATGTCTGCATAGGCAGCCCAGTCTACTTTTTCCATCGTTGTTACTTCCTGAGCAAACGCTTCCAATGCTTCTAAACTATCTGTTAAAGAACTGATTTTTTCTCTCAACTGCTTTATTTGTTTGACAAGAATACTGGACACCTCTTCTGGATTGCTCATCGTTGGCAATACTTGTTTGATTTGCTCCAGAGAGAATCCTAAATATTTTAACGATAGAATTTGGTGCAACTTTACGAAGTCTTTGTCTGTATAAAGTCGTCGGCCCCCTTCACTCACTGAGGAAGGCATCAGAATCCCTCGCTTGTCATAATATTGAAGTGTTCGCACCGTTACGTCCATTTTTTTTGCCAATTGACCTACTGTCATATAGCCATGAGGAATCCCATTGCTTTTTTCATCCATCTTTGATTTTGCTCCTCTCATTTGCATTACGCTCTTCTTGTGTTCAGTATAGCTCATGACCTAACGTTATGAACAAGCTATCTTATCAGCATTTTTTCTTCTCTATGCAAATCTCATCAACTAGTAAAAACGGAAATGTCTGTTCCAGCTTTTAACCTAAAAAAGACGTCTCCTTTTAAAAGAAACGTCTTTCAAATATACGTATGGATATCCTTTATGCTTGTTCATTAAATCATCTATCCGGAAGTAGCAACCGAATGCTCAAGCGACTATTTTCATAATTAGCCATAATGGTTCCATTCATCTCTTCAATAAGTGATCGTGATATGGCCAAACCCAAGCCAGTTGATTTCCTAGTAGTATCTACTGTATAAAAACGATGAAAGAGTTGCGCCACTTGAACCTGATCTAGCTCCTTCGCTGTATTGCAAAAAACGATTTCACCTTCTTCAGACAAAGTTATTTCCAAATCCCCATCAGTATACTTAATAACATTACTTAAAACGGTAATCCCTCATTCTATAAAGAGTAACCTCTACAGCAACGATCAGTAAAACCTTACCTTACTTTCTTCGTTATCTCCGAATCCCTTTAGATAAATGATTTTCTGAAATTGACTAAAACATAAATATCATTCAAAGGACTATCACTAGCAACATCAAAAATCACAGAGAAAAACTTCATTTTCGTGCCATTAGTTGGCGCCTTATGAATGCTTTCTTTTGTTTCTTCACTGATTGGTAAAGACAATAACTGTGTTCGGACTTTCTCGCTAAAGTGAAAGGAAACTTTGAAGAAACCCTCCCACATCGAGAGCCAAAAAATCGGTTTCACTTTATTCGTTCCACGAGTCGTTGTCCATTTGTATTCGCCTTTGGACAACCACGCTTTTCCATCTTGGTAATAGCGCCAACCCATAAGAGAGATGCCCTCGTTTTCAAAGGTTTCGATAAAACGTTGATAAATGACATATCCTTCACCCAGAGATTCTGCAATCAGCTGCTCTGTTGGTTTCACGTTTCTGTCTCGAAACAATTGCTCTTTGCCTTCCATCCGTTCACTCAACTCCTTTACTGTATTCATATTTAATTATTGAAAAAGACAGGTTGTAATCTCTTCGTGTGACATCCCTAAATCTAGTTGGCCAGACTTGTCCCTGTCATCAGGTAATATTTTACGATTAGGTTTACGCTTTATAGAAAGCAAGCGAATGATATCTTCACAAAGCGAGTTATCATAGATATCAAAACCAAGCCATTTACCGTCATGGTAAGTTTTGGCTTGATCATATCTATAACTTACTTTTTTACTTAACAGTTCCCGTTCTTCTTCAAATGTCTCTCTTTCCCTTTTACCTAGAACAATACAAGCGATAAAATATCTTTGACGAATTGAGAGAGTAATCAATGTCTTACCACCCCGCCTAAAACGCAAATTGTGATAGTGCTTATGATTAGGATTTCCTTCAGCCCATAACTCATCCATTATATAATAGTTTCGGATATATCCGACTAACATTTCCCAAGCCTCACTTGCTGATCCAAGCATGGTTTTAACCTCATCATATGATTTTATTTCTTTACTCATTTGCAAACCTCCTTTTGAAAAGTTCATAGTTTTCAAAAAATCCTTCCCACTAAATGTTGATAATACTACAGTACAAAATAAGCAACCCAGTCCTGTTTACATAAATTTGGCAAATCAGCTGTTGCATAGGCTTCTTTGAGCACTCTTAATATAAGGTTCTGAAAGAATAAAAACGCTGATATTCAAATATGTAAAAATCCAAGTTCTTTCGTTCGTTGACCACTTGTATCTTTCTTTGTAGAATCATTTTTCATTTTGATGGTAGCGTATCCAAAAGAGTAATGCGCTCTTTTTCAAACGTCGTTAAATCGTATCTTGATTACCTAACGCTCCAGCAAGCCACTGCATGCTAATTTAATCTTATTGATATCATCAGTGATGACCCAATCATCCATATTTTTTTCTCGATTGTACTGAAATGGTGTTATTTCTTCTAATTCAGCGATTTCATAGACCGCTAGATACTTTTTCCCTGCCCAACGATCGACTTGTTTTTTCGATAAATTCAACTCTTTTTCATAGCGTTTTACAAAATCTATGGATTCTTCTTTCGTCATCTTTTCAGATTCAGTCACGTTGGCAAGGATGCCTCGATGAGTGATGGTCAAATCGCCGCCGGTCTCCACAAAATAAACAAGATCGTTGATTTTGGCTCTTCCTCCTAAAGGTGATTTTCTTCCGGCTGCCCCCCGAATGATCATTGTTTTGTCACCTTGAATCAGTTTCTCAAGCTCTTGGGCTTCCTTATTTAAATAGACCAAATGTTCTGCCCGACCGGCTTTCCCTTGATACCATTCTGCTGTTTTTGTCATAAGAAGTTCCTCTTTTCATATGAATTGTTTTTTGCGCTGTTCTTTCCATGGTGGCTAAGTTATTTGAACGTTTTTTCAATCGTATATAGATGAGAGCGACAACTGTTTAAATTGATGAACGAATAAAACTCTTGTGCAAAGGCATTTGGCGTGCCGCATCGGGCAAATGCTTCCGCATCTTCTTTCGTTTCGAACTTGGTGATGTCCGCCCAAGTTTCTCCATCTACGAATAATTCAAAAGAAAGGTATCCTCTTTGTTTGGAAATGTATTCTCGGTTTAATTGTTCAACAACACGAACAAATTCCGCTGTTGAAACACCCTTTTTTAATTTGTATGAGTTATGAAAAGCAACCTGTGCCATCGTGTTCCCCTCCTTTCTGATTCCCTCAAGAAATAGAGCACTTAAAAAACGAATAGTTGTCGATTCAACCTTCAAATGACTTTTTAACGTCCTGTTGTATTTCCACTTGTAATCTCTAGACAGTTGCAACGAAAAGTCCGTTCAACTGGAGAGCCTTCGATACGGAAACGATCACCCAACAACTTCCCCCAATAGCTTGTCGTGGGGAACGATCAAACATTTCTCCATTGCTTTCCAATAACTTTCATACAACCTTTTTTGAGCTTTACCATAGTTTTCTTCGGTATCAAACTCCCAATAGTGGGCATATTTCACACATTTTATGACTCTTGTCAATGGATCAGGCAGGCGCCCTTCCTTGATGGTGCTCATTTCTTTAATGTAGTGGGTTCGTTTCATTAATCGAAAGAACATAGCTCCCTCCATGACCTTCATTGCCTCTGTTGCTTCTTGCATGATTGCTTCAAAGGTATCGACTTCACTTGGTTTCACTTGATAGATACTGATTTCTGAAAACACTCCTACCGCTCCTTTCGCTTGTGATTTTCTTCTCAACTATAGTATACCAAGTTTACGCCAGTGATTGTTTGGTCATTTTATTCATTTCTTATTTATCTTCCGTTTATTATTCATTTAGCCACCTATATGTGGTACCAAAATGCTAGATTATAAATTCATAAAACGAGTAGCCAACTTTTCTCAATAGGTCTCTGCTTGTCGCGATCAAGAAAGGATTCTTAAAGCTGTTACCTACAATAAAGCAGTCGGCTTATGACAGCGGACTGCTTTTACTTATTGCTCGTTATTGAAATAGAAATGGTTTAAGATCTGTCTCGATAAAGTCGATTCGATCAAAGACAGTTGGCTTAAAATAAGCCGTAATGGCGATAACAATCTCTGATTCGAGATCGATATAAAGGACATTTCCACTATTGCCGATGGCGGCATAGGAGCTTTTCTCAGTATCCAAGATCCACCACAAATATCCATAACTCATGTTTTGAAATTTCTCTATGTTTGTCTCTAGCGGATTGACCATTTCAGTGAGCCATTGTGAGGAAATCACTTGTTTTCCTTGATGGATGCCATGGTTCAAGCATAGCTCACCGATTTTGGCTAAATCTTTTGCTGAAAGACAAAGCCCGTAACCTGCAGTGCCAATATTTAAAGGATCGCAAAACCAAACTGGTTTTTTTGGTGCCTTGTCCATCGTAAAGTACTTATGCTCTTCTGCCGTTTCCGCATAATAGCTGGTCATTTCGGCTACGCCAAGAGGTCGAAATAAATAATGGTTCGCATAATCAACAGTCGTCATTCCAGAAGCTTTCGCTAACAAACCAGTGAGGATCTGCAGACAAACGGTTTGATAATTGAATTCATTTGTCACTCCTTTTCTTCCTCCCAATAAATCAAGGGAGGCGCTGGTCCAGTCATCACTCGAGCAAACCTTTGTCCATGGATCACCTTTGCATTTATACGGTGCTCGCATCGTTAATAGGTGTTTGATGGTAATGTCGTAAATCGTTTTTTCGCCCCGTTTTACTTGATAGTCTGGAAAATAATCGAGGACTTTGTCATTGACACTCCTGATGAAGCCTTGATCGATCGCTATCCCGACTAGTAGAGAAACGATACTTTTCGTAGCGGACATAAAGTGGCAAGTGTCCTCTGGCTTATACTCATGCCATTCATCCGAGTAAACTTCCTTTCCATTTTGGTAGGCAGAAATTTGGCAAATATTGGGCTGGTTTTTACTGATACATGCATGCAGTTCTTGTCTAATCATTTGTAAGCCTCCCTTTAAAGATAAGCATAAGGCCATTAAAAATGGTTTTCAACGTTATTTTTAAAATTGTTTTTAACGAATCTTTTAAAAGACTGTTAGCTTTGAATAAGCAAAAAAGGCCCTCAATGATAGAGGTACCTTACTTAAAGCTTTCGAATATCGATTTTTGATTTCTATCCAGATTTTTTGAGAGGATCGTTATCAGTAATTCTTCTAATGCGGAAATAGTGGCGATGATCCCCAAAATCAAGACAACAATTTTTTCATGGAACATGATGAGCAACAACGGGAAAATACATAAAAGAAATCCGACTGCTTTGTTAAGCCATGTATGCAGACTGCCAAAAGACCGATATTTTATATAGCCAATCAGATAACTGACGAAACGGATGATAGCGATCACCAAGATCCAAACCATGATTGCTTGGGTTTCCAGAAGCCGAGGTAGTAAAGAAAGAAAAACGGCGAGAAAAAAGCTGACATCTGCGAAACTGTCTAGTAAGGCACCGACCTCACTGGTGAGCTTCATCCTTCCTGCAAGCAGCCCATCGACAAGGTCACTTAAAAAACAATAGGAATAGAGCAGCCAAAACCAGCCAGACATTGGCTGAAGGAATAGTAAAAGTGGTGATAGAATCAGTCGAGAAGTGGTAAGGATATTGGGTAATTGCTTCATTTGTTTCCCCCAGAGATACATTTTCTGAATACTTAAGATTGTTGCAAATTTTTTAAAGAAGCTCAGAAACGTTTAAATGTTCTTTCTTCTAATCATTTCGGCGATGCCCCCTATGAATGTTTCACAGCTTGTCCCTAATGCTCCTGCAAAAATCTTATCCGTTCTGTACTATCTGGCATCTGATTCCAAACCTTTATCCATCGTCCTTCTCGGTAAACCTCGTATTCTTCAAAACGACAAGGAAGCCCTTTTGCATGAGCGATATCACTGGTGTCCATCACTTGAAAATGCAGATGAGGCGAAGTCGAATTTCCTGAATGGCCGACGTTTCCGATCACCATCCCTTTGGTGATGTTTTGTCGTACGGAAACAGTGACAGATCCTTTTTGCAGATGGACAAATGCCATATAAACGCCCTCAGAAGCTTTTATCACAATGTAGTTGCCAGCTATTTGTTGATAATCATCTTTGTGTTCATTATAAAACAAACCATTTTTTACAGCGATCGAAAAGTCTCTGATCCAGTGAACGATTTTCCGTTCCCGATAGCCATCTCTTGCAACAATTACTTCGCCATCACAAGGTGCATAGATTTTTTCGCCCCAACAATAACAGCTCTCCAGCGGAACCCCTAAGAAGAAATAGCGCAGAAAGCTTCGATCATGAAAAGCCTTGGTTTTCCCCTCAAAATTAACTTGTAAAAAATCAAAGGAATAACGCAACCCCATTCGATCGGTACCATGGCTAGGAATCTTTTCGGCTGGTGTAGTCGGCGCAAGCCACTCACCTCTTAAGGGGAATCCAATGGTTATCGGCTGCTCTTTCATAAGGCTTTCTCCTTTTTGGCTCACATGATCCCTTTTATTTGGAAATGACTATCATCCGCACGGCACTCTACACCTGCGCTTTACTCCTTTTCACTATAGGTCACCTAAGGCTTTTTTTCAACTCTAAAAAAGTGGGCTAACGGGCGTGTTATCAAAAAAACACCTCAATCATGTAGCAATTCCAAAATGTTAGACCAAAAATTCTAACTCTTGAGCGTCGCTTCACGAATGGGGTGTTCTTACATTTTATTTTTGTAGCTCCTGTCGGTGACGGCTAATCCATCCAGCTATCATCTGACAAAATAGCGTTTGTCCATCTTCTACTGTTTGCGCTCCACCAATCGATAGTAGACCCTTGCGGTGATGAAATACACCAGCAGATAAATCATTGTAAACAATAGGACAGAAATAATCGATACCGTAATCAATAAGTTGCGATCTGTTAGACCAAAAAGAAGCAACAACTTCTGAATCATCGGAAAAGCAAACGCTAAATGGATGATCGCAGCAGCTAAAGGAAACGAGAAGATCATCAAGACTTGCTGCTGGATCACTTGTTTGACTTCCTTATGGCTTAACCCAACTTTTTGCAAGATCTCGAAACGTTCTTTGTCCTCCATTCCTTCGGAGACTTGTTTATAATAAATGATCAACGCGGCAGCTAAAATAAAGATCACACCAAAAATCAAGCCTAAGAAGAAAAAACCACCAGTAAAGGTTTTTGTCTCATCTTCAAAAAGATCTTTTGACTGAACGCTCGCATGAGCATCTGCTGCCAGAAGTTCGCTGCGAATCTCTTTTGCGATGATTTCACGATCGCTTGCTTCTGCTGTTTGAAAATTGAAGACTGTTGTTGTTACTGGTTGCTGGTAAAGCTGGAAATCTTCGTTTTGATACCAAGCGCTTAGCTTTTCGGCAAGCCACTGATCATCCGCCACGAGAACAAGATGCTGAACGGGGTTTTCTGTTTTCGTGAATGTTGGCAGTTCTTTCAATTCCCGCAAGCGAAATTGACGATCATCGATCGTCGTCTTTTCTGGTAATGCTTTTTGCGTCCAGGTTGCCGGAAAAACGAATAATTCATCTTCAGCGGGTCCTGTTTTCCCGGTGATTTCATGGTATTCAGAACTGGTAAGAAAAATAAGATACACGGCTTTATCTAAGCTACCGCTATTTTCTTCAAAAGTGGTTGAGGGAACAAAAGTTGGTTCCTCAAAGGTAAAAAGCAACGGTCTTGTTGTAGTGACTTGTTGGCGCTCTTTGATCGTTAGCTTCTCTTCAAGTCCATCAATCGCTGTGTTGATTTGCTGGGAATCAGCTGCTGATTCAATTTGAACATCGTACGGATAACGGGTGTCGATCACATTCTTTTGTCCAAAATAAAGACTGGCGGTCGTAGCAACGGTCACTAACACCATCGTTGATAAGATACAGATACTCGCTAAACCAGCCGCATTTTGTTTCATCCGATACAACATGGTAGAGACATTGATAAAATGGTTCGTTTGATAATAATAGGTCGTTCGTTTTCTTAAAAACTGCAATGCTTTGATACTGCCAGCAATAAACAACAGATAGGTGGCTAAAATCACGAGGATAACTGCGACAAAGAAGAGCCCTAAGGCACTGATGGGAGACTTGATTGTCACAGAAATCGTATATCCTGCTACTAAACAAAGGACACCCAAAAGTGCTAAAATGCCTTTCGCACGAGGCTCTTTTTCATTACGTTTGCTTCCCTGTAGCAGTTGAAGTGGGTTGGTTTTGCGTACTTGCAACAGGTCAAATAAAAATAAACACCCAAAGATGAATATAAAATACAGGATCACCAAGCCAATACTCTCAAATGACAGTTTAAAAACAAAGAACTCGCCTACAGCTAATATTTTCTTCAAAATCAAAAATCCTAATCGTGCAAACAATAAGCCACTGATCAATCCGGCGGCAAGGCTAATGAGAAAACTGTAAAAGAGTTCCCAAAAGACCACGAAGGCTATCTCACGTTTTCCTAGTCCTAAAACATTGTAGAGACCAAATTCTTTTTTTCGCTGTTTGATCAAAAAGTTATTGGTGTAAAAGGAAAAGATCGCCGCAAAAATCATGAGGATGATATTTCCTAAACGAAACATGAAGATGGCGCTTTGACTACTAGGAAGTTCCTTCATTCCTGGATTGTTCACGATGATTTGCGTCATCATCAAAACAGCCACCAAGAAAATCATAGATAATAAAAAGGGTGTGTAAGCTTTAGCATTTTTACGCAAATTGGAGAAGGCGATTTTTTGAAAGAACATCGTTACTCCTCCTTTGCAAAGACAGCAGTCATTGTTTCGGCGATTGCTTCTAGAAAAGCGGTATTGCTGCGATCCCCTCGATACAGCTGGTGAAACACATACCCGTCTTTGATAAACAAGACGCGTTGTGCGCGACTGGCTGCGATCGAACTGTGAGTGACCATCACGATCGTCTGTCCATTTTGATTGATCTGTTGAAATAATGTCAGCAGTTGATCAGAGGTTTTCGAATCCAGCGCTCCGGTTGGCTCATCTGCTAAAAGCAGTTCTGGTTTTGTGATGATCGCTCGTGCGACGGCGACCCGTTGCTTTTGTCCGCCAGACAATTCATACGGATAGTGCTGCAATAAATCGGCGATCCCTAAAGTTTGTACGATGGGCTGAAGCTGCTTTTCCATTTGTTTGAAGGAAACTTTCGATAAAACTAATGGCAACAAAATATTGTCCTTTACCGAAAAGGTGTCCAACAAATTAAAGTCTTGAAAAACAAAGCCTAAGTGATCCCGTCGAAAACTCGCTGCGTCTTTTTCCTTGATCGTGGTCAGATCGATGCCATTCAGCTGCATTTCCCCCGCTGTCGGTTGGTCTAACGTCGCCATCAAGTTCAGCAACGTACTCTTTCCCGAACCTGATTCCCCCATGATAGCGACATATTCCCCTTCTTCTACCATAAAGGTAATGTTTTTCAACGCTTCAACGGGTTGTCCGTTCAGCTGGCTTTGATAGATTTTTTTTACTTGTTGAATGTTTAAAAGTGTCATCTTGTTCCCTCCTTCCTTTTTAGAATAAGCTGAGTGGCAGAAAAAAGCGACTTACAATAAAAACCGCAAACTTACAGTGTTGAAAGTTTGCGGCTATCGGTTATTTGTGGTGGGAAAACGAAGCGTGACAATGGTTCCCTGTCCTACTTCAGAATCAATCGATAAACGGCAGCCGATTTTTTCAGCCGCTTGTTGACTCATATATAAGCCTAGCCCGCTCGCTCGTTGCTGAAAGCGACCATTTTGTCCCGTATATCCTTTCTCAAACACCCTTGGCAAGTCTTCCTTACGAATACCAATGCCGCTATCTTGAATCACCAAGGCATTGTCTTTAGTGAAAACAGTGATGCCACCGGTTTCGGTATACTTCAAGCTGTTGAAAAGAACCTGTTCAAAAATAAAAACAAGCCACTTTCGATCGGATGTCACCGTTAAATCCACCGCCATATCCAGTTGCAGATTCTTTTTCGAGAAAAACAAGGCATACTTTTTGATCGTTTGACGAACGAGGGGCGCTAAAGCAATCGACTCGAAGACAAAATCTTCATTCGCTAAATTTTGTCGTAAATAATTCAACATCATTTGCAAGTAATCATTCACCTTAAATAATTCCGCTTTGACCTCCGTCGGTGACAACGAATCGCTTTGCACCAAAAGATCTAGCGCCGCTAGAGGCGTTTTGATTTGATGAAGCCACAAACCGAAATCTTCATAAATTTCTTCATTTTTCATGGTTGCTTTGTAATCGGACAGCGTTTTTTCTTTTGCCAGCTGCCTTAGAAGGGCTTGGTATTCGTCTTCTAAACGATTTCGATTGGCAGGCAAGAACGCCAACGCCGCTTCCGTCATACGTTCTTTTCTTAATAAATGCTGTAGCTGCTTTCTTTTTTGTGCGTAACGAAAATAATGAAAAAGGGAAAGTCCCCCTAAGATCACCCCTGAAAAGACCACATAGTCAATGAAGGGCTCCAATGAAAGGCTATGGAGAAAGAATAGCCCAAATAAGCCCGTACTAAATAGCAGGTAAACGAGATAAAACTTTCCATAAAGCACGAAATATTCTTTCACGTTAGTCATAGGCGTGTTCCTTTTCGATCAAATACCCTTTATTCTTTACCGTCTGGATCAAATCGGATAGTTCGATCTGGCTCAATTTTTTTCGCAAGCGAGTCATATTGACTGCTAATGTATTGTTATCGATGAACTCTTCACTATTCCAGAGCATTTCAATGATGGTCTCTTTGGCTACGATCTTCCCTCGATGCTGCAAAAGCAAGGAAAGAATCCGAGCTTCATTTGGAGACAGTGGCAACTGTTCCCCCTGTTTTTTTAATACATTTTCTGTGGGATAAAAGGTTACTTGCCCTATCTCAAAGGTCAGCGCTTGTTGGTGGCTATACTGATAGCTGCGCCGCAGCAACGCTTGGATTTTTGCCAAAACGAAGGCTAAATCAAAGGGTTTTGTTAAATAATCATCCGCCCCCATGTTCATTGCCATGATCTGATTCATCTGTTGATCCATCGACGAAAGGAAAATGATCGGCACTTCTGACGTCTTGCGAATTTCTTGGCACCAATGATACCCGTTGTAATAAGGCAGCGAAATATCTAAAAGAACGAGATCCGGTTTGATCTCATGAAACTCTTGCAAGATACTAGCAAAATTCTTCGCCGAAACACATTCGTACCCCCACTGCTGCAAATATTCTGCTAAAACAGAGACGATCGTTGCATCATCTTCAACAAGATATATTTTTTGCATGTCTTTCTCCCCTCTGTTGTTTAATCAACTGCTTCTTTACAGACAGTGTACCAGAAAAGAAAAAGAATCGTCTAGATGGGGGGAAAACTTTCAAAGGGCTGTTTTTTCCTCAATCCTCTGCCAATCGAGCAAGGATTTCTTGGTAACGCTGTGTAGCAAAGGGACTGATTTGTCCTTTTTTACAAAAATTCAGTTTCCCCAGTTTTGGTACGACCCGTTCTACGATGACATTGCCATTTTGAACTTTTGATTCAAACTGCTGCAAAGCCTCTAAAAACCGTGCGTCTTTTCTGGCAGCAGGATAAAAAGACAAGACATACAGATAATAAAAAAGATTGTACCCTCTAAAGGGATATTCTGTCTGCATAAATAATGTGCCCATCCCATAATGACAAGGACTGATTGGCTGCCGGATCTCCCAATGAGCAAGCAAAAATTCGATTGCTTGCTTAAGCGTTTCCATCTGCTCACGATCATGAGTATATCGAAAGGCATCAATGATAAAAATTCGAACGTTTTTTAACACACGAGTTAGATTTCTGTTTTTGAATTATCCAAATGAATTTTAGGAAACAAATAGTTTTTTCCAGACAGACGTACTTTTAAAAAAGAGTGTTCTAGTTTTCCTGATGACAGGTTCGAAAAAAGTTTGTCTCTGATATCGCATGGTCATTCGAACCCCATAATGAAAGATCACCTGAATAGGAACACGTTCACGCAACAAGTTCATGCCACGCTCTTTTAGTTTAAGGAATCAGGCATAATGAAATAGTTCAAAACGAATGCCTTCTGGGCTTTCAAAGAATAAGGCATAGTAGTTAGGGGCGATGCGCTCTTTGTACTCCATTGGTCGATCGTGAAGGATCTTTACCCCTAAGGCTTTTATTTGGGGAAAGATCCCATCTACTATTTCACGGCTTTCCGCCTTAAACGCCATATGCTGAATAGAGCCCGGTTTTCTTGAATCGATTTTCTCGTTCTTCCATTCTTTTCGTGGGGAACAAATACCGAAATCAAATGAATCCCCTATATATTCTACTACTTCCATCTCGGCATGTTCTAAATACCCAGAATATTTCTTCTGAAGGTCGAAACCTAATAGTGCAAATAATTGGTCATAAAAGCCTTCTGCTTTTTTTACATCATTGACTGTGATTTGGATATGGTGAAACTGAATGCTCATAATCGCTCCTTTCTGGCTAACCAAATAAGTGTTTCAGGAAGAAAAGCCGCTTGCGGGAGATTGACTCAACTAAATTAACTAGGAAGCTCACTTAATTTAGAAATCACCTTTTCCATTGCCTTTGCTACTTCTTTAGGCAGCTTATTATAGCCGTCATTTTCTGTTTCTTGAGCCAAAATAAAGTCCAGCCGTCCTTGCATTCGCTCTCTTAAATAAGCAACATAAGAGGCATCTTGAAAATCAACTTCAAAGCCTGTTACTGGCAGGAAACTCATCTCTGTGATCCCGCCAAAATTTTTAAATTCAGCCTCATGTTCTACGATTATTTCAATCGATGTCAGCGTGACCTCAGGCGTGACCTTCTTGCCTTTGTAAAAGCCTGTGTTTAGAATATAACAAGCCGTTTGGTTTTCTTTGAATAAGTGCATGAAATGAGCAAAATCTTCTCCTAAAGGGTAAACTCTAAATGGATTGGCATAAGGTTCGATGACCAGTTTATCTATATCCGTGGTCTCGACAACATGTTCAGCTGTCGTACGCTTCGTAGCTAAGGTCAAACCAAAAACAGCGGCTAAAATCGGATCGTCAATTTTTACTACAGGAGGCAGCGTGTCATCTTTCATGATCCAAAATACTGCATCGATCGGTGAATCTAAATGATCCACCCGATTGGGTGTGACATACCGTGATTTGACGGTTCGGCCATTCCCGTTACGAATATCTTGGGTCACGAGGACCTTTTTTCCTTCCTCGTCCAAAGTAACCCCAACATTTTGACAGGTGATAAAGTAGCGGACATTTGGGTTGGTTAATGGATAGTCTTGCGTTTTATCAAAATAAGAAGGCTCCAGAGCAGTGGACGCACCATTTGTTTGATTAATCACAAATGCATCGTCATGCAGAACCTTGATCTCATATTTGCCATCATGTTCCGCCAATGTGATAGTCGATTTTCCTGATCCTGAAAGACCAAAAGCAGCCATCGTAAATGTTCGATTCGGTAACTGATATTGCTTCATTCCCCCATGACACGCCACAAAGCCATTGCGATGCGCGGTAGCCCAAGCCAAAGTTAATGTCGCTTTTTTCAATTCACCAAAATAGTTTAAGCCTAAGACTGCCGCAACATTGTGTTCAGGATCAAAGAGAGACAGCCCATAAGGAAAATCAGGATGAGACCAATCTGGATCAGCGTACAAAAAAATGTCCGTCTCTGGATATTCTTTGGAACGTTGATACCTTTCCTCCCATGATTTCGTCATCAATTGAAAATTCAACAAATAAGAGTAAAAATTGGTTTCATAGTGCTCTGGTAACAACAGGTGAGCTTTGACCATAAACGCTTCGTCTAATCCTACAACAACTTCACTGCCATAAAATTTTTTACGTGTCCCTTGAAACAAAGCATCTCTTAAAATCCCTTCATACAATTTTCGATCAATCCCGGGATGTCCGATGATGCGTCGAGCTGCTGCTGTCCGCCCGACTACTTTCCCGTCATTAAACACGATGACTTTTGCATCCTCTGGTAAACCTAGCTCTTCGGTGTTGGTGACCGGCATATCCGTAAGAATAGCGCCAGAAGATTCTTTTGCTAAGTGATAAGCAGTGGCTAGATCATCAATCCAAGTGACATTGTTCCCATAAAAAGCTGACTCTATCAACACTTTAAAACTCGACAAATGCGTATTCTGCGGTGTAATCTCTTTGTGTGAAAATGCACGAATCGTTGCCATGTGCAATCCCTCCTAACAAAAATTTTCTATTCACTACGTTTATTATAATACTTTCTAATCACCACATGCCATATTTTTTTATACGCTTACATATTAATGGCCGACCAAACTTTATGTTGAGGGATTTGGATGTCTGCATATTTGAAGCTTCACCACAATATTTAAGCAGCAACTCAAACAAAATAAATGAGAATCGAAAAATTTTCTCCCTTCCCTCATGCAAATCTAAACTTTTGACAACAATTGGTCATGAAAGATTATAATGCAGCTCCTTATCTTCCTTTTCCATAATCACAACGCTAAATACACCTAATGGAGTTTTTTATGAGGCCGGATTCAAGATTTTGTATCCATCTTATTGTGATGTCCATATCAAAAATTTGTTAAAAGGCCTAGAATAAAAATATCGAATCTTAACATCATCGTAGTAACACTTTATATTAGACCTATTATAACTAGTTAAGATTAGGTTAGTTAGGTTAATAATTCATTTCGTTCTACCCTTTTCTGATTACATAGCAATTTACAAAATAAGTAAAATAAATTCTCCCGCTGTAGAAAAATACTCGAAAGCATTGCTTTTTTCTCAAGTTCCCCCTCGTTCTCAATAAGCAACAGCCATTGTATTGACCAAAATTTTTTCTTTAATATATGTAATTAACTAACTTTATATTCTTAGCTTATATCTATAAGTGAGAAAAAAATGTAGGAAATAAATAAACAAAATAAAATGACTGATAAGTATTTCCTGTTTTTCATCTTGGGTTCTAAATCTTAACTATAAACTTTCTCGAATTTTTATACATTTTTCCACTATAAACTTCATAAACAAGTTTTAATATAGATAATCGACAACAACATTTAATCAATGCAATTTAACAGCTTGAATTTCTTTTTGTTTGATGGATACAAGTTTTATGTAGCATAGCAATTACTATTAATTGGTTACTCAACAAGAAATTAATCACTATATCATCATTACAGTGATGATTTAAGCTTGGCCCATATGAGAAGGACGGTCTACAAAGCAAATAAAGCAGAACTAAAAATTGGTGTAAATCCATAAGCAAAACTGTCGATCTCTACCTCACGTCGTAAGGTACGATCATTTCCAAATATACCAACAAGTACAATCATTGAATAAGTTCCAATCAATTAGCTTAAAAAGATGATATTAACAACTAATGCTTATAAAAATATCAAAAATAGCTTACCCAAACTCCCTATATGAAAACCACTACTCAAAATAAAATATAGAAGAAGATCCAAGAAAATCCTGAACATCGACATCAAAGCTGGAACTATCTATTCAAAATCCCATTAAATGTTGCACTAAATTCAACTAAAAATAGTTGATTTTAGTGCAACAGTTTTAGGTGCCACATTCGAAACCTAAAGACTATATAAAGTAAGATAGTCTTGCGCCGCCGTTAATTATTGTTCATATAACAGAATTAAGGATGTTTATTCTTTAAAAATTACAAAGAAATCATCGGCACATGAAATTGCTGATTGATTTTTTTGATTTCAGTTAAATCACATTTAGGCTGACGATCATAGGTCAATAATCCATTGATTTCCTGTTCCACATCCGTCAATTGTGTATAACAATATCCCCACAAAATTTGTGACTGGCTAACTGCATCCATGATTCGTTTATACTCTTTTAGAAAAGTTGCTTCATCTTTTACTGAAGTATAGCCCCATCCTGGTTGACCAGAAACATCATAGCCAATTCCGCCAAACTCAGTCAATAAGATTGGTTCGCCTTGGTGATGAAATCCTTCTGCATAAATACTCCATGGTGCAGATAAATGAGATAAAATCGTTTCTTTGCTATTTAATGTTTCTACAAAATAGTTATACTTTTTCACCTCTTCTTCTGTTCCATGGGCATAATTATGGATCGCACAAATATCTGTTTCCGTCATAGACCAACCATCATTTGAGATCACTAAACGAGTAGTGTCCACTGAATGGAGATAGTGGTACATTGTTTGCGAAAAATGTTGCTGCTGACGATCTCGCTGAATCGCCGGCACTCCCCAACTCTCATTTACTGGAACCCACGTCACGATACTCGGATGATTGTAATCCCGAGCCACAATTTCTCCCCACTCTTTTAGTGATCGATCAACCATTTGTTTACTATACCATGCTGGAGACGCTGCTTCTCCCCATACGAGATAACCCAACCGATCTGCATGATACAAGAATCGTGGGTCTTCTGTTTTCTGATGCTTTCTACAGCCATTGAAGCCCATTTCCTTTGCCAATTGGATATCTTTCACAAAGGCTTCATCTGATGGAGCAGTCAATAAACTTTCTGGCCAATAGCCTTGGTCCAACACGAGTTTTTGATAGTAAGGTTTATTATTCAAATAGACCATACCATTCTCTACATGGATTTTTCGCATACCAAAATAGCTACTCACATGATCAATTACGCGTTCATCCTGATATAAAACTAAGTTCAAATCATAAAGATTAGGGGTTTCTGGTGTCCAAGATCGACCTTCCCCATGAAAGTTTTGATTAAAAATCTTCCCGCCGATGACATCAACAGCAAAATCAATCACAGGATTCTCAATTTTAACTTCTCCATTTGCAACGGCTTCATTTTTATAAGTAATTTGATAACCTAATTTGAGATTTGAACACTGTCTATTGATTGAGGCTACGATGTTAATTTTATCGGCATCAAAGAGTGGTGTTAGCTTCAGATCCTGCAAATAAACTTCGTGAACTTCCTCGATCCAAACCGTTTGCCAAATCCCAGTGGAATTTGTATACCAGATCGAGCGGCTTTCTTCTTCCCACGTTTGTTTGCCCCTTAAAATAGTTTCATCTTGGTGAGGATCAAAGACACGCAAAGTGATATTCTGCATCATATCCTTGTCCATCGCTTCAGTAATATCTACTTCAAAGGACGTGTGTCCCCCTTCATGGGTAAATACTAGCTGACCATTGACGTAAACATCCGTTAAATAATCTACCGCACCAAAATGTAGCAAATATCTTTTCGCTGGTTTGGGAGTCAGATCAACTTCACGTTTATACCAAACAATTTCATGTATGGAGCGATCATTGATTCCACTTTCTTCTGTTTGATAAACAAAAGGAACTTGAATCTCATTAGAAAGTGCTTCTCTCAGAAACCATTTTTCTTGCTTGCCCTGATTGTCATCGTCAAATTCAAACCCCCAAGTGCCGTTCAAGTTGAGCCAATTCTGACGAACAAATTGCGGTCGGGGATACTCTGTTCTTCTCATTTTCTTACCTCTCGTATTCAGTAGGTGCTCGTAATTCCACCCATTCATTTTTTTTATTTGATTCATAAAGACCACAAACTACTTGTAATGAGTCAAAAGCATCAGTTATGGCCAGTAATTTTGTTAGATGATTTTCTATTCCTTCCAGTCGCAGCATCAGTGCTTGGTAAACAGCCAAGTGGCCATTACCCCAATATTCTTTGGCAACTGTTGAACGCTCAAAATGTTCTAGTGGAAGGGCACAATTGTTAAACCACAATGCTTCATTCGTAAGAACTGCCTGACCAGCAGTATAATCAAAAGTGATCCGTGGAGAGGAATCTTTTGCGTAATTATTTGAAGCATAGAGAACAAATTTTGTTTCTTCATTAATCAGACCGGTTCCAATAGCAGCATCTTCTACTTCAATCAGCCCTTCAAGAAATGAGGTCATAATTTTTCCTTTGATCTTTTTGGGAACACCGGCAAAATGACAAACGGCATCAATCGTATGGATTGCTTGATTGATCAATACACCGCCACCTTCTTTTTCCCAAGTGCCTTTCCAAGACGAATCTGCGTAGTAAGCGGCCTCTCGATTCCATGAAACTTCCGCTTTTACCCCTTCTAGTTCTCCCAAATCTTGACTGATGAGTTGTTCCATTGCTAAAAAAGAAGGATTAAATCGGTTTTGGTAACAAACATGATAATATTTATCTGTCTTAGCAGCAGCGGCCAGTATTTCCTCGGCCTCTGCCACTGTTGTAGCCATTGGTTTCTCACACAAAACATGTTTATGTCCATTTAATGCTGCGAGACTCATCTCTTTATGCAAATAATGGGGTGTCAAAATCACAACTACATCCACTGTTTGATCAGCGATCAACATCTTATAGTCTGTATAATAGGAACATCCTTCTGAACGAGCAGTTTTTCTGGCTTTCTCTTCATCACTATCACAACAAGCGCTTATGACACCACCCGCTGATCGTATCGCTTCTAAGTGTATGTGATGAATAGCACCACAACCAATTATTCCAAACCGAACCATACCCACTGCCTTCTTTCATTAATAAGTATTTCTGGTATCTAATACTTTTTCTTCGCCTAGTTTTATTTCTGATGCATCGATTCGTTTCGTTAATTCTTCTAAGAAAAGTTCTTCATCAATCGGCAGATCGACCCACCGCTCTTGCCATGAGGATAAATGAATCGCGTTAGAGATACTTAAACCGAATATGCCATCTTGAGCAGGAGAAAGGAGTGTTTCATCAAATAAAATATGATTGATAAAATTTTGTGTGACCTTCCAATGGCCGTTTTCTCCATCAAAAATCACTGGCACCTTGATTTCCCAAACTTCAGGCTCTCCGAAACCTCCTGAGTAAGTAGCATTCCATTCTGTCTCATCCACAGTAGTACGCCAAAATTTTAATTGATCTTCTTCAATGACAATCTTTCCTTGAGAACCAACGATTTCAAAACGATTTGTTCCAGGCGTCTCTGTTGTTGTAGTAACGAAGACACCGGTTGCGCCATTGGGGTATTCAACATACGCAGTGACTTCTGTTTCAACTTCTACATTTCTCCGTTTGCCGTTATACGTGAACGCAAATATTCTTTGAGGCATACCACAGATCCATTGCCACAAATCCAATTGATGGGGATCTTGATTCAGTAAAACACCTCCCCCTTCACCTTTCCAAGTCGCACGCCAATTACTAGAATCATAATAGCTTTGCGAGCGATACCAATTTGTGATTATCCAGTTGCTACGACGCAATTCGCCAATCTGACCACTGCCTACTAACTCTCTTGCTTTTTGATAAATTGGATTCATGCGCTGATTGTACATCAATGCTAACGTTAATTCTGGATGTTTTTTTGCTTCTTCAATCATTTCACGGACTTTTTTCGTATAGACCCCAGCAGGCTTCTCTACTAAAACGTGTTTACCTGCTTTTAGACCTGCAATAGCTAGGATCGGATGGTCATAATGAGGGGTAGCAATCACAATAGCATCGACGGCTGGATCATTTAAGATTGCCTCATCCGTAGAGTAATAGCGAAACTGATCACCGTAACGCTCCTGAACAAGTGCTAATTTATCTGGATTTACATCGCAAACAGCCACCAGTTCGACATGATCTATCTTGCCGGATAAGATATTAGTTAAATGCAAAGTACCAATGTTGCCCACACCAATAATTCCAATACGTACATTTTTCATACTACTTCCACTCCTGTTCCATTTCAGAAACTAAAATCGTTTTCAACGCTTCGCTTGCTACTGTAAATAGTTTGGCTCCGTCTCCTTCATTCGAAGCAATCGAATCACCTGATTCTAAATCAGCAAAGCCATCAAAAATCGATAAGTGAGGTTCTAGCGAAGCAAAACCTGCGAAACCATCTGCGACTAATGCTTCCAAAACGTTTTGAACTTGCCCATCTCCTTTTCCAGCTGGTGTGACACGATGATCTTCATAGCGTGCATCTTTGATATGCATATACGCAATATGCTTTTTCAACAAGCGATACGCATGGGGGAAGACTTCTACATCACATTGCACAAAATTTGCAGGATCAAATGCAGCTTTTACTTGAGGGCTGTTTAATGCCTGTAGCAGATGCAAGCAACGCTCTGGTGTGTCTCCATATATATCTTTTTCATTTTCATGGAGCAATGTAATCTGTGGATATTCTTGCGCTATTTCTAAAAATTGTTGCCAGCGTTCAAGCACCTCATTTTGGTAATCATCAGCTTTATCGGGATCATCGATATAGAAGCTGAACATCCGGACATAAGGACTTTCAAAAATAGCAGCCAGTTCCAAAATATGCTTAAAGAGCGCTAAATGTTCAGCGAAGTCGTCTGTCAATTTGATTTTGCCAATAGGAGACCCAATGCTTGAAACTGCGATTCCAGCTTCTTCAAATTGTTGTTTATATTCTTTGGCCTCTGACAAAGTTAATTCACTGACATTTTTCCCATCAAGACCTCGTACCTCGATATGACGAATATCATTCTTTTTTAAAACTCGGATCTGCTCCGACACGTTAGGACTGATTTCATCTGCAAAACCTGTAATTGTAAAATTGTTCATATTTTTCACCTTTTTCAATTGTATTTTACCCTTTGACCCCACCAGCGGTCGATCCACCAATAAAATGTTTTTGAGCTGAGAAATAGATCAAAATAGAAGGTATCAACCCGATAATGGACATGGCAATATTTTTGTTCCAACTAAAATCTGCTGAGGTTGTATCCAACGCCATTCGCAAAGCGAGGGAGACCGGATATTTTTCTACGGAAGAAATGTAAATCAGAGGACCTTGAAAATCAGTAAACGTCCAAATAAATTGGAAAAGGCCTGCAGTGATCAACGAAGGTTTCAGTATGGGAACTAGCACTCGAAGCAATGTCATGAATGAATTGCAGCCATCTATTCGGGCGGCTTCATCAAGTTCTTTAGGTACACTACGGAAAAATTGGACAAGCATATAAACAAAAAAGGTGTCACATGCAAAAGCCGAATTCGCAATCAATGGAATATATGAATCCAATAAATTCAAGTTTTTCCAAAAGATATACAATGGAATTCTTGTCACAATGCCTGGCAAAAATAGCGTACCGATCATAATCGGAAAAAATACTTTCTTCAATGGAAAATCAAAACGTGAGAATCCATAAGCAGCTAAAGTACAGGAAATCAATGTCAAAATAACTTTTGGGATAACGATCAGAAAGGAATTCATAAAATAAGTAAAGAACGTATATTGGCTAGATGTCTTCCAACCTTCAATGTAAGGTGTAAAGTCTAACTGATTCGGTACAAACCAAATCGATTGAAAAATTTCAGAATTACTTTTGAAGGAAGCGCCAAAAAGCCATAGAATTGGATAAAGCATGACTAAAGCACCTAAGACAAGTGCAAGATAGCGTAATGCCGTGATCAACTTCTTTTTAGGATTAGTTGATTTCTTTTTTGCTGCTTTGTTTTTCATTGAAAATTCCATCTCTATTTTCCTCCATCCGCATAGAAAACCCAATGTTTAGAAGTCTTGAATAAAATTGCTGTGAAAACCATGATCATGATGAATAACACCCATGACAGTGCACTGGAATAGCCCATGTTGAAATTTTTAAAAGCACTTTCATAAATATACATAGGCAACAAATAAGTTTGTTTCATGGGTCCTCCACCCGTCACTAAAAATGGTCCGTCAAATTCTTGGAAGGCTTGGACCAATTGTAAAATCAAATTGAAGAAAATGATCGGTGATAATTGCGGCAATGTGACTGAAAAAAATTGTCTCGTTTTTGAAGCCCCATCAATTGCTGCAGCTTCATAAAGCTCTTGTGGAATTTCCGCTAGTGCATTCAAAAAGATAACCATTGCAGAACCAAATTGCCAGATCCGTAGAAGAACAATCGTAAACATAGAGCCAGCAGCACTAGAAAACCAGCCAATCGATCCAATTCCGACCATATTTAATACCATATTGACTAAACCGTCTGCTTTAAATAGAAATTGCCATAGTACAGCAATCGCTACATTCGCTCCTAAAATAGAGGGAATATAATAAGCTGTCCTAAAAAAGCCAATAAATTTCAATTTTGAATTCATGATATAGGCAATTAAAAGAGCAAAAACCAATTTAAAGGGAACCGTAAACACAACAAATTTCACCGTTGCTTTCAAAGAAATCCAAAAAGTTGGATCGTCTTTGAACATTTTCAGATAGTTGGAAAATCCAATAAACGTAGGCTCATTAAGTAGCGAATAATCTGTAAAACTATAATACAAGGATGACGTAAAAGGATAGATAACAAAAAAGCAAAGGCCAATCAACCAAGGAGTGATATACACAAGCCCTAGTAATTTATCTTTTTTCATAATAATGAACACCCCTTAATATAATGAACACTGCAATAGAAAAACTTTGGGGCTGAATACTAGGTAGAACATTTGTGCTACTGCGCTCCAACCCCAACGTGATGAAATTAACCTTGTAATTTAGTTCCTTCTTCTTTGAAGGCCTCGTACAACTCTTTAGCTGCTTCTTTGGTAGAGATTTCTCCATAATCCAATTTCGTAATAACATCTAAAGTTACTTCATTTAATTTTGCCGTGTCCCATTTGAACATTGTTGAAAGACTTGTATCCACTTTTTCTTGACCTAAAGTCAATATTTCTTGAGCCATTGGGGCAATCAACTGATCTTTTTCAAGAGCTTCTTTGCCTGCTTTACTATCGGGAATCCCATTTTCTAATTTCTGAATTTTATTTGCTTCTGGATCATTCATCAGATAATTAATCAATTTAGCTGCTGCTTCTTTGTGTTTGCTTGTCTTTGGAATGGAATAAACCATTGATGGCTTGGTCCAAACACCCGTTGACTTTTCACCAGTCATTGTAGGGAATCCCGCAACCGCTAATTCAAAGCCTTGTTCTTTCAATTGACTTTCTATTGTATTCGTATTGGCAATAAACTCAAATAAACTGACCCATTTTCCTTCTAATAAAGCTGGAGCCGGAGCCCCCTCGATAGAGCCGGAGTTGTCCACCTCTTTTTTTGAAGGCATGATTTTTTTTTCTACCAATTCATGATAAAAATCAATCATATTTTCAAAATCAGACAAGGAGTAGTTCAAATTGTAATCCTCATCAGATATTGGTTTGCCAGTCTGTTGCGCAAAAATTGAAAAGAATACGATTGGTGATGCATATTTTGCACCAAAAAAATTAGCCATTGGATAATAATCTTCTGGTAATTTATCTCTCATTGCGAAAATGTCATCCCAAGATTCTGGTTTTTCAATTCCATATTTATCAGTAACCGTCTTGTTATAAAGTAAGGGACGGTAGTTGGTGGATAAAGGTAATCCTAAGATATTCCCATCGGATTTTACGGGTTCCAATACATCATCAGAAAAGTTATCAAGGCCGATTTCTTCTGATAGAGTTCCTAAATCTTCTAGTTGATTTTTATATTGGTCCATCCACATAGAATCCAAGCGAATCACATCAGCCGCCGTTCCACCAGATAATTGGGTCGTCATTTTTTCTTGATACCCGCCATAACCACCAAACTCTGCTTTTACTTTGATGTCTGGATTCTTCTCCTCAAATTTTGAAATTGCTTCTTGAACAGCTTTATTCCTAGAATCGCCTCCCCACCACGAGATTCGGATTTCTTCTATTCCACCACTTGATTTTTCTTTTGTATCGGAACCGCAAGCACTCAAAAGCATGAGTGCGCAGCCTGCTACTAACCCCATTTTTACTGTTTTCAATGCACTTTTGTGGATCATTTTCGTCTCTCCTTTATTTTCATGTCTTATTATGGCTTTCCATGAGATAATATTGTTATCGCTTACACGGTTATATTAACGTAGAAGCCCCTCTAACAATTAGATAAAAAATCGACTTCGACCCGTAAAAAATCGACTTTTAGAAAACGCTCTCTCATTTTTGAAAAATATTACACTCGCACTAATCAATCAGTAAAAAAAGATCAGAATATTCATGACTCTGATCTTTTCAAAACTTGATTTGGCGTTTTACCATACGTTTTTTTGAACAATTTACTAAAGTAATCTGGATTCTCTCGGTATCCAGTCATATCGGCTACTTCATAAACTTTATATCCACTTTCAAGTAAATCTTTGGCCTTAAGCATTCTTATCGCTTGCAAGTGATGTGAGAATTTCTCGCCAGTTTCTTTCAAATAGGTCCTTCCCAGATGTTCAGCATTTAAAAAGAGCAAATTTTGGGAAATCCATTTTAACGATAATTCTGATTCAGCGTAATATTTGTCAATGATTCGATTGAGATTGACAGAAATTTTTTCTGCTGGTGAAACAAATGTATCTGCTTGATTGATGAGTTTTATTTGCATCATCACTAAACTCCTCAGCTCTAAAAATGTTTGAGTCTGTCGCAGTTTTTTTTCAAAATCAGCAATTTCCAAATAGCTTTTGCCATTCTCTACAAAAACTTTGGAAAATTTCTGTAATAGCCATTGCTTCAAAAGTTTCACCGGTAGTAATACTTTGATTGCTTCTTGGAAAAAGCTCTCTAGTTGACTCAGAGCTTTGTCATTGTCTTTCTCTTGCAAGATATGTTCCAACCCGTCTAATTGTCGTTTACTATTTCGTTGGTTCTCTGTGACTAAGTATGGAAACTCATCTAGCATAACAACCTTTTCATCCGGATAGTAAAAGTTCCATTGGATATAAGCGATCCCCTTCTGATAGTGATGCGTTAAATCGGATAATTTAGCATTTTTTAGAACAACAATCGTAAAATGTTCATCAGAAAATGTTTTTTGAATCGGCCCAATCAGCTTGCAAGCATCTGTTTCGGATGAAAAGTAATATTGGGTAATCGGATTGATTTCTCCTAACACATAAGGTACCTTTTCTTTTTCAAAAAAATGACGCAAAGCCTCACCTATTCGCTGATTATCAGCCGATGAAATCATCCATAGAAAGAGTGACTTGTCGAAGGGATAATCCGTTTTTCCTAACAATATTTGTTCACTTAAATGGCGTAAATTCAATAATTCATGACGCTCTCTTTCAGTAATTTCTTTTAATACGTCTTGAATACTTTCTAAAATTTGATCAGGAAAAGCTGGCTTTTGTAAGAAATGTTTCACACCAAAGCGCATCGCTTTTTGCGCGTACGTCAAAGAACCAAAACCAGTCAAAATCACAATACGAATTTCTGGATCAATTGCTTGGATTTCTTTGATTAGGTCGATTCCGGAAAGCTTTGGCATATTGATATCTGTAATCAAAAGATCCACAGGATTCTCTTTCAGATAAGCTAATGCTTGTGTGCTAGAGTATAATGTCATGGTCTCCAAACTTCCGCTATAGTTTTGTCTGATAATCTCACTAATACCATCTGCACTGATTTCCTCATCATCTACCACTAAAACTTGATACTTATTCATTGGCTTTCCCTCAATTCTCACTTTCTAAGACTTCTTTATTGATTTTGATTGTAATAGCTGTTTGGAGATGGGGTACAGATGAAATCGTTAAGCTGGCTTCTCCTTGGTATAATAGCTTTAAACGAGTAGAAATATTTTCCAATCCGATTCCTGTGGATTGGTGGTGTGAAGAATTCTCCTGGAAACCCGGTCCATCATCCGAAACGACGATTTGAAACTGATCTTCTTGTTCCGTTATCATTAATTCGATATGAATTGCTTCTTCTTGCTTTTCTAGCCCATATTTGATTGCGTTTTCAATCAATGGTTGGATAATCAGTTTGGGAATGAGAAATTGATAGGTCCTCCGGTCAATGTCAGAATGAAAAATCAGCCTAGATTTAAAGCGTACTTTTTGAATAGTGAGATAAGCTTCAACAATTGCCATTTCTTCACGGACAGTATGGTAATCTTTTTCTAAATTCAGTTTTGATCTTAACAAAATAGCCAGTGATGTAACCATCATTGAAGTATCTTTATCCTTGTTCTTGATAGCCAGCCAATTGATTGAATTCAGGGTATTATACATAAAATGGGGATTTAACTGCGCTTGTAAAAAACGATATTCCATTTCCTGTGATAAAATTTTTGCTTGATACTCCTTAGTAATAAGTTCTTGAATCTCATTGACCAGATGATCAAAATTTCGATTTAGCTGGCCTATTTCATCTTTTCGTGTGAGATTTAAATGCTTGATAATTTCATTAAAATTTTGTTCTTGACTAAAATTCGTCATATTATCGGCTAAAAGATTAATGGGATGAACCAGTCTTCGAGTCAATTGACGGAAAAAAATAAAGCTAAAAAATAATACTATTAGTACAACGAAATAATAGCTGATAATGATCTGGATCACGTCCCCAATCATTTCTCGATTTTGAAGGTAATAAGTGACGGATAGCTCTTGATTTCCTACTTGAAATTCTTTTTTTAATTTGTAGAAGCGATTTTCGCCAATCGTTTGAAAGCCATAGACATCTTTGAAATGCTCATTCAAATTCTCGGCCTTTTGTTCATGCTTTCGGACTAATTCAGCAAGTTTTTCATTTGTTGATGTACTTTGACCTTTTGTTTCCAAAACGACAAAGTCGTTTTTAGAAAAAATATCACTTGAAGCCAGTAATTCTTGAACAAAAGTTAAATTAATGTATAAAATTAGACTCCCATTACGCTTAATAGGAGTATCACGGGTACCAAATAAATGACGAACGTATATAGCTTCGCTCATATCAGGTTCAAAATGCCAGAGACCTTCTGTGTCCTCGAGACCTAATGCTTTGATCACCCGCATATCAAAATCATTTTGATATTTTACATCCACATTCATCATGTTCCCAGCAATTTGTTGAAAATTTGCATCGTACAATAGCGTGTTTTTGATACTAAGTTTGTTTACTTGAAGCCAATTTAATTCATTCTGAACACTCGTAGCTAAAAAAGTGCGTTCAATCTCAGAGAGTTTTTTCTCTTGTGCTTCTTCCAAGCTTTTTTGAATCAGCTGGTTTTGCCCGATCTCTGTTGTTAACGTTTGTGCCTGATCAAGTTCATTTTTCATACTATAAGTTAATAAAGATAGCTTCTCTTGGTTTCGTTTATAAATACCTTCCGTCATAGAATTTACCAGAAAAATACCCAGCAAAAGTAAAATAACTGTAATGATTGTAAAAATAGAATAAAAGAACAAACGAATTTTTTTCTCATAAGATGTGTCATCGAACAAATTCCAAAATGAATTCATAAAAAGATTCTCTCCTTATTTGATAGCTAAAATCATCTCTTTGCTAATTGCAATAATAAACACCTCTTTCAAAAAAAACAATACTAGGGACATGATAATTTATTTTCGATTTATTAATGACTAATTTTAATACAATTAAATTTTACCTTCCTGCAAAAAAGAAAATTCAATAATCTTTGGTAAATTTTTATCACTTATTCAACTGATCTCCAATTTATTATTTCATTACATCTTCATTTTCAATAAAAAATATCGTTCTCTAATATAGTTACATCACGACAAAATAAATCCTTGTGAAAACAATAGTCTAGTTTAATGATTTTATCAAACAAATGCTGAGGTTAATAAACGAGAATTTGAAGACTAATTAAAGCTAATACAAAACCATTGATAAGGAGTCGACCTTGATCGTCAATATTGTTTTCTCACCTGCTCCTCGCGCCTGTATAAGTTGTGGTTCTACTGTGGTAGATGAAAACAGGAAAGCAATTATAGTGAAAATTTCAGAAAGAAGCTATTGTCCACTTTGAATAATACAATCATATGCCAATAGTTTTGCACTAAAAAATTAGTGTTATACCTGTAAAAACTGTAGAACCTCTTGGACTACTCAAAGTTATTTTGTCCGATTCAAACATTCAATCGCAAATCATGTTAGAATTAAAATTGCTTCTTTACTGACTGAGAAAGTATCTTTATCTTTTATTGAGAAAAGGCTTTCATGTATCTTTGACTCCGTTATTCGTATATTGAAAAAGCTTAAAAGCCATTTACTAGAGCTCTCTAAGAGAATGTTCCAAAAAAAAATGGTTGGTTGATGAATTTCGTTCGCGCGCTGCCATAGAAGATAAAATGAGCTTTATTTGTATAATCGCGAGAAGTTTCAAAATGTTCTGATCTATGAAGAAGGCATTACCCATGCGATTATCTATCCCTACTCCAATAGAAAAATAGAAGCGAAGAATACGCACATAAGGACAATGAAACGAATATCCTAAAGATTTATATTATTTGAGGACATGAGAATCAAAATCTTTTTGATCAATCAATTAATCAAAGTAAGATAACAAAAAATCTGGGTCAGAATGAGGTTCATTCCGACCCAGATTTGATTTTGCACAATTCATAAATTTTTATTGACAAAGAGTCCATTTTATAGAAACGTCCAATTCTGGCGATAAAACAGATACAATATAACAATTAATTTATATTCGTTATTTTCCTATCGATAAATATATAATCATCAATACATCTATCTATCCATCAACATTACATCTTAGTTATTTATTCCCAATATTTTTGTAGAACACATACTAGGATAGCAGCCAAATAATAAAGATTTCAAACTTAAAGACGTTCTAACAACACGACACACTCCACATGGGTCGTTTGTGGGAACAAATCAACAGGTTGGACTTCTTTTGTCACATACCCTTCTTCTTCAAACAACGCGAGGTCACGAGCCAAGGTTGCTGGATTGCAGGAAATGTAGACGATGCGCTCTGGTTTAACCGCAGCGGTCGTTTCGATAAAGCTAGCATCTAAACCTTTGCGAGGTGGATCAACGAAGACGACTGTCGGTTGAATGCCTTCGCGTAGCCATTGCGGCATGATTTTTTCGGCTTTACCGATAAAGTAATGCACGTTTTCGACACCATTTCTTTTGGCATTGGCTTTGGCATCGTTCACTGCTTCAGGAATGACTTCCATCCCTAACACTTCTTTCACGCGATCAGCCAAACTGATCCCGATCGTTCCGATTCCTGCATAGGCATCCACAACGACATCATTTTCAGACAGTTGTGCCATCTCGAAGGCGGTTTGGTACAAGACTTCTGTTTGCGCTGTGTTGACTTGGTAGAAAGATTTCGCTGAGATTTGGAAGGTTTTGCCTAATAATTGATCATCGATCGATGACTTGCCATACAAAACACGCTCGAACTCGCCCATGATCACATTGGTTTTTTCTTCATTGATGTTTTGAATGACAGAAACAACTTCTGGAATCTCTTCGTGGATCACTTCCGCGATTTCTTCTCCCTTGAAGAATTTCGGTTTACGTGTCACTAATACGACCATCATTTCACCTGAGTGATGCCCACGACGCACGACAATGTGGCGTAAGAACCCTTCATGGGCTTCTTCATTGTAGGCTTTGACATTGAAACGCTGCAAAATATCTCTGACTTTGATGATTGCTTGATCGATGTTTGGATCTTGAATATAAAAGTCTTCGATCGGTACCAGAGTATGGCTGTTTTTACGGTAAAATCCAGTCGTTAATTTTCCATGAATCTTTTGCACAGGGATTTGCGCCTTGTTACGGTAACCGAATGGTTTTTCCATCCCAATTGGCGCATTGACTGTGATTTCAGGCAATTTGGCGATTTTAGCCAAAACATTCTCTACTTGCTGCTGTTTGAAGGCTAATTGTTTGTCATAGCTCAAATGACTCAATGGAGCGATCCCGGTGCGCAACAATGCTTCATTCGGTAATTCTTGCCGATCAGGACTTGCTTGCAACAGTTTCATCACTTTGGCAAAACCAAATTTGTTGCCGACTTTCAATACTTTGACTAAGGCACGTTCATTTGGCAGGGTGTTTTCAATAAACAATAGGTAACCATCGACTTTGGCGATCCCATTTCCTTCATGGGAAAGATCCAAAATATCGACTTCAAGTTCCTGATTCTTTTTAACAGGATAATTTTTCATAGATTTCTCCTTTGTGCTTGCTTTCTTCATTTTAAAAAGGAATGGTCGAAATTGCAAGCGGTGCTTATTCTAACGGTTCAACTTGACTTCGAGCAAAAAAGAACCGAAGGAGGGAAATCGGCTGATTGCTTTTCTACGGGGTGCGGCGAAGAGCCGCTGCACCACAGGAGCAATCCCTTTTCCATCCTTCGGAAAATCGAACAGATCAGAAGTGTTTAAAACTTTCGATCACTGTTTTAGTTATCAGTTGTTTTTCTTTTTCTGTGCTTTTTCCCGTTCGCTCTTGTTCAAGATTTGTTTTCTCAAACGAATGCTTTCAGGCGTCACTTCACAGTATTCATCCTTGTTCAAGAATTCCAACGATTCTTCCAATGAAAGAATGCGAGGTTTCTTGATAACTGAGGTTTGGTCTTTGTTTGCTGAACGGACGTTGGTCATTTGCTTTGCTTTCGTGATATTGACCGTTAAGTCTTTGTCACGAGAGTTTTCACCAATGATCATTCCTTCGTACACTTCGGTACCTGGTTCAACAAAGACCGTTCCACGTTCTTCAATACTCATGATTGAGTAGGTCGTTGCTTTTCCTGTGTCGATCGATACAAGTGCGCCTTGATGACGACCGCCAATTTGTCCTTGGATCATTGGCAAATATTGATCGAAGGTATGGTGCATGATGCCGTAACCGCGAGTCATTGAGAGGAATTCAGTCGTGTAACCAACCAAGCCACGAGCTGGTGCCAAGAAAATGATTCGAACTTGTCCATTCCCTGTATTGATCATATCTTGCATTTCTGCTTTACGCATTCCCAATGATTCGATTACTGATCCCATGTATTCTTCTGGGGTATCGATTTGCACTCGTTCAAATGGTTCACATTTCACGCCATCGATTTCGCGTTCGATAACTTCTGGACGAGAAACTTGCAATTCAAAGCCTTCACGACGCATATTTTCGATCAAAATTGACAAATGAAGTTCGCCACGTCCAGAAACGATCCATGAGTCAGGTCCGATTGGATCCACACGCAATGAAACGTCTGTTTGCAATTGCGCCATTAAGCGTTCTTCAATTTTACGAGCGGTTACGAATTTTCCTTCGCGACCCGCAAATGGTGAATTGTTCACGATAAAGGTCATTTGCAATGTTGGTTCATCAATGTGTAAAACAGGTAATGAATCTTGATGATCGATTGGTGTAACAGTTTCACCAACGAAGATATCTTCCATCCCAGAAACAGCAATCAAATCACCGGCTTTGGCTTCTTGGATTTCTAAACGTTTCAAACCGAAGAAACCGAAAAGTTTCGTCACACGGAACTTTTTAACTTCTCCGTTTAATTTCATCAATGCAACTTGGTCGCCAACTTTGATTGATCCGCGGAAAACACGGCCAATACCGATACGTCCAACGTAGTCATTGTAATCAAGCAATGATACTTGGAATTGCAATGGTTCGTCACTGTTGTCGATTGGCGCTGGAATATGTTCGATGATCGTATCAAACAATGGTGCCATCGTTTTTTGTTGATCAGCAGGATCATCTGATTCACTTGAAGTTCCGTTGATCGCAGAAGCGTAGATCACTGGGAAGTCCAATTGGTCATCGTCGGCACCTAATTCGATAAATAGTTCTAAGACTTCATCGACAACATGCTCAGGGCGAGCAGATGGTTTGTCGATTTTGTTAACAACAACGATTGGCACTAAGTGTTGTTCCAACGCTTTTTTCAATACGAAACGTGTTTGAGGCATCGTTCCTTCATAAGCATCAACAACTAAAACAACACCATCGACCATTTTCATGATCCGCTCTACTTCACCACCGAAGTCCGCGTGTCCTGGGGTATCCATGATATTGATTTTGGTTCCGTTGTATTCAACCGCTGTATTTTTCGCTAAGATCGTGATACCACGTTCTTTTTCGATCGCATTTGAATCCATCGCCCGTTCTTGTAATTGGGTATGGCTATCTAACGTTTGGGATTGTTTCAATAATTCATCAACTAATGTAGTTTTTCCGTGGTCAACGTGGGCAATAATAGCGACGTTGCGGATATCATTTCTAATATTCAATTTATAAACTCCTTTTTTGGTGACATTGCACTCGACAAGCCATTATACCAGAATTTCTTTCTGAAATATAGTGCAAAGTTTTCATTTTTACAGAAAAAACCAGATATTAAAAAAATATCTGGTTTTTTCTTATTGATTGACGATCGCCAATAATTCTTCAAAAGCTTTCGGTGTACCGCCGACAAACAATTCCCGTCCATTCAGGGATAATGGCTCTCCTTTGATGTTTGCCATTTTTAATCCAAGGGTTTCTAACAAAACGCCCCCTGGCGCATAATCCCATGGCGCAAGATGAGAAAGATAGCCTGCTCTTTGTCCTTTAGCGAGGGCGATCAGCTCTACCCCAGCACAGCCAGTCATACGAATGCCTAATGCTTTGTCACTGACCTCGGTTTCGTGGTGGCGGTTATGGATCAACATGGGTGAATTCAAGCCAACGAGCCCTTCGGATAAGGCAATATCTTTCGGCGGTTCGATCTTCTCGCCATTGTTATAGACACCAATCTCTGGACCACCCCATAAGAATTCATCTTTCATGACATTATAGACAAAGCCAAAGCGCCCTTTGCCCTCTTCGTAAATCGCGATCATGATACAAAAGTTTTCTTTTTCCAACACGAAATTCATCGTTCCATCGATCGGATCAATGATGAAGACCCGTCCACTCATGTCAGCAAGTGTGTCCAGTCCGTTTTCTTCACCTAAAATTTTGGCATCCGGATCATAGGATTGGATCTTACCAATCAGAAAATCTTGCGTGGCTTTATCCAATTCTGTCACTAAGTCTTTCCGTCCTGATTTTGTCTCGACCACCAAGTCTTCTTTATTTAAATTGTCTTTGATCGTTTCGCCTGCAGCGATCATCCACTGGCGAACTTCATTAACTATTTCATGCATTCGTTGATCTACCCTTTCATTTTTAGTTTTCCCTCAGTCTTTTTCGCTGCCTGCACGGCATGGTATAACGAATAGCCTGATAGTTCTTCAAATTCTCTACCTAAACGGCGTTCCTCGCCAATGCTGGGAACGACTTTTTTAAAGGCTTGATACGCCTCAAGAAACGTACTACTAGGAAGGCCTTTTTCATAGGCTTGTTCTAACCGTTCCCACATCTTCATGACGACGACCATTTCATCCGTCGACCAATCTAAGTCCAGAGGATATTGATAATCCCGCATATTACCACTCCTATTCATCTTATTCAGTGTACCACAAAATTGAAAATAGGTCAGAGCCTCCACTGCAAAAAAAGGTACATCCTGGCAATGAATGTACCTCTTGTTTACAAACTATTGGGATTTTTAGAAGCTGAACTCCATGAATCTCAAATAAGAAGGAAATTCCTTTGTTCTTTCAACGAGATCGCTGATTAAAAGATGGCCGATTTCAAAAAGGTTCGTCTAGAAAAGCCCGCAAAAACAAAAAATTTTTAATGATAGCAATTGATTTCCACCACTGTTTACTAATGAAAAACTCTGGGTAATCCGTTCCCCATTGCCATGGAATGACAAATGATCCGTCTGCTTGTTGGTGTTCTAAAATTTTTTCGGCTTCTTTTTTACATAATTCTTCACTAAAAATCCCAAGCAGCTGCTCTCTTGTAAAGAAAAAATTTGAAGGTTTGCTGACATAAGATGTGAACCACTCTTCTGGCTCGTTTGAGACTGTATGGCGAATTTGCTGGAATAAGATCTCGCGAAAGCGTTCATTTGCTAAAACAGGCTGATACTGGATTTCTTCACAGTCTTGTAATAATTCTAGATAGACGACTAATGTGTGCATTTCACTGGTTGGCTCATTAAGAAAACTTGCAACTGCTGTTTCGGCGATTGCTTGTGCTTTTTGATAGAGGGTCGTTTCCCCTGTTCTTAAGATAGTACCAGCTAGACTGACCGTTGGGTTGTCTGCTGGCACGCCCACAGGACTCTCCCACCAAATCGCATGCGGATAGGATACCGTTGACGGCACTTGGTTGAACCATTTCCCTTCAGAAAATTCTTTTCCACTAGCTAAATACCTTAGAATCCCTTGGACTTGTGGATTTGTCGAATGAAGGCATTCAAGCTCTCTTAAAATTCGACATGCCTCCCACACTGCAATTGGTGTACTATTGGGATTCCAATGATCAGGTTCCAAACCATGCCCATACCCCCCATCTTCATTTTGGTAGACTTGTAACGCCTGTAAGACAGCCTCGCAAGATCCATTTTCAAAATGGTACTGCCAACGAGCAAGGTCTACAGGGCGCGCGTTTTTGTAAATAAATTTTCGAGCTTTTTCGAATGCTTCCACATCTTCGCCTCCTTTGGCTTTCTCTCATTATCTCTTACTTTCCTTGTGATTACAACGCTTACATCATTACCATTGCTCTGAATGACCATTCTCAAAATAGCTCCTTGGCATTTTTTAAGAAGCATACTTTTGGTGTTTCTCTTTGCATGATGTTACAGTAAGAATAACAAGAAAAAGGAGGAATTCTCTTGCGTTTAGAAAACAAAAAAATCATTGCCTTAGTCGACAATGATTTCGAAGATTTAGAACTGTGGTATCCGGTCCATCGGTTACGGGAAGAAGGCGCACAAGTCGATTTAGTCGGTGAAGAAGCGCATAAAACGTATATTGGCAAATACGGCGTACCCGCAGAATCAGCCTTTGCTTTTTCTGATATTCATGCCGATGACTACGATGCCATCTTAGTTCCAGGTGGTTGGGCGCCTGATAAATTGCGACGTTTCCCAGAGGTCATCTCTTTCGTGCAAACGATGGACAAAGACCAAAAAATCATTGGTCAAATCTGTCATGCAGGCTGGGTCTTGATTTCTGCGAATATCCTGCAAGGCAAGACGGTCACCAGTACACCAGGCATCAAAGATGATATGACAAATGCTGGAGCCACATGGGTCGATACACCTGTTGTTACGGATGGACATATCGTTTCCAGCCGCCGTCCCCCAGATCTACCAGACTATATGCGGGAATTTATCGCTGTATTAGAAAAGAAATAGTACCCGTTGATCAGATTCAAAAGAGTTGCGACCGAAGCAAATACGGCCGCAACTCTTTTTTTTACCTATCGATCATTCGCTTACGATCGCTAATTTCTTGTCGCTTTTAGGGATTTTTTTCACACCGATAAAGGTCAATGCAGCACCCAAAACGGCAAACCCAGTCCCAATCAAAAGCATTTCCCAGACACCGAAGCTTTGGATCAGCATCCCGCCCAAAAGATTGCCGATCACGCCACCGATCGTGGTAGCAATGATAATAATCGTTTGTCCAAAAACCCGATCTTCATCTGCCAAACTATGGTTGAACAAATAAGCCGAAGCTGGAATAAACAAAGCAAAACTAATCCCTTGCATCAAATGGCTCATTTCCATCAGGATGATGGAGCTGATCAACAGCATCAGCACCCCACGAATGGCAAAGGCAACACTGGACAGCAACAGCCAAAAACGACTAGACCGTATCCTCACTAACTGTTCAAAGAAAATCATGCCTGGCAATTCACATAACGCCGCAATCATCAGGGCGATGCCAACTTCCTTACTGCCACCGCCAATATCGGCAAAAATTTGTGCCAAAAAACTGTTGATCATCGTGTGGAAGCTGAAGAGAAAGCTAAACCCGACAAAGAGAAAGAGTAAAAAAGGATATTTTTTCAAAAAGGCACCTGAATGACTTTGTTCTGTAAGTATCACGGGCATTTCTGGCTTCTTGATCGCTGGCAGCAAAAGCAAAATAATGAGAAACAAAACGGCTTGCCCGATAGCGATCATTGGCAACAGGGCTGCCGAAAACTCCTCTAAGAGCTGCCCCAGTAAAAAGGAAGTAGCCGCAAATCCTAGTGACCCACCGGCACGGGAAAAGCCAAAATTGATTTTGTTGCCGCTATTCGTGTATTCAAATGCCAAGGCGTTGAGAAAGGACTGCATGGAAACGAGCAAAATCCCTCCTAAAACATAAGTCAGTATCGATAATGCAGAGAAAATCACACCTGCTAAGAGCACCGTGACCACGCCGATTGTCATCGTTTTCAAGACAACGATCAGCGGTACTTTGCTTTTTTTGATAATGACTTGACTGATGAAGGGCTGCAAAATCGTAGACGCAATATTGACTAGGGCTAAAATACCGCCAATTTTTGCCGGATCGACCTTGAAATAAATCAAAAAGAGTGTCGCAAAGCCATAGATTGAGCAAAACATCATCCAATAAAGAAATTGCAAACTTGTGTAGTAAAACCGAATCCTCTTGTCACTTGCATGATTACGCATACATCCCCCACCTTATCCATATTCCTTAGCAACTAAATATAGCATAGAACCGATGGATTTACTATCCTTCTATCAACAGAAACCGCAGTTTTATTTGAAGCACTAACCCACAACAAAAAAGCGCAGCATAGTATCCTGCGCTTTTCCTACTTATCCAACTATTTAGAGCTGTTGAAAAGCTTGTGTGAGATCTTCCAATAGATCATCGATGTTTTCCAATCCAATGGATAAGCGAATCGTCTCTGGACGAATTTTGGCTGCTGCAAGTTCTTCTACGCTAAGCTGGGAATGGGTCGTCGAAGCTGGATGGATGATCAAGGACTTTGCATCCCCGACATTTGCCAGTAGCGAGAAGAGCTTAGTTGCGCCACAAAAGGTTTTGCTTGCTTCTGCCCCACCCTTTAATCCGAAGGAAAAGACCGAACTGGTTCCTTTGGGGAAATACTCCTGCGCCCGTTCAAAATAAGGACTGTCTGGTAGTGTTGGGAAATGAACCCAAGAAACTTCCGAGCGCTTGGCTAAAAATTCAGCAACTTGTTGCGCATTTTCTACATGACGTTCCATCCGCAACGAGAGGGTCTCGATGCCTAAAAGCAACACCCATGAATTGAAGGGAGAAATCGCAGCACCTGTATCCCGTAAAAGAATCGTTCGGGCCCGAGTGATATAGGCAGCGTTACCAGCGGCTTCTACCCATGAGATTCCATGGTAACTATGATCGGGATCGACCAGCTTGGGAAATTTGCCGTTTGTCCAATCAAAGTTGCCACTATCAATAATAGCCCCTCCTAAAGCAGCCCCGTGACCACCGAGGTATTTTGTCGTGGAATAAACGATGATGTCTGCCCCATGCTCAAACCCTCGAAACAGATAGGGAGTCGCAAAGGTGTTGTCAATGATCAGGGGAATCCCGGCTTCATGAGCGATCGCTGCAATCTTTTTAAAGTCGGCAATATCAATATCTGGATTGCCTAAAGACTCTAGAAAAACTGCTTTGGTATTTTCTTGGATGGCTGCTTTTAGTGCTAGTAGATCTTCACTATCGACAAAGCTTGTGGTGATGCCAAAATCTGGCAATGTATGGGCAAACAAATTATAGGTACCGCCATAAATTGAAGCAGCAGAAACGATATGATCTCCTGCTTGTGCGAGATTTAAAATTGCATAGGTGATCGCTGCTGAGCCAGAAGCCGTAGCTAACGCACCAACACCACCTTCTAATAGGGCTAATCGTTCTTCTAGAACCGCGGTCGTCGGATTGGTAATACGGGTATAGATATTGCCGCTCTCACCAAGACTAAATCTCGCTGCCGCTTGGTCAGCATCATCAAACACATAGGATGTGGTTTGATAAATGGGTACGGCGCGACTTCCTGTGGTAGGATCTGGTATTTGTCCTCCGTGTAATTGAATCGTCTCAAATCTTTCTGTCATACTATTCCTCCTTAATAATGCAAATAAAAAAGCCCTCTGATATCGAAATATCAAAGGACGTGTTTACGTGTTACCACCTTTATTCAAGCAGACTTTTCAGCATGCTTCTCAGCAAGTACGCGACAAATAAACGTCGTTATACTTTGACGCGATAGAGGGCGCACCCGGATCTCCTTATCTTTCGTACAAGTTCAGAAGATCACCTTAGAGGCCATTTTCGATTGATCCTACAAGTTCTTCTTGCACCTTACGAAGACTCTCTAGGCTTGCCAAATCAATTTACTTTCCTCATCAACGGTTGAAATATTAAGAGCATCGTATCATTTCCAGAAGATTCTGTCAATAGCATAAGATCGCTTTATTTCTGGTGATAAAAAAACTCGTTCACCAAATGATGAACGAGTTGCACAAAGCTTAAATGTGGATTGGTAATCCTAGAGCTAACTCAGCAGCATCCATTGTGATCTCACCTAGAGATGGATGTGGATGGATCGTTAACGCGATATCTTCTGCGTTCATGCCAGATTCAATAGCAAGAGCAAGTTCTGAAACCATATCGCTTGCTCCTAGACCAGCAATTTGCGCACCGATGATCACATTGTCTTCAACCGTTGTTACTAAGCGGATAAATCCTTCAGTTTTTCCTAGAGATAACGCACGACCGTTACCTGAGAATGGGAATTTGAATGCTTTTGCTTCAATTCCAGCATCTTTGGCATCTTTGATCGTCATACCGACAGAAGCCAATTCTGGGTCAGTAAAGGCAACTGCTGGCATTGCTTTGTAATCAACTGCAACTTTTTTACCAGAGATTGCTTCAGCAGCGATTTTTGCTTCGTAGCTAGCTTTATGTGCTAATGCAGCACCAGGTACGATATCACCAATTGCGTAGATGTTTGATACGTTGGTACGGCCTTGTTTGTCAACCGTGATCAATCCGCGTTCGCCTACTTCAACACCTGCTTGTTCTAAGCCCATGTCATCAGTATTTGGACGACGACCAACAGTAACCATTACGTAATCAGCAGTAACTGATTCTTCTTTACCATCTACGGCATATTTCACAGTTACGCTATCGCCATTGTCAATTGCTTCTTTCGCCATTGCGTTGGTAACGACTGTTACACCTTTTTTCGCAAAGTCTTCTTCAACCAATTTGACCATGTCTTTTTCATAGGTTGGCAAGATTTGAGGAGAGCCTTCAAGGATCGTTACTTCTGCACCTAAGTTTGCATAAGCTGCACCTAGTTCAGAACCGATGACACCACCACCGATAACAACGAATTTTTTAGGAACTTCTTTTAATGCCAATCCGCCAGTTGAATCAAGAACACGTCCGCCGAATTTGAAACCAGGGATTTCAATTGGACGAGAACCTGTTGCGATGATTGCATTGTTGAAAGAGTATGTTTGTGCTGAATCTGGGTGGATGACACGCAATGTGTGATCATCAACGAAGAAAGCTTCTCCTTCAATCGTTTCTACTTTGTGTTTTTTCAATAGGAAACCAACACCTGAAGTTAATGTTTTAACGACTTTGTTGTCTTTCCATTCTTGAGTTTTGGTAAAATCAAGGGAAACATTTTCACTTGTTACACCAAACATTGTTGAATCCAAAGATTCTTGATAATGATGACCTGCAGCGATCAAGGCTTTTGAAGGGATACAACCAACGTTCAAACAAACGCCGCCGATGTATTCTCTTTCAATGATTGCTACTTTTTGTCCCATTTCAGCAGCGCGGATGGCAGCTACATAGCCGCCAGGTCCCGCACCGATTACAACTGTATCTAATTCAACAGCAAAATCTCCAACTACCATTTGTTAATCATCCTTCCATCATTAATAGCTCTGGATCAGCTAATAGACGTTTGATATTATTCATTGCTTGTTGCGCTGTTGCGCCATCAACGATACGGTGGTCGAAGCTTAATGAAAGTTTCATCACACGTCCGACAACGATTTCGCCTTCAGCGTTTACGATTGGTTGTTGCGCGATTGTACCTACACCCAAAATAGCTACTTCAGGATAGTTGATTACTGGTGTGAACCAGCCGCCACCAACTGAACCGATGTTACTGATTGTGATGGTACCATTACGCATATCATCTGCAGCCAATTTGCCGTCATGAGCAAGTTTTGCTTTTTCGTTGATTTCATCAGCGATAGCAAACATGCCTTTACGATCTGCATCTTTTACGTTTGGTACATACAACCCATGGTCAGTATCTGTTGCGATACCGATGTTGTAATAGTTTTTGTATACGATCTCTTGTTTTGCATCATCGATTGACGCATTCAAGATAGGGAATTTTTTCACTGTTGCAGTCAATGCTTTTACAACATATGGTAAGAAAGTAAGTTTTGTGCCGTTTGCAGCAGCAACTTCTTTGAATTTCTTACGGTTATCCCATAGGTTTGTTACTTCAACTTCATCATGCAAGGTTACATGAGGTGCTGTTTGTTTGCTGTTTACCATCGCTTTAGCGATTGCTTTACGGGTAGGTGTTAAGGCAACACGTTCTTCTAAATCACCTAAGTTTGATTTGAAGGCTTTTGCTGGAGCTGCTGGTTTGCTTTCAGTTGCTGCAGCTTTTGTTTCTTCTTTCGCAGGAGCTTGAGTTTCAGCTTTTGCAGCTTGTCCGCCACCTGATAGGAAGTTTTCGATATCTTCTTTTGTTACACGGCCGCCTTTACCTGTTGCTGATACTTGAGAAATATCAACATCTTTTTCGCGAGCAAATTGACGGACAGAAGGCATAGCCAAGACACGTTTGTTAGGATCTGCTGCTTCAACAACACTTGCTGAACCAGAAGTTTCCACTTTTTCTTTTGGTGCTTCTGCAGGTGCGCTTGATGAAGCAGGCGCACTGTTGTGACCAGGTGCGTCGATTTCAACCAAAACATCCCCAACATTTGCAACTGTTCCTTCAGCAACAACGATGTTTTTCACTGTTCCTGTTACTGGAGATGGGATTTCTTCCACTGATTTGTCGTTTTGAACTTCAAGCAACGTATCATCTTCATTGATGGTATCTCCTGCTTTAACGAACCATTTTACGATTTCGCCTTCTGCAATCCCTTCACCGATATCTGGTAATTTGAATTGGAAAACGCCTGCGCCTTCAGAAGAACCAGCTGATGCTTCAGCCGTTTCCGTTGTAGGTTCTGCCGCTGGTTTTGCTGGTGTTTGAGACTCTGCTGCTACACCTGCATCGCCTTCGTTGTCTTCATGTCCTGGTGCATCGATCTCAACAAGGACATCCCCAACGTTTGCGACTGTACCTTCAGGGACAACGATGTTTTTCACTGTTCCTGTTACTGGAGATGGAATTTCTTCCACTGATTTATCATTTTGAACTTCTAGTAAGGTATCATCTTCATTGATGGTATCCCCTGCTTTGACGAACCATTTTACGATTTCGCCTTCTGCAATTCCTTCACCGATATCCGGTAATTTAAATTGAAATGCCATTTTCTATTCTTCCCTTCTTCAACTATTAAAAGTTCACGATTTCTTTCACTTTGTCTTCGATGTCTTTTGCATTTGGCAACCAAATGTTTTCAGCTTGACCGAATGGGAAGATCGTATCTGGTGCAGACACGCGTCCGATTGGAGCTTCTAGTGATAGAACCGCACGTTCAGAAATTTCAGAAACGACTTGAGCGCCAACACCTGCTTGTTTTTGTGCTTCTTGAACGACAACTACACGACCAGTTTTTTCAACTGATTTGATGATTGTTTCAACATCAAGAGGAGCAACTGTACGCAAGTCGATGATTTCAGCGTTGATGTTTTCTTTTGCTAAGTTGTCAGCAGCTTTGATTGCTTCACGAACCATCGCACCATAAGTGATGATTGAAACATCAGAACCTTCACGAGTGACTGCTGCTTTGTCTAAAGGAACTTCGTATGCTTCTTCTGGCACTTCTTCACGGAATGAACGGTAAAGTTTCATGTGCTCTAAGAAAACAACTGGGTCATTGCTGCGGATAGAAGCAATCAATAATCCTTTTGCATCATATGGGTTTGATGGAATAACGACACGGATACCAGGTGATTGAGCGATCAATCCTTCCAAGTTATCTGAGTGTAATTCTGGTGTGTGCACACCGCCACCAAATGGTGAGCGAATAGTGATTGGTAAATTACGTGTACCACCCATACGGTAACGAGTACGCGCCATTTGACCAACGATTTCGTCAAATGTTTCAAATACGAAACCAAAGAATTGGATTTCTGGAACTGGACGGAAACCTTCTAATGCTAAACCGAAAGCCAAGCCGCCGATACCAGATTCAGCAAGAGGGGTATCGAAGACACGATCTTCGCCGAATTTTTCTTGTAAACCTTCTGTTGCACGGAAAACCCCGCCGTTTTTACCGACATCTTCACCAAAGACTAAAATCTCTTTGTCATTTTCCATTTCAACAGCTAAGGCATCTGTAATTGCTTGAATCATTGTTTTTTGTGCCATGACTATTTCGACTCCTTCGCTTCGTAAGTTGCAATTTGTTCTTTAATGTTTTGTGGTTGAACTTCAAACATGTTTTTCAAGAAATCTGAAACTTTTTGTTTTGGCACGCGGTCCGCTTCAGCGATCGCTGCTTTGATTTCTTCTTTTGTTTGTTCAATGACTTGTTCTTCTTTTTCTTCAGACCAAAGTCCTTTTTCAGTTAAGTAAGTACGGAAACGTACCAATGGATCTTTTTGTTGCCATTCGCTGTCCATGTCTTTTGAACGGTAACGGGTTGGATCATCACCAGACAATGTATGTGGACCGTAACGGTAAGTCAAGGTTTCAATCAATACAGGACCGTTGCCGTTTGCTGCCCATTCACGAGCTGCTTTAGAAACATAGTACACTGCCAATGGATCCATACCGTCAACTTGGATACCAGGGATCCCAGCTGCTGCAGCTTTTTGTGCCAAGGTTGGTGCCGCACTTTGTACTTCACGAGGTGTAGAGATCGCAAAACCATTGTTTTGGATGTAGAATACAGCGTTTGCATGGTAAGCCCCTGCAAAGTTGATTGCTTCATAGAAGTCCCCTTGTGAAGAACCGCCATCACCTGTATAAGTAAATACTACATTTTTCTTGTTACGTTTTTTCAATCCTAAAGCAACACCGGCTGCTTGGACGTATTGTGCACCAATGATGATTTGTGGTGGCAATGCCTTTAAATCTTCTGGGTAAAGGTTCCCAGCAACGTGACCACGTGACCATAAGAAAGCTTCTTTCAATGGCAGGCCGTGTTGGATCAATTGTGGTACATCACGGTAACCAGGTAATAAAACGTCTTCTTTTTCAAAAGCAAATTGACTTGCTAATTGGCTTGCTTCTTGTCCAGCAGTTGGCGCGAAGAAACCTAGACGACCTTGACGGTTTAACGCAGTTGAGCGTTGGTCTAATACACGAGACCATACCATACGAGTCATCAATTCAACTAATTCGTCGTCACTTAAATCTGGTACTAACTCTTGATTTACAATTTTCCCGTCTTTGTCCAAAGCTTGGTAAGTTGGAAAATCCGCATTGACTTGCTCCAAAATCGCTTGGAAATCAAGTGCTTTTTGTTTTTTTGCCATCTTGACACACTTTCCTCTCTGATATAAAAATTCACTTTCGTATGTAACAGGGTTTAAATCTGTACTATCGAAATTTCATTTACTCTTATAAATTATCATTTAACTTCGAAAATGACAAGTGAAAAGGGTATTTTTTTTAATAAAAGAATTCCCACTGTAGCAACTCTTAAGAAAACATTAGTGAAATTAATCACATTAAAGCAATCGCTTTCTTCGATTTTTTCTTTTCAGATTCTTTTTTTTATTTAAGAATAGTACAGCAATCATCATTATACAAAACAGATTAAGCATAATCCTTTTATTATCACTTGTGAAAGATTCGACTTGGATCTAAGAGAAATTTCTTAATATGAGAAAAAAATAATACAGAGAACGGATAAAAAGAAACAGATCGGCGATTCTCCCCTTGTTAGGAAGAACGCCGACCTGTTTTTTTAAATCCATTCTCTCGTGACATGAATGTAAATGCGTTTCGCAAACTCAACTGTTACTAAATAAGCTAGATTGATACCGACATACCATGGCCAGTAACTTGATGGCAGTGCTGCAAAATCAAAGACGGTATGCAATGGCGTCAAGATGACCAAGAAGCCAACTGCAATCGCTAGAACACTTGAAATCAAAACTGCAGGTGATGCGATACTTTTGATAAATGGTAATTTTCTCGTTCTGATCATGTGAACGACTAAGGTTTGTGTCGTTAAGCCAATCATAAACCATCCTGCTTGGAACAAGGCTTGCTCTTGGATGGTATTTGCACTAAAGACATGCCACATCATAAAGAAGGTCAAAATATCGAAGATGCTGCTAACAGGTCCAATGCCGACGGTAAACTTCAATAGTCCACCCACTTGCCATTTAACTGGTTTTTCTAACTCTTCTTTATCTACGTTGTCCCATGGAATCGTCAATTGGGCCATATCGTACACCAAGTTTTGAACCAACAGTTGAATGGACAACATTGGTAAGAAAGGTAAAAAGGCACTAGCAACTAAAATCGAGAACACATTTCCGAAGTTCGAACTCAAAGTCATTTTGATGTACTTCATCATGTTGGTAAATACTTTGCGGCCTTCGATGACTCCTTTATCAAGGACATTCAAACTTTTTTCTAATAAAATGATCGAGCTGGCATCTTTGGTGATATCTGCTGCGGTATCAACCGAGATACCAACATCTGCCGTGCGTAAAGCAGGCGCATCGTTGATGCCATCTCCCATAAAGCCGACCGTATGGCCTGCCGCTTGAATGGTTTCAATGATTCGGGATTTTTGCATTGGATTTAATTTTGCAAACAGATTGGTTTTTGCAGCTTTCTCTGCTAACTCTTCATCTGACAGATGATCTATATCGGTTCCTAACAAGTATTCATCTGCATCGATCCCAACATCTCGACAAACTTTTTGCGCAACGATCGCATTATCTCCCGTCAGCACTTTGACATTGATGCCATGACCGTGTAAAGAAGCAATCGCTGTTTTTGCTGTTTCTTTTGCTGGATCTAAGAAGCCCATAAAGCCAATCATGATCATGTCTTGTTCATCTTCTACAGAATAAACGGCATCTGCGTGGGCATCCCGTTTTACAGCAACAGTCAACACGCGCATTCCTTGTTTGTTCAAGCGCAAATTCACTTGACGCAATTGTTCTCTCAATTGAGGAGTCAATTCCATCACTTTGCCATCAACTTCTACATACTTGCAGACTTGTTCCATTTCCTCGGCTGCCCCTTTAGTGACCATCAGTTGATGACCATCTGCATTGACCACAACCGTCAAGCGGCGACGTGAGAAGTCAAACGGAATCTCATCGATTTTTGTCACATCGTTAAATGGCGCTGACAATCCTTCTTCTTCATAGTAGTTTAAGACAGCAATATCCATCAGGTTTTTCCACCCTGTTTGATAGTAAGAATTTAAATACGTCATATCAAGGACTTGTTTATCTTCTACGCCAAATGGATTTAAATGCTGTACCAGTACAACACGATCTTCGGTGATCGTACCCGTTTTATCGGTACATAAAACATCCATTGCGCCTAAGTTTTGTATAGAAGGCAATTCTTTGACGATCACTTTTTCTTTTGATAAAGAGATTGCCCCTTTGGCTAAGTTGCTGGTGACGATCATTGGTAGCATTTCTGGCGTCAAGCCAACTGCTACTGCTATCGCGAAGAACAACGCTTCGCCCCAATCGCCCTTGGTCAATCCGTTGATCAGTAATACGATCGGGAAAAGCACCATGACCATTCGCAACAATAGTTTGCTGACTTTCGTTAAGCCATCTTCAAAAGTTGTTTTGCCGCGTTTCGTCGTCGCATTTTTAGCAATATCACCAAAGAATGTACTTTGACCAGTTTTCAAAATAATCGCTTTTCCTTGGCCACTTAAGACATCGGTACCCATGAAAACGAGGTCTTGCATGTCTAAAGCTGAAATTTGGGCATCACTTTCTTTGATCCCAGCATCCACAAATTTTTCAACTGGCATTGACTCGCCAGTTAATGATGATTGATTGATAAATAAATCTTTGGTCCAAATCAAGATGGCATCAGCAGGGATCATATCGCCGGTTGCTAAGGTGACGATGTCTCCTGGAACGACTTCATCCATTGGAATTTCTCTCGTGATACCATCTCGAGTGACGGAACAAGTATTTTCAATAAGTTCTTTTAACGCTAAGCTTGCTTTTTGGGAACGGTATTCTTGGACGAAAGTAATCATGACACTTGCCAAAATCATGATTCCCATCACGATCACTGCTTCAATATCGCCTGTTACAAAAGAAATAACCATTAATAATGCCAAAACTAACACAAAAGGATCTTTGAAAGCACCTAGGATCATCAACCAAGCAGGTGTTGGTTTTTGCGCATCCACTTTGTTTGGACCATACTCTGCCAAACGTTCTGCAGCATCTTCTTCCGATAACCCTTGGAAAGATGTCCGCATTTCCATCAGCAATTCTCTTTCGGTCAATTTTGCCAGTAATTTTAATTCTTGATCTTTCGATAGTTTTTTTAACATCTTTTTTTCCTCCTAGCACTTAGGAGTTGCCTACGCCACCCCTAGCGATTCGATAACTACTCCGCTGTTTCATCTGGGGACTGGGGTATTCCATGTGAATCTTCCTTTCTTTTTATTAGGTAAGTCACTGTGGAACGCGCGTAAAAGACACAAAAAAACGCACGCTCCCAATAAGCATGCGTAAAAAACTCATGATCATTGTAGAGCTTTAGCACTATAGGGCGTAGATAGCAAATCTGCTATCAGCTACTTTGGGTTTAACCTTCACGATTAGACCTGTCCTACCAACTAAGTATCTCTCGATACTTTTGCGGCAGCAGCTTGTGTCCATATAGGAGCCTCACCTAACAATTATTTGTATAAAATGTCAGTTCGCCGGAAGTCTTCCTTCCAACTACCCACATAATAACTGCTATCCTAGCCAATGTCAACCGCAACAATGGAAAAAAGCACCCTTTTTTCTTAGATTTTCGTTCGTTTTTAAATGAAAGGTCTTACAATAAAATAACAACGTTAAAGAACCGTTGTGATTTTATACGTGATAAAACTTTTTTCATGAATAGATAGAAAGTTTCTCCTAACAAAAGCCATAGCACAACAAGCCGTTCGTCTATCCCCTTGAACGAGAAAATGAAAAAGATAATACAGTACATTCCTTAAACTTGCACAAAAAAATAGACAACCATTTATCAAATAGCTGTCTAATCATCTATTGTTTTTCATACTGAGAGATTGTTCTTTCTAACTCTCACGAAAAATGTTCAACTAAAATCTGCAGGATTCGCTGGCTTGCTTTCCCATCGCCATAGGGATTTTCTGCATGTGCCATGGCATTGTAAGCTTCTGGATCTTCTAACAGTCGCTTTGTTTCTTGATAAACTGCAGCTTCAGACGTACCGATCAGCTTTAACGTACCTGCAGCAATGCCTTCGGGACGCTCTGTTGTATCTCTCAGGACCAAAACAGGAACGCCTAACGACGGTGCTTCTTCTTGGACACCGCCAGAATCCGTTAAAATCAGGGTACTTTGATTGGCAACATTGTGAAAATCAATGACGTCTAAAGGTTCAATCAGCGTGACATTTTCTAGTTCCCCAAGTATCTCCATAGCAATCCCTCGGACTTGAGGATTCTTGTGCATAGGAAAAACCACTTTGATGGTTGGTTTCTCCTTAGCGATTTTCGCTAAAGCGCGGAAGACTTGCTGCATCGGAACACCTAAGTTCTCTCGACGGTGCATTGTCAGAAGAATCATGGTTTGATCTGCTGCGGAAAGTTCTGGATGCTGATAGTCCTCCGAGATCGTATAACGCATCGCATCAATGGCGGTATTCCCCGTTACAAAAATTGCATCTTTATTGCGATTTTCCGCTAATAAATTTTCTTTACTTTGGGCAGTTGGCGCAAAATAAAAATCTGCTAATACATCGATCAGCTGACGATTGGCTTCCTCCGGATAAGGAGATTTTTTGTTCCATGTACGCAAACCGGCTTCCACATGCCCCACAGGAATCTGCTGATAGAAGGCTGCCGTCGCGGCTGCATAAGCTGTGGTCGTATCCCCATGAACCAGTACGATATCAGGAGTTTCTTTTTGCAAGATTGGTTCCAGATCCAGTAAAACTTTGGTAGTAATCCCTGTCAAAGTTTGCCCTAAAGTCATAATATCCAGATCATAGTCTGGTATGATTTCAAAAACCGTTAAAACTTGATCCAACATTTCTCGATGCTGCGCCGTCACCACAACGATCGATTCAAAACGCGGGTCGTTTTCCAATTCCTTTACTAGTGGCGCCATTTTGATGGCTTCCGGTCTGGTACCGAACACAGACATCACTTTGATTGTCATTTGGTCACCCGCTCCTCTACTTCTCATTGCTTCTATTATAACGAAGAAAACAGAAAAACAAAATGGTTGTTCCAACAAAAAAAGAAACGACCGCTAAAAGGCCGTTTCTTCAGTATCCAGCTTAAATAGTATCTCCATTGAAAATCGAATTCTTCACGATTACGTAATCCACTTTACGAATCGATTCTAAGTCTTTTCCACCTGCATAAGAGATCGATGACTGCAAGTCTTGCTGCATCTCAACTAACGTATCTTTTAAAGAACCTTTGTATTGAATCCAAATTTTCTTTCCTTCCACGTTTTTCTTTTCGCCTTTTTGAAATTCCGATGCAGAACCAAAGTATTCTTTCATGACAACGCCATTTTCTACCTTGGTTTCCCCTGGTGATTCTTCATGCCCAGCAAACAATGAACCGATCATGACCATGGTTGCACCAAAGCGGACAGATTTAGCGATATCGCCGTGTGTTCGAATGCCTCCATCTGCAATGATTGGTTTGCGAGCAGCTTTGGCACACCAGCGTAGTGCTGCCAATTGCCATCCGCCAGTTCCGAAACCAGTTTTGATTTTTGTGATACAAACTTTCCCAGGTCCAATGCCGACTTTCGTTGCATCTGCGCCAGCGTTTTCCAATTCACGAACTGCTTCTGGCGTTCCAACATTTCCAGCGATCACAAACGTTGCTGGTAAATGCTTCTTGATGTGTTGAATCATATTGATCACGGCGTTTGAGTGGCCATGAGCAATATCGATCGTAATAAAATCAGGAACAAGCTCTTTGTCAGCTAGTTCTTCCACAAAGGCATATTCATTTTCTTTGACACCCACACTGATAGAAGCAATCAAGCCGCGGCTTTTCATTTTTTTGATAAATGGAATCCGTGCTTCTTCATCAAAGCGGTGCATAATATAAAAATAGCCATTTTCAGCTAAAAATTCTGCGATTGAATCATCAATAATTGTTTGCATATTTGCAGGAACAACAGGCATTTTAAACGAGTGTCCGCCTAATGTCACCGTGGTATCACATTCTGAACGGCTGTTCACGATACACTTATTAGGAATCAGTTGTATATCTTCGTAATCAAAAACTTTCATGTCAAACATAAAAATATCCTCCAAATCTTACTAAGAGTGAAGCAAGCATCAAATGGCATCAGCCTATTTTTAACGCCCACAACAATTTAAACCACCTGGAAATGAAATACAAGCTTTTTAGAAATACTTTTCCAAAAAAAAGGATGAATGTTCGTCTTTTACGAACATTCATCCTTATAACTACTGAATAAAACGGAGTTTATGGATAAATTACGGCAAGATGTTCCCTGCTGCTTTATACACTTCATACCATTCATGGCGGGTCAATACGATTGAAGAAGCTTGTGCGATTTCTTCGATCCGATGTGGGGTCATCGTTCCAGCAATCACTTGCATGTTTGCAGGGTGACGTAAGATCCACGCAGAAGCAATACCTGTCGGTGTCGTTTGATACTTGTCCGCTAGTTCGGTCAATTTTTCGTTTAACTCTGGGAATTTCTCGTTACCGATAAAGACCCCTTCGAAGAAACCATACTGATACGGAGACCAAGCTTGGATCGTCATCTCATGCAAGCGAGAATATTCAAGAATTTCTCCATCATGATCGACACTACCAGCATCCGTCATGTTGACATGAATTCCTTGATCGATCATTCCCGTATGCATGATCCCGAATTGCAGCTGATTCGCTACTAAAGGTTGGGAAACATATTTTTTCAACAATTCAATTTGTCCAGGTTTTTGATTGCTGACACCGAAGTATTTCACTTTGCCGTCTTTTTCTAATTGATCAAAGGCAGCTGCCACTTCTTCTGGTTCAAACAAAGTATCAGGGCGATGCAGCAATAGCGCATCCAAATGATCGGTTTTCAAACGCTGTAAACTACCTTCCACAGAAGAGATAATATGCTCTTTCGAAAAATCAAACATTTCACCTGGAACGATGCCACATTTTGATTGAATGAACAAATCTTCTCTTTTGGCATCCGTTTTTGCTAACGCTTCCGCAAAAATCGTTTCACACTCCCCGCGACCATAAATATCGGCATGGTCAAAGAAGGTAATGTCATTTTCAATCGCAGTCGTCAAGACCTTCACAGGATCTTTGGCATTGTTGATTCGCATCAAGCCTAAAATCACACTAGATACTTCTAAATCAGTAGGACCGAATTTAATATTTTTCACGTAAAGTTCCTCCTTATTTAAACTACACTCCTATTTTAGCACAACAAGATGAAAACGCTATACCAACGTCAAAAAAAACCTCCCATAAAACGAAAACCACCAGCACAACCGATCGGTTCTACTGGCAGTCCTCCTATCATTACAGTTTGCGTTACACACAGAAAGGTTCTTTACTTCATCGCCTTTGATGAGTTGCTATATTGCAAGGCTTTATCGCCGATATCGTTTCGATAATACAAGCCAGATAACGACAACTTGCTGATTGCTTCATAGACGTTCTTTTGTGCAGTAGCTAAATCCTCAGCTGAAGCTTCCACAAGAAAAACGCGCCCACCAGCTGCCGTCAAACCATCTTGGTCGGTAGCTTCCTCAACTCCTGCATAAAAGAATTGAATTCCTTCTCCTTGAGGGCTTGGGACAGGCATTCCTTGCTGATACTTGCCTGGATATCCTTGCGATGCAATCACGACACCGATCGAAGCCGATTGATTCCATCGGATCGCGGGCACTCGATCCTGCAATAGATCATCAATGATTTGGGCTAAACTGCTATCTAAACGACTTAACACGACTTGTGTTTCTGGATCGCCGAAACGCGCATTGAATTCGATGACTTTCGGTCCATCATTGGTAGCAATCAGACCTGCATAGAGAATCCCCGTAAACGGTGTCTTATTACGAATCATCCCTTTTGCTGCAGGAAGTAAAACTTCTGCTACTGCTTGATCGACCATTTCTTGCGGAATCTGCGGTACCGGTGTGTATGCCCCCATACCTCCTGTATTCGGCCCTAAATCGCCATCAAAGGCACGTTTATGGTCTTGAGCAATGACCATTGGATAGACGGCTTCGTCCTTAACAAACGCCAAGAGCGAAAACTCTTCGCCAGCCAAAAACTCTTCGATCACCACTTTTGCACCACTTTCACCGAAAGCATTTTGCTCTAGCATCGCTTCGACAGCCGCATTCGCCTCATCAACGGTTTCAGCGACGACTACGCCTTTGCCCGCCGCTAAGCCATCCGCTTTGATAACGATTGGTGCACCTTTAAGCTGGATATATGCTTTTGCTTGCGCACTATCTGTAAAACTTTGGTAGTCTGCTGTCGGAATCTGATTGTCCCGCATCAATTCTTTGGCAAACTCTTTTGATCCTTCGATCATCGCTGCTTGTCGATTGGGGCCAAAAATTGCCAAGCCCGCCGCCTGAAAATCATCTACGATGCCATTTAGTAACGGAACTTCCGGACCAACGAAGGTCCAATCAACCTCCTGCTCTTGAGCAAAAGCAATTAGGCTTTCATGATCGGACTCTTCAATTGCGACTGTCTTGATCCCGTCTTTTCGCATACCGGGATTGCCCTTCGCACAAAAGACTGTTTCCACTTGAGGATCCTGCAGAAACTTTTTTGCGACGGCATGTTCTCTACCGCCACTACCAATAACAAGTATTTTCATCGTCTTCTCCTATTTCTTAGTGTTTAAAATGACGAACACCAGTAAAGACCATCGCCACACCGTATTTATCTGCCATGTCGATCGACTCTTGATCTTTGATACTGCCACCAGGTTGAATAATCGCTTTGATTCCTTGTTGCGCTGCATATTCAACACTGTCATCCATTGGGAAAAAGGCGTCGCTTGCCAGCACTGAACCAGCCAATTTATTGTTTTCACGGGCTTGTTCCACAGCGATTTTCACTGAACCCACGCGGTTCATTTGACCAGCGCCGATCCCGACGGTTTGCTGTTGATTGGCTAAAACGATGGCATTAGATTTCACGTGTTTCACCGCTTTCCAAGCAAAAGCCAAAGCTGCGATTTCTTCTGTTGTTGGCTTTCTCTTTGTCACCACGGTCCAATCTGCTGGTGTTTCTATTTGATCATCTGGTTCTTGCACCAATAAGCCCCCAAGGACAGAGACAACTTCTGGCTGTTTGGCTGCTCTTTGGAAATCAACAACCAGCAGGCGCAGATTTTTTTTCTTCGTTAAAATTTCTAGTGCTTCTTCTTCAAATGCAGGTGCAATAATGATCTCAAGAAAAATCCGCTGCAGTTGCTCCGCAGTTGCCACATCAACTGGACGATTCAAGACGATGATCCCGCCAAAAATCGACACTGGGTCTGCTTCGTAAGCTTCTTGGAAAGCTTCAGCAATCGTTTCTCCACTTCCAATCCCACATGGATTCATGTGCTTGAGGGCTACCGCAGTTGGCTCTGTAAATTCTTCTGCGATCCGCAAGGCAGCATCAGCATCTTTAATGTTGTTGTAAGACAATTCTTTGCCGTGGATTTGTTTTGCGCTGGCAATCGAATAGGGCACGGGTAGTGCGTCTTGATAGAAGGAAGCTTTCTGATGGCTATTTTCACCATAACGCAATGTTTGTTTCAAAACATAGGTTTTCGTCAAGGTCTCCGTTTCTGTTTCAGCCACCGCTTTGGTCAAGTATTCACCAATCAAGGCATCGTAGGCTGCGGTATGGCGGAAGACTTTGGCAGCTAATTTCTTTCTTGATGCCAACGTCGTATTGCCTTCCTTCAGCTCAGCTAAAACCCAGTCGTAATCCTTGGGATCAACGACAACAGTTACTGAGGCATGGTTTTTCGCCGCAGAACGCAGCATGCTTGGTCCGCCGATGTCGATATTTTCGATTGCGTCGGCTTCTGTGACGTCAGGCTTACTGATCGTTTCTTTAAATGGATAAAGATTGACGACAACGAGGTCGATTGGTAAAATACCGTGCTCAGCCATTGCCTCCATATGAGAAGGCAGATCACGTCGCCCTAACAGACCCCCATGCACCCGCGGATGTAGCGTCTTGACCCTACCGTCCATCATTTCAGGAAATTCTGTGATCGCTTCGATGCCGATCGGTTGAAGCCCTGCTTTCTCTAAGACGGTTTTGGTCCCGCCAGTTGAAATGATCTCAAATCCTAAATTGGTCAATTCTTGGACAAATGGTACCAGTCCTTCTTTGTCAGACACACTGATTAATGCACGTTTATTCACGATTTGATAGCCCCTTTTCCACAATTTCAGCTAAAACAGCTGGATAGATTTGGTGTTCCACTTGATGAATTTTCTCTGTCACACTTGTTAATGTATCGTCGGTGTCGATCCGAACGATTTCTTGGGCAATGATTGGCCCTGTGTCAATGCCAGCATCGACATAATGAACCGTCACCCCCGTCACTTTCACGCCATAAGCGAAGGCATCGGCAATCCCAGACTTACCTGGGAAGCTTGGCAACAAGGAGGGATGGATATTGATGACTCGTCCTTCATAAGCGGATAATAAGGTGTTGCCGATGATCCGCATGTACCCTGCTAAAACAATAAAATCGATGGCATGATCCTGCAATTCTTCGATCAATTTACTTTCAAAAGCTGCTTTTGACGCAAATGCCGCTGGCTCCAAGACAAGCGTTTCATAGTCTCTCGCGCGGGCTTTTTCTATTACTGGCGCTGTAGGTTTATCGGAAAAGACCAACCCGATCTGCGCTCCTTTGATTTTATTTGCTTGGATCGCATCGGCGATCGCGGTAAAATTGCTGCCCGTTCCAGAAGCAAAGACGGCGATCCTCATCGGACTGCCTCTTTGAAGCAAACGGCTTCGTTGTTACGTTTGGTCACTTTCCCGATCCGGTATGCTTGTTCTTCATTGGCGGATAGAAGTGCCATCACTGCCGCAACATTTTCTGGCGCAACGGCTAAGACCATACCGATACCCATATTGAAAATCTCGAACATTTCTTGGTGAGGAATCGCGCCATGAGCAGCGATCAGATCAAATATCGGCAACTGCGGCCAAGTGCCTAAGGCGATTTCTGCCGCCAGACCTTCCGGCAGCATCCGCGGGATATTTTCAACAAAGCCGCCACCAGTGATATGAGAAATTCCAGCGAGCAATCCTTCTGTCAATAAAGGTTTCAATGCATCAACGTAAATTCTCGTTGGCGTCAATAAACTTTCTGCAAGTGTTTGGTTGCCAAGTTCCGCAAACGTTTCTGCTCCTGTATAGCCATGCTGTTCAAAAAAGACTTTTCTGACTAAAGAGTACCCATTGGAGTGAATGCCTGATGAAGGCAAACCAATCAGCTCATCGCCTTCTTTGATGGTTTCTCCAGTGATCAAGCGACTTTTTTCGACGATCCCTACGGCAAAGCCAGCAAGATCATATTCTTCTGGCTGATATATCCCCGGCATTTCAGCGGTTTCCCCACCAATCAGGGCAGCACCCGCTTGCACACAGCCCTCCGCGACACCAGCAATGATTTGTTCGATCTTTGCCGGATCGTTTTTACCAACTGCAACATAGTCAAGGAAGTAGATAGGTTCTGCCCCTTGAGCGACGATATCATTCACGCACATCGCGACGCAATCAATGCCGATCGTTGCGTGCTGTTCTTGTTGGATCGCCAACAAAAGCTTGGTTCCTACACCATCAGTTCCAGAAACAAGTACGGGTTCTTTTAATTGGTACGATGATAAGTCAAAACAGCCACCAAAGCCCCCGATTGCCCCCATCACGCCTAGCCGTTCTGTTCGTTTCACATGCTTTTTGATCCGTTCGACTACTTCATAACCGGCCTCGACATCGACACCGGCTTTTGCATATGCATTTGCCACGTTCGTTCCTCCTCAATCATTCATCCGCTTTTCTTCATTCAGCTCACTCGTCGTTAACGTAAGCAAACCATCAGTCCTTCACTGCTGCGCTTGAAAAACCATTCTTGCCTACTTTTTATTCAGCTAAAGACGCGAGATAGTTTTCTTCATAATCATACAAAGGGGTTGGATAATCGCCATTGAAATAGGCCATACACAAGCCTGAGTAAGGTGCGTCAAAATCTAAACCGATCGCTTCGATCAACCCGTCTTCACTTAAAAAGGCCAAAGAATCTGCTTCGATTTTTTCACAAATCTCAGCTTCCGTATATTTGGCTGCGATCAATTCTTTTCTCGTTTGAATGTCGATCCCGTAAAAACATGGATAGCGCAAAGGCGGCGAACCGATACGCACATGAACTTCTTTCGCACCTGCCTCTTTTAGCAGTTGCACGATACGGCGGCTGGTGGTTCCTCGGACGATCGAATCGTCGACTAGAATCACTCGTTTGCCTTCGACTACGCCACGAACAGCTGAGAGCTTCATCCGCACGCCTTGTTCCCTTAACTCCTGCGTCGGTTGAATAAACGTTCGTGCAATGTATTGATTTTTTACTAAGCCCAATTCATAAGGAATACCTGAAGCTTCGGCATAGCCGCTGGCAGCAGATAAGGATGAATTCGGTACACCAATGACCATATCCGCTTCGATCGGCGCCTCTTGTGCTAAGCGACGGCCCATATTTTTACGGGCACGATGGACATTGACGCCAGCGATGTTGGAATCAGGACGGGCAAAATAAATAAACTCCATCGAGCAAATCGCCGGCTGTACTTCTTGGGTATACTGCTCGATTTGAATGCCTGCATCATCAATGATCACGACTTCGCCCGGTCGGACATCACGAATAAATTCCGCACCGATGACTTCCAACGCACAGGTTTCTGAAGCTACCACATAGGCACCATTGACCATTTTCCCGATTGACAATGGCCGAAAGCCATTGGGGTCTAGTGCTGCGATCATGGCATTTTCGGTCAGTAAAAGGTACGCAAATCCACCTTTAACTTGATTCAATGCCTCCTTGACCCGATCCATAAAAAGCGGTTCTTCACTGCGGCGGATCAAGTGCATGAGAATCTCTGTATCGGAATTCGAGTGGAAAATCGCACCAGCCTTTTCTAAGGATTTCCGTAGACTTTTCGCATTCGTCAAGTTGCCGTTATGAGCTAAGCCAATCTGCTGATCAAAAAATTTGAATAAAAATGGTTGAATATTATCAACGCTACCATTACCAGCAGTTGCGTAGCGAACATGACCAATGGCAGCATCTCCTGTCAGACGCTGGAGGACACGTTCATCCGAAAACACTTCCGCTAGTAACCCTAAATCACGGTGGCCATTGAGTTTCCCGGCATCATTCGTGACGATCCCTGCACCTTCTTGGCCGCGATGTTGCAAACTGTGTAGTCCGAAGTAGGTGACACGAGCGGCATCTGGATGACCCCAAACACCAAAAACCCCACATTCCTCGTTGAGGCTCTTTACTTCATTAAACATGGAATGGCTTCCTCCCATTTCAATTTCGCCTCAGCAAGGGGCATCTCGATCGCATCATCTTGTGCCTGCATGCGAATCTGGCCATCAGCAGTCACTTCGCCGATCGCTGTTGCCGCAGCGCCTACCAGTGCTTCAAAAGCCGCTTGCTTATCAGGTGCGACTGAAAGCACAAAACGGGATTGGGTTTCTGAAAACAATTGTGCTGCTGGCAATGATACGGTCACATTTAGACCAAAGCCCTTGTCAAAGGCGGATTCGGCTAAAGCGATCGCTAAACCACCTTCGGCACAGTCATGGGCACTTTGAACAAGACCTGCTTGGATCGCTGCGGTAACCAAATGTTGGTTCGTTTTTTCTGTTTCAAGATCAAAGGACATTAAACGCCCAGCGATTTTTCCTGTCTGCAGTTTTTGCAATTCAGACCCATTGAAATCAGCATGGGTTTCCCCTAGGACATAGATTACATCCCCTGCTGCTTGGAAATGCTGCGTCGTGATATGCGCCAGCTCTTCAATCAATCCGACCATCCCAATAACAGGCGTTGGATAGACCGATTGTCCGTCTGTTTCGTTGTATAACGAGACGTTTCCAGAAATGACTGGCGTCTCTAACACACGACAAGCTTCTGAGATCCCGTCAGCAGCCGTAGATAACTCCCAGAATCCTTCTGGTTTATCTGGCGAGCCGAAGTTAAGGCAGTCAGTGATCGCCAATGGACGCCCACCGGAAGCGACGATATTTCGAGCTGCTTCTGCAACTGCGATCTGTCCGCCGACTTCTGGATCTAAGTAGAGGTAACGAGCATTACAGTCAGTCGTCATCGCCAAGGCTTTATTGGTTCCCTTGATTCGTAAAACAGCGGCATCACTGCCGGGGCCTACCACGGTATTGGTACGAACTTGCGAATCGTAGGTTTCAAAAATCGAGCGTTTCGAAGCGATCGTCGGCTGCTGCAGTAGATCCGCAAATACAGACGTTGCTGAATGAATCACTGGAACAAAGTCCGGTGTTTCCTTAAACACTTTGATCCGTGCTGGTTCTGCCATCTCTTTGTAGTAAGTCGGTGCATCTTCAGCTAAAGCATCCACTGGTAAATTAGCGACTTCCTGTCCATGATGGAACAAACGATAGTTGCCATCATCCGTCACTTCACCAATCACGACTGCTTCTAGATCGTATTTCTTAAAGAGGGCTTCCACTTCAGCTTCATGCCCTTTTTTGACACAGATCAGCATCCGCTCTTGGGATTCTGACAACATCATTTCATAAGGCGTCATATTGGTTTCTCGCTGTGGGACATCATCTAACGTTAAGCGCAAACCTGATCCAGCTTTTGATGCCATCTCGGCACTAGAAGAAACCAATCCAGCAGCGCCCATATCTTGAATCCCGACTAAAATGTCCGAATGATCCACGATCAATTCCAAACAAGCTTCCAACAAGAGTTTTTCCATAAAAGGATCACCGACTTGTACGGCGGAACGTTGTTGTTCTTCTCCTTCGACAAATTCTCCCGATGCAAAAGTCGCCCCATGTATCCCGTCGCGTCCTGTTTTTGCGCCGACATACATGATGGTGTTCCCAACACCTTTGGCTTGCCCTTTTTGAATATCCTTGTGGGCAATGATCCCTACACACATGGCATTGACTAATGGATTGCCTTCATAACAAGGATCAAATGCCACTTCACCACCGACGGTCGGAATCCCGATACAGTTGCCATAGCCACTGATCCCAGCAACGACTTCTTCCAAAAGATATTTCGTTCTTGGATTGTCTAACTCACCAAATCGTAAGGAGTCTAAAACAGCAATCGGTCTTGCTCCCATACTGAAGATGTCGCGGATGATCCCACCAACACCAGTTGCTGCTCCTTCATAAGGTTCCACCGCAGAAGGATGATTATGGCTTTCCGCTTTGAAAACGACGGCTAGATCATCGCCGATATCCACGATACCCGCACCTTCTCCTGGTCCTTGCAGCACTTGCGACCCTTCTGTCGGGAATTTCCGCAAAACAGGTTTGGAATTTTTGTAAGAACAATGTTCACTCCACATCACTGAAAACAGTCCAGTTTCGGTATAGTTTGGTAAACGCCCCAAAATATCTTCTGAGATCATCCGATATTCTTCTTGGGTCAATCCCCATTGCTCGTATAATTTCGTGTCTTTGATTTCTTGTGGTGTAGGTTCTTTTACGATCATTTTATCCATTTACCGGCACCTTCCCAAAATTTTTCAATAATGAAGCAAAAAACTTCTTGCCATCTTCTGAGCCTAATAAACTTTCCATCGCTCGTTCTGGATGAGGCATCATGCCTAGAACATTGCCTGCTTTGTTGCAGATACCAGCGATATTGTGTAGACTACCGTTGACGTTATCTTCATAACGGAAAACGATTTGATTGTTGGCAACCAATTCCTGATAAGTCGTTTCATCACAATAATAATTGCCCTCACCATGAGCGACAGGAAGCGTAATGACTTGATCCGTTTCATATTCAGAAGTAAAAGCTGTTTGATTATTCACTTGTAGACGGACCGGCTTGCAAATAAAATGCAATGATTCATTTCTTTGTAAAACTCCCGGTAACAAGCCCGCTTCCGTTAAAATTTGGAACCCATTGCAGGTACCAAAGACAGGTTTGCCTTCATTTGCTAAACGAATGACTTCTGACATGATCGCTGAAAAACGAGCGATTGCACCGCATCTCAAATAGTCACCATAGGAAAATCCTCCTGGGAGCAAAACACCGTCAAAACCGGCTAAGCTTTCTGCATCATGGCGCACATATTCTGCTTCTGCACCCATAATATCTTTGATTGCCCACATCAAATCAACATCACAATTTGATCCAGGAAAGACGATCACTGCAAATTTCATAGGGCTGCTTCCTCCATTTGAACCATTTCATAACGGTAGGTTTCCATATTGACGTTTGCTAAAAGTTTGTCACAGATCGCTTCAATCTCCTCTGCTACTGCTGCTTGTGTTTGATTGTTGGCAGGTGTCACTTTGATTTCAAAGTATTTCCCGATGCGAATATCACTGACATCTTGATACCCTAAGCGATGAACAGCTCCTTTAACGGCTTCTCCTTGAGGGTCCAAAACAGATTCCTTATAAGTGACGTAAACTTTGACTAAATACATGTTGAATTCTCCTTTTCTAAACGATTTAAAACTTCTTCATAAACAGGAACGATATCCCCTAAATCACGACGATAGACATCTTTATCAAGATGTTCATTTGTACCCATATCCCATAAGCGGCAAGTATCTGGTGAAATCTCATCAGCCAGGAGCAACTCGCCCTTCTTGGTTTTGCCGATCTCGATTTTAAAATCGATCAATCGAATGTTGATACTTGCAAAGATTTCCAGTAACGCAGCGTTGACTTGTATCGCCAGTTTTTTGATCTGGTCCAGTTCCTCTTTTGTGGCAAGACCCAGATAGAACACATGATCATCATTGATAAACGGATCATCTAAGCGATCCTCTTTGTAGTAAAACTCCACGATCGGCTTTGGCAGTTTGGTTCCTTCTTCGATGCCCAAGCGCTTTGAAAAACTACCAGCAGCCGTATTGCGAACAACGACTTCTAAAGGAATCATGGTGACAGCTCGAATTAATTGTTCGTGTTTAGACACTAATTGAAGAAAGTGACTTGGGACATTTTTATCCGCTAAGCGCTGAAAAAGATGCGCAGTGATCTGATTGTTCAAGGCACCCTTTCCTACAACGGCATCTTTCTTTAAACCGTTCAGCGCAGTTGCTTGGTCCAGATAAAGGACTCTCAACACATCTTCTTCGTTGGTTTTAAACAATTTCTTGGCTTTTCCTTCATAAAGAAGCACTTCTGATTCCATATTCCACCTCAGTTAAGTATTATTTTTCACATAGCGATGACACACATCTTTATTTGCTTATTATTCTAACAACGCTGAAAAAGCGGGTCAACGATTATCTGTACATTTACACATTAATAAACACGAATGTTCGTTTTTTATCCCGTCAAACAAGTTTACCTCTCCCGTTTGACTGGCGAAGGATTTTATAAAGCGTTTACAACAATCTTTTTTCATGCTATATTTAGGTCGTATTGTAGCTACATTCAAGGAGGAGTACTATATGTGGTCGCTAAAGAATCGTGCTGAACTTTTTTTAGCTCATTTATCAGACAAAGAAAAACAACAGCTCCATAACGAATTATTGGCCGTGCAGCAAATCCTTTCCATCAACCAACAAACAAGTTTCTATGTATTCAGTCCCTTCAAAAAAGGGGCACGTCCTCACTATGCGGAAGAACAAAAAAGAGTCTTACAATTTCAAAATGGCCGCAATGACGAATTGATCATTCACCAGATTCATCGTCAAAGCTTATTTAAACATACGTATTCTTTCCGTATTTATTTTAACTTAGAAGAAATGGATTTTTCTTTCTTGGATGATCTTCTGCATCTTTTGAAGGAACAAAGCCTTGCCCCTACCTTTAACTTAAGTCCCGCTGCGAATTAGCTAGTGATCACTAAATAAAAAAAAGATAAAAAAAACAAAAGCCCGAAATTTTACGGGCTTTTTTTGTTATACTGTTTTCAGACAAAAGAAAGGACACGATTATGCTATTTACAAAACAGTCATTTGATGTTTTTGCTTTAGAAACATTAGAAGAAAGAATGGAAAAAATCCGTTCAGAGATCCAGCCGATTTTCCAAACCATCGGCGAGGCAGCGATCCCATTATTTGAAGAAAGTTGTCACGAACCTTTTTATTTGCATATTGCTCAGCATCGGCGTAGAACCGTCTACCCTCCTGCCGAAACGTGGGCGGGGATCGGCCCTAACAAGCGTGGTTATAAAATGGACGCCCACTTTCAAATTGGGATCAATCAAGCGTATGTTTTTGTTTGGCTCAGTGTGATCGATCAACCGAAAAATCAAGCAACGATCGCGGAATCTTGGCTGGCTCAAAAAGAATTATTTGATCAATTGCCAGCAGACTTTACGCTATCTCCTGATCATACCAAATACGATCACTTCCCTATCGCTATGTGGCCAACCTACTTAGAACGATTACAGAAAGTCAAAAAAAGTGAACTTCAGATTGGTAAGATCTTTCCAAAAGAAATGATCGAAGACGTTGAGATGGCGGATATTTTAGCAGTTTATCAAACGCTGTTGCCGCTTTATCACGCCCGTTTGTCGGCACTAAAGGAGGAACAATAATATGTCAGAAAACCGGCGCTCTCGCAACGAAAAACCAGCGAAAAAACCTAAGCGTTTCGTCTGGCTGGCACTCCCTGCCGCCTTATTAGTACTTGGTGGCGGTTATTATGGCTATACAGTCTATCAAAATCGACAAGAAGAAGCAGCAGCAAAAAAAGTCCTCAATTCCTTTATCGATGCTATATCTGATCAGAAGTACAGCGATCTATCTGCTTTACTGACCGAAGAAAGTTTGGAATCAAACGGCTTTACCGCAGACGAAGTCTCAGCAAAATACGAAGCGATTTTCACTGGTATCGGTGCCGAATCATTTAAAGCTTCAGGAATTGAGGTAACGCCCGATGATAAGGATTCCGATCAATTCAATTTCCAATACAACGGTTCCTTAACCACCTCGTTAGGTGAATTAACAGAGCTGTCTTATAGTGGCACGATTACTCTGACTGATGACCAAGCCAAGATCGATTGGTCGCCTCAATTGATTTTTCCGGGAATGGAAGGACAAGACAAAATCAGTATCTCGGTAGATAATGCCACACGTGGAGAAATCCTCGACCGAAATAATGAACCGCTAGCAGAAAATGGCACGCTCTATCAACTAGGCGTCATTCCGGGGCAGCTGGGTACGGGAGACGAAAAAACCGCCAATATCAAAGCAATCGCGGAGCGTTTTGACCTAACAGAAGATGCGATCGATCAAGCATTGGCGCAATCGTGGGTCCAAGATGAGTTGTTCGTTCCCTTAAAGATTATCGAACCAACCGATGAAATGCCAACTGGAACAAGTTTAAAAGAAACGACGGGACGGACTTATCCTCTTGGAGAAGCCGCTGACCAGTTGATTGGTTATCTAGGGAACGTGACTGCAGAAGATATCGAAAAGGATGAAACGCTAGCAAGCAACGGACAAATTGGTCGTAGTGGTCTGGAAGCTGCCTTTGACAAAGAGTTGCGGGGCGAAAATGGCGGAAAAATCGCCATCACAGATGAAGACGGTGCTGAAAAATCGGTTCTTTTAGAAAAAGAACGCGCAGATGGTAAAGATATCCAACTGACCATTGACGCACAAGCCCAAAAGACAGCTTTTGATGCCTTACAAAATCAGGCGGGGTCCACGGTCGTCACAGAACCAAAAACCGGTGATCTGCTGGTGTTAGCCAGCTCACCGAGTTATGATCCCAATAAAATGACCCAAGGGATCTCCCAAGAAGACTACGATGCGTATGAACAAAACGAAGACTTGCCTTTCATCAGCCGCTTTGCTACTGCCTATGCACCAGGTTCGACCTTTAAGACCATCACGGCAGCGATTGGCTTAGAAAATGGTACGATCGACCCTACCCAAAGTATTGCGATCGATGGATTGAAGTGGCAAAAAGACAGCTCGTGGGGGGACTACTTTGTCACCAGAGTCAGCGACGTAGCTTCTGTCAATCTAAAAGATGCACTGGTTTACTCTGATAACATCTATATGGCACAACAAACCTTAGCTATGGGTGAAGATGCTTTTCGTAACGGTTTGTCGAAATTGATTTTTGGTGAAACGTTGGATTTACCGATTGCGATGAATCCTGCTCAAATTTCCAATGAAGACTCCTTCAACTCAGAGATTTTACTGGCAGATACCGGCTATGGACAAGGAGAACTGTTACTGAATCCCATTCAGCAAGCTGCTGCTTATTCGGTCTTTGCCAATCAAGGAAAACTGGTTTATCCTCGTTTATTGAAAGAGACAGAACAAAAGGACAAAGAAGTCTTTAAAGCAGAGACGATTGAGCAAATCAATCAAGATTTGACGGCGGTTGTCTCAGATGTCAACGGAACGGCACACTCTTTGGCAGCGCTGAACATTCCACTAGCTGCCAAAACAGGAACTGCTGAAATCAAAGAAAAGCAAGATGAAAAAGGCCAAGAAAACAGCTTCTTATTCGCCTTCGATTCGCAAGATCAAGGATTTCTAATGGTTTCCATGTTAGAAGATCGCCAGGATAACCAATCAGCAACTGGTTTAGCCCCTGATCTATTGACCTACTTAGCTGAACATTATTAAAAAAGCCGCAACCTTAAGACGGATGTCTCAAGGTTGCAGCTTTTTTTATTCGGCTAAACCGACACGTTCAAAAATCGTGTCAACTTGTTTTAAATGATGGTTGTAATCAAAGGCATCGTCCAAATCGGCTTTGGTCAAAATATCCGTGATCGCTGGATCAGCTTCTAACAATGGACGGAAATCCGTTTGCTCATCCCAAGCTTGCGCTGTTTTTGGCTGAACCAAGTCATAGGCTTGCTCTCTTGTCATTCCGTGATCGATCAATTTCAACATCACTCGTTGGCTGTAGATCAATCCAAAGGTCGCATTCATATTGCGCTTCATATTCTCTGGGAAAACGGTCAGATTTTTGACGATATTACCAAAGCGATTCAGCATGTAATCGATCAAAATCGTCGTATCCGGAATAATGATCCGTTCTGCCGATGAATGTGAGATATCCCGTTCATGCCAAAGGGAGACATTTTCATAAGCCGTCACCATATGACCGCGAACGACTCTTGCAAGTCCTGCCATATTTTCAGAACCGATTGGATTACGCTTATGGGGCATAGCAGAAGAACCTTTTTGTCCTTTGGCGAAGAATTCTTCGACTTCCCGCGTTTCTGATTTTTGTAGTCCACGGATCTCGGTGGCAAATTTCTCAATGCTGGTTGCGATCAATGCCATTGCTGAGAAATATTCTGCATGTAGGTCACGAGGCAATACTTGCGTGGAAATATCTTGCGCACGAATCCCTAGTTTTTCACAGACATACTCTTCGACAAACGGAGGGATATTTGCAAAGGTTCCAACGGCACCACTGATCTTGCCCGCTTCGACCCCTTTTGCAGCCCGCTCAAAACGTTCGACATTGCGTTTCATTTCTGAATACCACAAGGCTAATTTCAAGCCGAAGGTCGTTGGTTCCGCATGAACGCCATGGGTACGTCCCATCATCACGGTATGCTTGTATTCTTTGGCTTTCTCACCAATGATCGTCACGAAACGGTTCAAATCTTCCCGAATCAAATCGTTGGCTTGTTTCATCAAGTAGCCATACGCCGTATCAACAACATCCGTCGACGTCAAGCCGTAGTGGACCCATTTACTTTCATCACCCAAAGATTCAGAGACTGCTCGGGTAAAAGCAACCACATCATGTCGCGTTTGCGCTTCGATCTCTAAGATACGGTCGATATCAAAGGATGCTTTTTCACGAATCAATGCAACATCCTCTTTCGGTATCTCTCCTAATTCCGCCCAAGCTTCGTCAGCTAAAATCTCGACTTCTAGCCACGCTTGGTAGCGATTTTGATCGGTCCAAATAGCACCCATTTCTGGTCTTGTATAACGCTCTAACATGTTTTTATCTCCTTTAATCCCAAATATTGGTTTGATAGATTTCTTCAGTGGTTTCTGCAATGTCTTCCGTCAAAATAGTGATATGTCCCATTTTGCGACCGGTTTTTGCTTCTTCTTTGCCATAGTAATGAAATTGCCAAGAAGGTTTTGTGGCAATCAACTCATAGGTTTCTGTCAATTCATCGCCTAAGACATTGACCATGACTGCAGGTGAAAGCAAAGAAACTTCCGGCAACGGCCAGCCACAGATGCCGCGGATATGAGCGTCAAACTGACTCATGGAGCAAGCTTCGATCGAATAGTGACCCGAATTATGCGGACGTGGCGCCAATTCATTGACATACAAGCCGCCGCTTTTGGTCAGGAACATCTCGATGGCTAAAACGCCTTGCAGATCCAATGCCTTCGCAATAATATGAGCGATCCGTTTGGCTTCTTCCGCGACTTCTGGATCAATGTGCGCAGGAGCGATCGTTTGATGCAAAATATTGTTGCGATGGATGTTTTCTACCACTGGGAAAGTGGTAAAAGTTTCTCCATTACCAGCAACTAAAATCGACAATTCTTTTTCAAAAGGAATCCATGCTTCTAATTCGCAAGTTCCTTCGCGAAGCAAATTCATGGAAGGCGCCAAATCAGCCGTACTGTAAAGCACGTGCTGTCCTTTTCCGTCATAGCCGCCTCTGGTGGTTTTTAATACACAAGGGTAACCAATGCTGTCGATGGCATCTTGGATGTCTGTCGGGCTGATGATGGTGGCATAAGGTGCAATCACGATATTGTTTGCCTCTAAAAAGGACTTCTCTAATAAACGATCTTGGGTGATTGCTAACAGATCGGTGCCTTGAGGGATATGGGAATAAGGCAAAATAGAGTTCAATGCTTCAACGCTGACATTTTCGAATTCATAGGTGATTACATCGGCACGTCGAGCCATTTCTTCTAAAGCAAACACATCATCATAAGCAGCAACAATATGCCAATCAGCGACTTGGGCTGTTGGACAATTGGCAGTAGGGTCTAAAACGCCAACCCGAAAGCCCATTTCTTTGGCACTCATTGCCATCATACGACCTAGCTGTCCTCCGCCAACGATTCCAATCGTTGCGTTGGGCATTAAAGGTTTAATCAAGTTGATCACTACTTTCCAATACGATTTCTTTTAATGTATTTCTTCGTGCGTCTAATTTCTCCGCTATCTCTAAATCATACATGGAAAGCATCTGGGCTGCAAGTAGTCCTGCGTTAGTTGCGCCAGCTTTTCCGATCGCCGTTGTTGCTACTGGTACACCACCTGGCATTTGCACGATCGATAAAAGGGAATCCAAACCGTTTAATGCGCGGGATTGCACGGGAACACCAATGACCGGCAATGTTGTTTTAGCTGCCACCATTCCCGGCAAATGGGCTGCTCCCCCTGCTCCTGCAACAATGACTTTGATTCCTTCTGCACGGGCTGTTTCTGCAAATTCGAACATCAAATCTGGTGTACGATGTGCCGAAACGACTTTTTTCTGATAAGGTATCGCTAACTCATCTAAAATCAAGCAGCACTCCTTCATTGTTTCCCAATCTGATTGGCTCCCCATAATCACTGCAACTGCTGGTTTCATTCGATTTTCCCTCCAACGATTTTTTACTAGTTTCTTCTGAATAAACCTCAGAAGTATTTTTACGAAAATCCTTTTGTTAGCAACCTTTTGTCGCTGCGTCTGAGATATCCCGAAGCCACACGGCTCTGCTAACAATCACTTTCACCTCTAAATAGTAACGAGTAGCCCGTGCATTGTCAAAATATTTTCGAACTATCAACGAAATTTACTTCCCATTGTTCGTTTTTTTCTCAATGATCCGTATTCATCAAGTCAGATAACCGATAATAAGAAAAATAAAGGAACAATGCAAAAAATCCAGACGAATCCTCGTCTGGATCAAATCAACTTACTGTTGCAAGCTCAATTCCGTCACTTCGTCTGTTTCTTTCGGCAATCCATTGAAGAACAGATTCAAAACAATGGCAGTCAAACTACTCATGACGATCCCATTGCCTGTAAACATTTGAACAGTTTCAGGCATTTGACTGAATAAGGTGGGCATCATATTGAACCCTAAACCAAAACCGATCGATACTGCAATCACTAACAAGTTCTTGTCATTCATAAAATCAACTTTGCTCAGCATTCGCATCCCTTGGACAGCGACCATGCCAAACATCACTAACATACCGCCCCCCAGTACTGCTTCTGGAATAATTTGCGCAATGGCACCGACTTTTGGAAATAACCCTAATACGATCAAAAAGATAGCTGAAAAGAAAATCGGGCGTCGCGTCTTAATACCTGAAAGTTGAACCAACCCTACGTTTTGTGAAAACCCAGTATAAGGAAACGTATTGAAAATCCCACCAAGAATCACTGCCAAGCCTTCCGCACGATAGCCGCGCTTTAAGTCATTGCCTGTGATCGGTCTCTCAGTGATGTCTCCCAATGCAAAATAAACGCCGGTTGATTCTACCAAGCTAACGATAGAAATAATGATCATCAAGACGATCGACCACAGATCAAAGGTTGGTAAACCGAAATAAAAAGGCTGAGGCAAATGAAAGACAGGCGCATGGGCAATGGCAGAAAGATCCACCAATCCTAAGAGCGCTGCTAGAATAGTCCCACCGATCAAACCGATCAAAACGGCAATCGAGCGAATAAAGCCTTTGCCAAACACCTGCACGCCAATGATCAAGGCAATCGTCACAAAACCTAACAATAAATTCGTGGGATCACCAAAGTTAGCAGCTGCGGCATCCCCTCCACCGATTTTAGTGATGGCAACTGGAATCAAGGTCAAGCCAATGACAGTAATCACCGTTCCCGTCACCAATGGGGGAAACAAGACTTTGATTTTCGAAAAAATGCCAGCGATCAGAACAATGAAAATCCCAGCGGCAATGATCGCTCCGTAAATCGCACTGATCCCCGATTTAGTACCGATCAAAATCAATGGGGAGACAGCTTGGATGGCACAGCCTAAAACGACTGGTAGGCCGATCCCGAAAAAGCGGGTAACGACTAGTTGCAAAAGCGTAGCGATTCCGCACATGAAAATATCGATCGAGATCAAATACGTCATTTGTGCTTCATTGAAGCCCAGACCTGTTCCAATCAACAAAGGAACGGCAACAGCTCCTGCATACATCGCTAGCAAATGCTGCAAGCCTAAAACTGCTGAACGGCTATTCGTTTCTTTCATTAGGCATCTCCTTCTAAAAAGCTGACTTGTCCCTCAGACAATGAGGCGATCCGTGCTAGTGAAACAACAGGAATCCCCATTTCTTCAAGTAATTGTCGACCACTTTGGAATGATTTTTCAATCACGATACCGATACCGACGACGTTGGCTCCTGCTTGTTGACACAGTTCGATCAACCCTTTTGCTGCTTGTCCGTTTGCTAAAAAATCATCAATAATCAAGACCGTATCATCTGAAGATAAGAATTTCTTTGAAATCGACACTTGGCTGGTCACTTGCTTGGTAAAGGAATAGACAGATGCAGTCAGTAGCTCTTCATCCATCGTCAGACTCTTTGCTTTACGGGCAAAGATCATTGGTACTTGTAACTGTTCTGCAGTATAGAGTGCTGGTGCGATCCCTGAAGCTTCGATGGTCACTACTTTTGTGATGCCACTTCCTTGAAACCGTTGCGCAAAGACTGTACCGATTTCTTTCATCAACTCATAATCCACTTGGTGGGTCAAAAATTGGTCCACTTTAAGAACCCCTTCGCCCAGCACATTTCCGTGTGTTTTGATACGCTCAACTAATTTTTCCATCCTAGCTCTCCTCGTTCCTTTCTATTCCATCCTGAAAAAAAAGACACTCTTTTTGCCAAAGCAAAAAAAGTGTCTAACAGGCACAATTTTTACTTATAGTCCGATATTTACGGTATCGGGTAGAGACTGTCGACCATATTTCGACGATATACAAGTAATTTTTAAATGATAGATTCGATTATGCCTGTCTTTGATTAAAAACACAAGCATGGAATGCCCTTTATAAATAAAAATATTCTCATTTGTGGATCATTTCCTACTCTGGCTTCTCCATATCGCGATAGTGCTCCATCTTTTTACTGAAAAGCTCCCCATTGGACGGCGGCGTGTAGGTGATGGCATTAGCGCCTGCTTCAATCGTTTCTAAGATGCTTTCATCGGTTGGTCCACCGGTTGCGATGATCGGCAGCTTCGGATATTTTTTACGGAAAAAAGCCACGGTATCTGCTGTGTCCTTGCCAGCACTGATATTGATGACTTTCACACCAGCTTCAAGCTTGGCATCAATTTCGGTATACTTACTCGTTACGGTACTGATAACGGGAATATCTACAACTTTACAGACTTGCTCCACAGTTTTCAGTGGCGTCGGTCCGTTTAAAACGACCCCGATCGATCCTTGGGCTTCAGCAAACATGCTCATATAAGACGAGCGAAATCCTTGGGTCAAGCCGCCACCGACACCAGAAAACACTGGAATATCTGCTGCTTCGATGATTGCTTTCGTAATTGCTGGGTGTGGTGTAAAGGGATAGACCGCAATCACAGCATCCGCATTTGTATTACGGATGATCGCAATATCCGTAGTGAAAATAATGGAGCGGATTTGTTTGCCAAATATTTGAATACCGCTAGCCTCTCGAATAACTTTAGGCACTTTCACGATATCTTTGCGTAAATCAGTGGTGATTTTTGGCATATATTTTTCTTCCATAAGCAGCCAACTCTCTTTTCTTATTGATCAAATCGATTCAATTGGTAGGTTTCAATGACTTGAATGATTTTGCTGGCATAATCTGGATCCGTTGCATACCCTGCATCTTGTAATGCTTGTGCGGCACTGCGGTAGTCGTTTGCTGTCAAGACATTTACATAAAGTGCAGGATTCCAATCCACACCATTTACAAACAACATCGTATGATCATCCATTGATTCTTCCCAAGTATCATAGACACGAAAATCTCCTTGAATCGTGACCCATTCTCCATTATAAAACTCTTGGGTATCTAATGTCACCTTTTTTGAATGGCCAAACGACTTGATGCCAAATAAATTATTGTATTCACTGGCTAGAGAACTTTGACCCCAATCTGATTCAAGGATTGCCTGTCCAATAATGATACTTGGTAAAATCCCGTAGCCCTTTTGCAGTTCTTGTGCGTAAGGAGCGATGCGATCAATAAATTCTTCATGGGAGATGGCTTCCGTGTTTGTTTCTTCCTCTTTTGGAAGGGGGTCTGCCAAACTATTCAAGGAAAAAATAAAGGCAATCCCAATTAAGAATAGCCCTAGAAAAACTAGCGGGAAGCGGGTCTTCTGTTTTTTTCGTCTTGCACTCATTTTTTCACTTCCTTTGTCTGACTAAACGCATTCTTGGCGAATAAATTGCCTCCATTCATCAACAACTCATCTTGTGGACGATCACTACTTTTCTGGCTTTTAGCAAGAGAATCCTCATAGATCCAGTTTTCTTCCAAAGGATTTTCCAATTCATAGTATGACAGTTCTGCTTCTTTTTTAGCGATGTGTTCTTTTGCTTCTTCGAGAAACTCTTCAAAGGTCAACGCATGTTCCTCAATGTATGTCGCCACTTCGACTCCTACATATCTTAGATGCCATGGCTCATAATCGATTTGGGTTATATCATGTTTTCCTTTCGGATAACGGATGATAAACCCATACTCCCTTGCATGAGCTTGTAACCATTTTCCCCCATCAGTATCACCGAACCCCTCATTGAGCAGTTCGCCTGTATGATTTTGATACCAGTCCTGATCGACAACATCAACAGCAAGCCCAGTATGGTGTTCGCTATACCCCGGTTCAGTAAAGGTCAGTTTCGTGATACGAATTGCTTCTTCTTTTGTATGACCTTGACTCATTAGGGTGTTGACATTGGCATTGAATATCTCCTCTTGATACGCTACTGAACGGTAGGCAGAGACCATCGCCAAAGGATGTCCTGCAGATTTTGCAGCGTCTGCCAGCTTTTCATATGCTGATACGATGCGTTGATCGACGAGATAGCCATTCGACAACTTCCCCAAATCTTTTTGGGCAATTTCCTTTTCGATTTTATTGCTTGGTCCTACCAAAACCAATGACCAATCATCCAATGAAACGGTTGGGAAATTCTCTTCGTTCACTTCATCACTAACAGCTGCCTGCTCTTGGGCATCTTCTGCGCTTCCCATAGAAGCTTGACTGCTGGATTCTGTTGTTGCGCTCGTCACCGTTTGATCGATAGAACGAGCGATGTTTCCATTCTTAGTTGGGGTGACTGCGGTCACCCGGTTCACTTGAATGGTTAAAAGAACCAAGAACAAGAAGCCCGCCGCCGCAGCCATTCCATAATACTTTTTCAAAAAACCCCTACCTTTAATTATAAGTTTCTTCCAAATTCTCTTTGACCCACTCTAACAGTTCGATTTTTTCATTGCGAATTTGCTGTTGAACAATAGCCGGCAAACGGAAGTTTAATATATCATCATAACCCCATTCATCATACGTAATACTGACTCTCAAATCAAGGTATTGGGCTGTTTCTTCAGATTCTGTTAACAATTCGACTTTCGCTAAATCACTAGCTAACCACGTTCTGGCGATTTGCGTCTTCATTTTTTTGAACTCGACGACCGCTTGATTGCGTTTTTCTGGATAAATCACAGTCTGTCGAATGATTTTTTGGATCAGCATCCATTCATAATCCGAAAACAAGAGCTTCACTTTCTGATTTTCAGCAGGTGACAGACTCATTGCGCCGTTTTTCCATGCTTCCCACTGTTCCTCAGTAATACCTAAATGCGTTTCATAAAACTGTTTTTCTGATGTGTATTGCTCAATGATCGTATTTAAAATAATGGCAATTGATACATTATGCATATGTTATCCCTCCTCTTCTATATTTTACTGAAAGTCTGTCATAATGGAAACTTTTTGCGATTGTTTTTGATTATTTTAAAGAATTGATTTCTTTTGTTATACTAAATACGAAGGAGATGATCAATGATGAAAAAATACCGTTGGGGAATGATTGGCCTTGGAGATATCGCAACGCAATTTGCTGCTGGCTTTTCTAATGAAGCAAGTGAACTGTATGGGGTCAGTGCCCGCAGTCTCGCTAAAGTCCAAGCCTTTGCCGAAAAATATGCTATTCCCCATGCTTATGAAAGCACAGATGCTATGTTGGAAGATCCACAGATCGACATTGTTTATATTGCTGTACCTAATGATCTTCATCATGAATTTATTATGAAAGCTCTAATGGCAGGAAAACATGTCCTCTGCGAAAAAGCCATCACCACCAGTGCCGATGAGCTGGCGGAAGAACTAGCCTTAGCCAAAGAAAAAAATCTAATCTTAGAAGAAGCAATGACGATTTTCAATATGCCGGTTTACGCCCGGTTGAAAGAAGAGATCGATGCCGGACGCTTAGGAAAATTAAAAATGATCCAAGCGCCATTTGGCAGCTACAAAGATCCAGACCCAAGCAATCGTTTCTTTAATCCAGATTTAGGCGGCGGTGCTTTGTTGGATATTGGTACGTATGCTGTTTCATTTGCCCGCTTTTTCATGACGGATACACCAGAAGTGACGTTTAGCAGCATGAAACCCTTCTCTACAGGGGTGGATGAACAATCAGTCACGATCCTACAAAATCCAGCCGATGAAATGGCTAGTGTCACGCTGACTTTCCAAGCGAAAATGCCTAAAACCGGTATCGTCGCTTTCGAAGAAGGATACATTACCGTAGATGAATACCCTCGTGCGGACAAAGCCGTGATTCATTTCCGCGATGGAACAAATGAAGTGATTGAAGCGGGCGACAGCAGTCAAGCCCTTAATTATGAAATTGCGAATATGATCAAAGCCATCGACGGCGAAATCAAAGGATCGATCCACTTGACCACCGATGTCATTGATGTTTTGGATCAAATGCAAGCTTTTTGGGAACAGCAGTAAAAATGAAAAGACTCCTTTGCGGGAGTCTTTTTTAACGTTCCATAGTTTCAATCTGTTCAGAAAAGTCGGCTTTGATTTCAATAAAACTTTTAAAAGTTTGCAGAAACTGAAACAACTGAGCGCGATTTTCAAATTCTGCTCTTGTTTGGGGCAATGGCTTTTGTCGATAATCTTCATAAAGCGCAGCGATTTTTGCCAAGATTTCTTTGCCATTGTTGTTTTCATGAAAGGACTCAGCGGTAAAGGATAGTAGCTCTTGAAACGCATTTGTATAGGCTTCTTCTACCCAAAATAATTGTAAAAGATCAACCATTTCCAAGAGTAAGCGGGCTTGGCTTTGCCGCATAGTAAAGTACTCTTCATAATAGGAGCCTTCTCCTCGCCATTGATTTTCGCTATGAACCATCGCTTGCTGCTTGCCCTGTTTGATCTCTCCTAACAGTGCTTGACAGACATGGGGAAGCGTCGCTTTTTCTTTTTCTGTTAACGCGATCGACATATCTTTTAAAAGACTTTTAAACGTTTCTTCCACCAACTGCTGTTTTTCTTTCAATGCCCGTTCGCCGTCTGGCATATACAAGTTAAATAAAAGTGCAAAGCCGATGCCAATACTCATCAACAAAAAAGCATTTCCAATCAGTGGCCAAGCAAACGAACGTTCCATCATATAATGGGTCACCAAGACCGAATTGACCACGATCCCATCGGTTAATTTGAAAGAGACTGCCGTCGGAATAAATAGGAAGAGAAAAAGAACAAAGCCCAGCGGACCAAAGCCTAAAAGATGGAAGCTGACAAAAGCTAAGAGCGTCGCGATCGCCAAGGAGACCAAACGACCGATCCCTGTAAAGAGCGAGGTTTTCTTTGTATTCCCTACACTCAAAATTGCGATGATCCCTGCTGCTGGTGCATACAATAGACCGATCTGCTGTGCCAGAAACATGGACAAGCCCGCAGCAATTGCCGTCTTGACTGTTCTCAATCCGATTTTCATTTTTGTCACCTCCTTTGAAGAGTATACTAAATTGTGAGGAATAAGACTAGAATTTCTCAACCGCTTTGGGTATGATTAAGTAAAGGGGGCATTCTACCATGAAACTGGGGCGTTTTCGCTTAGGTATGCGAACGATAAAAACAGCCATCGCTGTCATGCTTTGTATCCTGCTCTTTCATTTCCTTGATCGCGGCCAGCCTTTGATTGCTGCCTTATCTGCTGTCTTTTCATTGCGGCAAGACCTGACCACAACGATCTCTTTTGGGAAATCACGGGTGTTAGGAAATACGATCGGTGGCGGTACAGCTATTTTTTATTTTTTAACCAAGCAATATTTTCAAAATGACTTTCTGATTGAATTGTTTGTCCTGCCCGCACTGGTCATCTTTGTTATCGTTTTTTCAGATGGCATCAATAACAATTCTGGCATTATCTCTGCCATTGCAACGATGCTTTTGATCACTTCCAGTGTCCCTCAAGGGGAATCGATCATCTTTGCATTGGACCGTGTACTTGATACTTTTATTGGCACCTTAGTAGCCTTGTCGATCAATTTCGTTATTCGACCGCCTGAGGAAGAGAAAAAAGATGAGATCCAAGAAGATCTGGTCGTTCTAAGGCAAAAAGAACTTGAACTAAAAGCCATGCTAGAAGAAGTCCAAGGGGAAATCTCTGAACAAGAAAAACAAGACAAATAAAAACAGCCTTTTTCCAGAATGCTTCTGAAAAAAGGCTGTTTTTGTTACTCATTGGCTTTCAAGGCATCAATCATATTGACCTGTTTCAACTTGAAATACATCGCGATCCCTACCACGCCTGAAAACAAGCAGGTCAATCCAGCGGCATACACATAGCTCATTGGTTCGACTGTCGGTGAAAACATAGCGATATCGACTTCAATGGTCTGTAGGACAAATTGATGCTGAAGCACCCCTAATAATAAACCAAATGCAATGCCGAAGATCGTCAGAAAGATATTTTCTCGAAAGACGTACATCGTCACTTCTCGATCATAAAAGCCTAACACTTTGATGGTCGACAACTCTCGAATGCGTTCCGCTATATTGATGTTGTTCAAGTTATACAACACGATAAAGGCTAATGCTCCTGCTGACGAGATCAAGATCCAAATAACGATGTTCAAGGTTGCTGTCGTGTCATCCAAGGCATCTGCTGAAGCTGAAAGGAAGGAAACATTGATGATATTGTCTTGTGCCATCAGGTCAGCTGCGATCGCTTCTTCTTCCGTTTTACTTAAGTGCTGATTGAATTTCAATAATTCACTGTTGTAAGAAGGCGTTTCCTGAAAAACTTTTTCGTACATTTCAGGTGTCAAATAAGCAAAATGCCCCGTGTAGTTTTCTGCAATGGCAGCTACCTCTAGTTGAAATTCTTCGCCGCTTTCATTCGTTAACGTCAGGGTGTCCCCCACTGATAAACCAAACAACTTAGCAAGTTTTTCATTGATGATCGCACCATCTTTTCCTAGTTCGTAAGCTTCTCCTGAAACCCGATCATTCAAGTGGACAAATCTCGATAGAGCCGCAGGATCTTCTGGCACGGTTACGGTCACTTCTTGCTGCGTCACCCCCGGTTGAGCCAACGTCAGGCTTTCGGTATGCAAGAACAATCCTTCGTCAAAACCGTCGATTTCTTCTGCAGCAGCTTTTGTTTCATTCATTGCCTGGGAGTCCTCGTCATCAAAGGTGATCACTGCCTGATATTACCAGATCTTCTCAAACTGTAAAGGAATGATATTGCTGATGGAATCTCTTAAGCCAAATCCAGTCAAGATCATGGACGTACATCCGGCGATCCCTAAGATGGTCATGAGCATTCTTGACTTGTAGCGAAACAAGTTTCGCATTGTAACTTTTTGAATAAAACTTAAGTGCCGCCATAAAAAAGTGATTCTTTCTAAGAGAATTCGTTTTCCTGTTTTTGGCGCCTTTGGTCTTAGCAAGGATGCCGATGACTGTCTTAAATCAAAACGTAAAACCAGTAGCGCGATACCGATGGTACAAAGCAAGCTGACTCCCACAGCAATCAATGAAAGCCGCAAATACCATGGGGTGTCATACTCCGTGAGATTGTATAGCGGTCCATAAGCTTGAATGATGATTGCTGGAAAAAAGGAAAAGCCTACTGCTAGACCCAATACAGCACCTGTGATGCCTGCTGCAGAGGAATATAGTAAGAACTTCTGGCCAATTTCCCAGTTACGATAGCCTAGTGCTTTCAACGTTCCGATCTCACTGCGTTTTTCATCGATCATCCGCGTCATAGTGGTTAGACTCACTAAGGCTGCGATCAAAAAGAAAATGACAGGAAAAATCGTGGCTAAAGACGAAACGCGTTCCGCATTGTCTTGATACTCTGAATAACCAGGATTGGCATCCCGATTTGCTACACGATAAACTGCCGGTTTTAGCTCCAACAATTCTTGCTCTTTTTCCGCAACTTCTTTTTTGGCAACTTCAAGTTTTTCGCGTTCTTTGGGCGCTCTTTCTTTAAATTCAGCAAGCTTTTCTTGAAGGGTTGCTTCGTTTTCTTGGTATTCCAGCCAGCCCTTGTCTAGCAAAGACCGACCATTGGCTTGCTCAGAAGCTAAAGTCTCCCGAGCAACACTCAGCTGCGATTCTCCTTGTGTGATCTGGGTCTGTGCCTGTGCCAATTCTTGGCGTCCGGCACTGATTTGGCCCCAGCCAGCGTTGACTTGCTGCTGTGCCTGCTGAAGATGCGCTTCTTGGTCATTGATCGTAGCCAATTGCCCGAGTAATTGGGCACGTTGTTGCTCACCTTCGGTAATGAGTGGATTTAATACATCTTCAGCTGCCGTCAGCATAGTAGCAATCATCGTTTCATCGATTTCCTCCAGATCAGGAATCGGACCAATGACATCTGTCGGCAGGTTCAACTGTGCCAGAGCGGCCGTTACTTGTGCATAGACGGTAGGCAGCTGGGCCATTTGCTCCTCTGCAGAAAGTTGACCCACACTTTTGATTTGATCCATACCTTGGTATGCCAGAGCAAGTTGCTCCTCCACTTGTTGGACGCCATTTTGTAGTTCGGTTTTTTGTGCCGAAATAGGCGCTAATTGGGCTTGGGCCGATTTTATTTGGGCTTCTTGCTGAAGCAACGCTTGTTCGCTTTGATCCAGCAGTCGCTGGTTTTCCGCCAATGCTTGCTTGCCCTCAGCTATTTTTTGTGCTTCACTAGTCAACTGCTCTTGGGCAGCTTGAATTTTTTCCTGGAAGGCTGCTTCTTGTTCCGTCAGTTCCCGGTGCGCCTGCGCTAATTTTTCTTGTGCGTCGTCGAGTTCCCTTTGCGCTTCTTGCAGAGCCTTTTCTCCGTCGCGGATCTGTTCTTTGGCTTCGTCAATGGCTGGTTGTGCTTCATCGATCAGCTCTTGTCTGCGTCCTTGCGCCCGAGGAGCCAACTTTTTCTCAACTTCATCACTTATTTGATCTCTTTTCGTCTGATACGCTTCTGAATAGCTTTCCATTTGAGATAAGTCATCAAAGCGAACTAAAATTCGAGCGTACGCACTTTCTTTAAGATCCTCCTCAGGAATCACCGCAAAGTAATCCACGGTCCCATTACCAACGGTACTGTTCCCCCGATGAAAGTTCTCAATATATTCGGGACTATTGACAAAGCCCACAATCGTGAAGGTATGGGTTTTTAATTGATTTTCGCCACTTTCTGGTAACTCAAAGGATTCATCTAATTCGAAACTACCACTATTTTGCGCCGCTTGATCTAAGGCGATTTCCCCTGATTTTTGTGGCAATCGACCAGAAGTCACCTCATATTGATTGACAGGTCGTTCAGTTGAAAGAGAGAAGACACGAATCACAGCACGATGATTTTCGGCATTGATATCGGCGATCTGCTCCGCCTCAACCGCCTTAACACCAGGCATTTCCTCAATGATTTGGCGATCCGTATCCGACAACCCCAAAGTTGAAGCAATCGTGAGGTCGGCTAATTGTTGGCGAGAAAAGTAATCTTCAGCAGCTTGTTTCATATTAGGGCCGGTGGCGCTGATCCCGACAAAAAAAGCGACTCCTAAAAAGATAATGCCTAAAATGGACAGAAACCGCCCGGGTGCTTGTCTAATTTCACGTAAACTGGAACGTAATAATGTTTTTTTCATAGGCATTTACCAAGAAATAGAGGCAATTGGAATCGGATGAGTATTTTTTTCCATCTTGCGAACCTTTGCGTCATTGATATGGATCACGCGATCCGCCATGGGAGCCAATGCACTGTTATGTGTAATGATCAAAACGGTCGTCCCGGTCTCGCGAGCTGTTTTTTCTAAAATAGCCAAAATCTGTTTTCCTGTTTCATAGTCAAGTGCCCCAGTTGGTTCATCACAAAGCAGCAGTTTGGGCTTCTTGGCTATGGCACGAGCGATCGTGACCCTTTGCTGTTCACCGCCAGACAATTGTGCAGGAAAGTGATCCAAGCGATCACCTAATCCAACTTGGGTCAAAATCTCAGCTGCATCAAGTGCTTCGGGTACGATTTGTGCCGATAGTTCCACATTTTCTCTAGCCGTCAAATTCGGCACCAAATTATAAAATTGAAAGACAAATCCGACGTCTTTGCGACGATAGGTCGTTAGTTGTTTAGCATCAAAGCTAGCAATATCCGTTCCATCGACAATCACTTGGCCGCTGTCGCATTGATCCATCCCGCCTAGTATGTTCAATACGGTGGATTTACCGGCACCACTAGGTCCAAGGATCAGCGCGATCTCACCTTTCTCTACGGAAAAAGAAACGCCATCATTGGCAGCAATCACCGTATCGCCCATTGTGTATTTCTTCACTTCTTTCACTACATCAATATAACTCATTTTATTCCTCCAAGAATTCCAGCGCCGCATGCGCTTTCTCGCTTATCAGTGTATCACATTTTTTCCCTTGAAAGAAACCGCAAAAAAGCAGCACAAGGTCGTGCTGCTAAAAACAAGACATTTATTCAAAGTGATCCAGATTGGCAAAGGCAAAACAAATCATTTTGTGTGGTCCGCAATTCTTTGTTGCGTTTCTTGCCAAAGTTTCTGTGCTTGTTGCTGCTCCTTCGGGATCTCGGTTGGGACTGCTTGACGATCAACAAAGTAGTGGCCACTGATCCCCGCAACGTCTGGACTTAGCGCTAAGTAAATCGCTGTATCTGCCCCTTCTTCGGCTGTTTTAAAAAAAGGCGTCAACATTTTATAAATAGATTGACCAAATCCTGTTTGTCGGCTGACCCCTAAGCTCGTCGCCACAGCTCCCGGATGCAAGGCATTGGCAGTAACGGTCGTATTGCGTAGCTGAAACGCAAGCGCATCTGTAAATAAAATCAGGGCTTTTTTTGAGCGGCCATATTCCCGCCAAGGGAAAAAATCCGGTACATCGAAAAAGCGCTGATCCTTTTTCTTTACAAATTTGTAGGCACCGGATGCCACATTGACGATCCTGCCGGCATCGGCACGCTTCAATAGAGGTAGTAACTGGCGGGTCAGTTCAAAGTGACCCACGTAATTCACTCCCAGCATTTGCTCGAATCCATCGGTCGTTTGTTCTTTTTTTAGGTTCACGATGCCTGCATTATTGATCAGTACATCCAATTTCTTAAAGCGGGCGTTGATTTCGGCGGCTGACTTGCGCACACTAGCCAGTGACCCCAGATCACCAATCACTAGATCGATCGCTGAATTTCCTGTCTCTTCCTTCAAACGTTGCTGTGCTGCCTGTCCTCGTTCGGCAGAACGGCAATACAAAATCACATGCATCCCTGCTTTTGCTAACTCTTTGGCTGTTGCAAAGCCCATGCCGGCATTGGCGCCGGTTACTAAAATCGTCTTCAAATCCCAATCATCTCCTTCATAGGATGTCGTTTTCTTTCATCATAACTGAAAACAAAAAAATCTGCTTAAAAAACAGATCAAGAGAAGCTCTCTTCTTGTTTCTTGAAGCAGATTGTTTCATTTTACGCTTGGTAGCGGCAGACACCATCTAAATAGGTGGCTGTTACATTCATTTCTTGATCCAAAACGATAAAGTCAGCTGGGCGACCTTCTTTGATCATGCCGCAAGCATGGTCTATTTTGCAACTAATTGCTGGAATCAAGCTGGCCATCATAACCGCTTCTTGAGGGGTAGCGATTCCCCAGTCTACTACATTTTTCACAGCTTCTTTTAGTTTCAAAATGCTGCCGGCAAGATTGCCAGTTTCCATGCGAGCCGTTCCATCTTTCACCACTACTGGAAATTCACCTAAAATGTAATCACCGTCTGGCATGCCGCCAGCCATCATACAGTCAGTGATCAAGGCAACATGGTCGTGACCAGCTTTTTCCATCAAAATCTCAGCTGCTTGAGGATGCACATGGTGGCCATCACAAATCAACTCTGAAAAAACTTCTTTTAATGAAAGTAGGGCACCAACCATTCCAGGCTCGCGATGGTTTAATCCGCGCATTCCGTTGAAGGCATGAACAAAAACGCTAGCCCCCGCTTCAACTGCTGTTTGCGCTTCTTGTAATGTACCGTTACTATGGCCTAGAGCAACCACTACGCCTTCTTCCGTCACTTGCGAAACAAATTCATTCACACCTTCGCGCTCAGGAGCCAAGGCGATTTTCTTGATAATTCCACCAGAAGCTTCTTGCCATTCATGGAAGGTATCGATATCAGGATCACCAAAATAAATCGGATTTTGTGCACCTTTGTGTTCCTCAGTAAAGAATGGGCCTTCAAAATAGATTCCTTGGATTTTTGCTCCTGTAACTTCGTCTTTGACTTTCCCAACGGTTTCTGCTACATCACGCAACCGTTCTTTGCTTGATGTTAAGGTTGTTGGTAAGAAAGATGTCACACCGCAAGACAAAAGACCTTCTGACATGGCTTTGATGCCCTCTGCATCGTTGTCCATCACATCATGGTTCATAAACCCGTGGATATGAGTATCCACAAGACCCGGTGCTACCCATTTGCCTGAATAATCTTCTACGTCTGCATCAGCAGGGACTTCATCGACGATCGCGCCGAATTTTCCCTCCTTGACCTCCAAGTAACCAGGGCCATGAACCGCTGATTTCAGAAAGAATTTGTCTGCGTAAATATATTTATTCATCTTGATCGCTCCTCTATTTCATTTCTTCCTTAAAAGTACTCTTATTTGCAGCAGAAGTCAAGAAAGGTCTACACCACTTTATCAGATTGGCGAATATCCATGACGGCACGATACAGTTGAAAACTTTTTTCAGCCGCTTTTTCTTCTTTTAGTCTTTGAAGCAATTGTCCTTTTAGTTCAAACAATTCTTCTAGAAAATACAAGCTATTTTTCTCTCTCGCTAGGGCAATGCCTTCGTTCGTCACTTTTAGTGCGAGACAGTCTTCCTGTTGTTCCTTCAGAAAGACCGCATAATTGTAATAAATTTTGGTCAACGCCGTAGATAGACGTTCCGGTGGCAAAGCATGCATGGCATCATAAGCTTTTTCTAGATAGAAGCGTGCTTCACCCAATTGCAGCAAGTCACTGTAGACGCGCCCCATGCAGCTAAGAATGCGAATTTCCATCACGGAAACATTGGTTTTATCCTGTTGATAGGAATAGGCCAATCCTTTTTTTAATGCCTCGAGGGCGGTATCATAGTTTTGATCGAGAAAATAATCGCAACTTCCTAAGTAGTAGTAATACATTTGCATATCCGAATCTAAATACAGATACTCTTTGATTGCCTTGTCTTCCATTTTTTCCCGCATTTCTCGAAACTGTTTATGGACAAAATGCGATTCGATTTCCGCAAAAATTTGATTGGTTTTGTTGATCTCTTCCGAATGAAGCATCATCACTTGATCCAAGGTGACACCTAAACGTTGACAGATTTGATACATCACCCAGACATTGGGCAGCTCTTCATTGTTTTCAATACGACTTAAAACACTTTGCGAACAAATATCTTCCGCTAACATCTTCTGTGTCATCTTTCGTTTTAGACGAATAGTACGGATGATTTGACCAAAAGATTCTTCTTTTTTCTTCATGATCGTCCTCCATGGGAAATTCTTATAAGAACCGAACGTTTCTTGTCAAAAATGCGAATTCGCATTTTTAATTTTCTTTATTTTAGCACATAATGACAAAAAGGAAAGCAATTTCAAGAATGTCTTGTTATTTTTCCACAATTTCAAATGAGGTGTTAAGATGACGATCGACAGTACGATCTTTTTTACATGGGAAGGCAAAAAATACCAAGGGATCATCGAACGGGAATATGAAAATTCGGTCCTCGTTCAAGTGACCGATCCTAGTGCTGAAATGCTGGATAAGTTTACCAATCGAATGATTGTCAGCAAAAAAATTTGTCAACCAGTTGCCGAATAAAAACATAAGCACCGCTCCTCACAATTATTGAAGGAGCGGTGCTTTTTTATGTTCTTATTTCTGACGATAGGACGCCAAAAATTCTGTCATTTTTTCAGCAGTCGTTTTTAAGTCTTCCATATTAGGAAGATAAACGATTCGGAAATGATCTGGCTGTTGCCAGTTGAACCCACCGCCGTGAACCAGCAAGATGTGGTGCTCGTGTAAAAAGTCTAAAACAAATTGTTCATCATTGGTGATATTAAAGCGTTGAATATCAATTTTAGGGAAAATATAAAAGGCGGCTTTCGGTTTCACCGCTGACAATCCCGGAATGTCATTGATTGCCTTGTAGATAAACTCTCTTTGTTCGTAGATACGACCACCTGGTAGTAGCAACTCATCGGAACTTTGATAGCCGCCAAGTGCGGTCTGGACGATTTGTTGCGATAAAACATTGGAACACAGCCGCATTGAAGACAACATATTCAAGCCTTCGATATAGTCTTTCACATTGGACTTGTCGCCACTGAGGACCATCCAGCCCACCCGGAAACCTGCCACTCGATGAGACTTAGACAAGCCACCTAACGTCACAACGAATCGATCTGGCGCTAATGTAGCAATCGGCACATGGACATAATCATCCATGACTAAACGGTCGTAGATCTCATCAGAAAAAATGATCAAGTCATGCTCACGGGCAACCTCGACGATTTGTTGCAAAACTTCTTTTGGATAAACGGCGCCGGTGGGATTATTTGGATTAATAATAACGATCGCCTTGGTTTTGCTGGTGACCTTAGCTTTGATGTCCTCGATATCAGGATTCCAATCTGCTTGCTCATCACAAATATAATGGACGGGCTTTCCGCCAGCTAACGAGATCGACGCTGTCCATAAGGGATAGTCAGGCATCGGCACTAACACTTCATCCCCATTGTTGCAAAGACCTTGCATGCACATCGTGATCAGCTCAGAAACGCCGTTACCGGTATAAATATCATTGATGGTCACATCAGGAAATTTCTGTAATTGATAATATTGTTCGATCGCTTTACGGGCAGAAAATATCCCTTTCGAATCAGAATAGCCTTCCGATTCTCGCACGTTCATAATCAGGTCTCTAACGATCTCATTTGGGGCTTCGAACCCAAAAGGCGCTGGATTCCCCGTATTTAATTTCAAGATACTGATGCCTTCTTCTTGCATCCGATCGGCTTCTTCTAAAACTGGGCCGCGTACATCATAACTGACCCCTTCAAGTTTTGACGACTTCGAAAATTTCTTCATATTCCATTTCTCCTTTAACCATAGGTCAACGTCAGGTTATTGGTTCTCGTCGTTGATCTCTTTTCAGATTGAACCTATTATAGCAAAAAACTTTTACCTATGGCGAAATTTTTTTGCTTCTCCTTCATCTGTGCTTGTCCCGCTCTCATCTCGTAAATAGTGCGACAGTCAGTGATTTTCAGGAAAATACGTCAAATACAATTCATTTAGTGCCAAGTGCCCCACAGAAAAATCAGTGATCCCTGCAGCAATAAACCGTTGCGGTAGCTGAGGATCGCTGATTTCTACCAGATAGATCCGTCCTTGCAGATCGATGGTCACCGTCGTTAATTCTGGAAAAGCCACCAAAAAATCTGCCGAGTCCGTTTTTAAGTACAACGGTTCATTGACTAACGACTTGCGACCAAAGTATTCGTGAATGATCTTGCCGTCTTTTAAAAACAAGACCCGATCCGCGTAGGAATCCAAATTCGTCAAAATATGCGAAGCAATCACGATCGCTTTCTTTTGCGCTCGCAAGGCTTTCAACACGTTGGAGATCAATTCGACATTGGTTGGATCCAAGCCATTCATGACTTCATCCATCAGCATATATGGCGTATCCGTCACGATCTGCATCGCAAAACAAAGACGTTGCCGCATCCCAAGTGAATAGGTGCCCACGGGGCGTTTGATATAGTCACTCATCCGCAAGCGCTCAATCGTTTCGTCCACTAAGTGTTCCTCTGAACGCCACATTCGCTGATACAGCTTGAGATGCTCGAAACCACTCAAATCATTGTACAAATCATTTTGGTCAGGAAAAAATGAAATTTGTTGATGCGCTGCCACTTCTGATTTTTTGGTCACATATACTTGACTGCCATTCAAAAATACTGCGCCTTCATTCGGCTGGATGAAATTCATCGCCACATTTAATAGCGTGGATTTCCCAGTACCGTTTGGGGCGACTAATCCGACGATCTCACCGGGAGAAAAGGCGATGGAAAGTTGATCCAATACATTTCTCGTATACGTGACCGTCACATTTTTCAGTTCTAACATATCGTTCCTCCTATGCCAAATGAAATTTTTTGCGTTGGATCATCACGAAGAAACATATTTCGATCAGAAGCCATACGCCTCCTAATAAAAGCAACCCTTTTTCCATCGTAAACCCTGCAGAACCAAAATAAAAACGTGTCCAGCCTGAAAGGACTTGTCCCACATTTTGATACAGATAGACATACAGCGTTTTATCAAGGTAAGCACTGAACCAACGTCTTTGGAAAATATAGGGTGAAAGCAAGCAAAAACCAGCCACAAGCAAATTAACCAGTTCTGAGCGAAACAGGGCACTGAACAACAAGATGCCGCGACAATAAATAAACTGCAAGAAAAGCGTCGCAAGAAAACATTGGCCTATAAAAAGACCGATGGCTTGTGTTTCAAAAGCGTTGAAATCGGTGATTGGGTAGCGGGCATCAAAGGTCGATGATAAAATCGTGACCGGCAGTTCCAGGGAACCAAAGCCGAATTGAATACCAGAACCCAACCAGAGAAAGAACATAGTCCCGAGCGTTGCAATTGCAGAAGCGACCATCAATACTGCCGTTTTGCTCCAAAGAATCTCTTCTGCCGATAATGGCAGTGAAAGAAACAGGGATTTATGTCTTCGTTCTTTTGGTAAACAATCAATCGCCAAAAATAAAGAAACAGCAAGCAATAGAATCGGTAAATATCCAGTAAAACTTCGCTGCAATGCCTGTATCCCCGTTTTTTGCTCCATGACTGCTTGAGAGAGTTTCTTATTCGGCAACTGGCTGAAGGCTTCCATAAGCTTAGCGGTTGAAGCATAACCAAAGCGACCGTCATAGGCAGCGTAGTAATTTTGAAACGTATAATAATCCGGTGTATAAAAAACATTTCGTTCATCGGTAAACTGCAACGCCAATTGGTACCACGTACTTGTTCCTTGTGCATAAGCTTGCCAGTCTTCACCAGCTAGTGCATCTAAACGTTGTTTTTCCGCTTCGTTCCATGGGGTAAACATTTCAACTGCTAAGCTTGCCGACCAATGGTCAGAAGGATTGGCTGCTTGTTGATCAAGAAAATCTTGTCGCACAGTATAGCGTTGTTGCATTTCCGTTTCATCTACTCGTTCAATCGGGCGAAAGTCTCTTTGCCAAAAACTGTAAACGCCGCTGTAGATAAGAAGCAAGCAAAAAAGACCAATGGATTTCTTGCTCTTTAAGAGTTGACGTAATTCAAAGAAAAAATAGTCTTTCATCCTTTGCCTCCTTTCAACAAGCGATTCTGTTTATCCGCAACGAGCATGATGCTTAAACAAAGGAAGATCCACACCACCGTGAGCAGCCAACTAGCATAGACTCCCCAAGAAGTACCAGAACCCAAAGCAAAGGCGCCCGAATAAAATTTATCCATAGCAGCTAGATGAACTGGTAACAGTGGGATCTTTTGCAGCATCGGAATCAAGCCTAACCCATAAAAAAGCACTAGCAAAAAGAAAGAGACATATCGATTGGCTGCGATCATATTCATAACAAAACCTAAGCATTCGATCAAACCAATCAGCAAGGCAAAAGAAACCATACTATATAAAACGCTTTGCCAAAAAGGTACGGCGACCCAATCCCCACTGAGATAGACGGCTACTGGATACTGCCAATCCCCGAACTCCCCCAAAAGGCTCATTGAAAGAAAGACACCTAAGAAGAACACAACCAAAACGCCTAAATTTGTAATCCCTTTGACCACAATTTTACTTAACATCCGAATCGGAAAAATCTGCGGGTACGAGCGAATCAAAGAGAAGTGTTCTCTTTCTTCTATCAAATTGTCACTGGCAAAAAAAGCCCAAAAGAAGAACCCAAAATTCAGCAAAAGCGTTATTGCCAAAGCGACAGCGGTCTGGGTATTGGCAGCCGTGAGGACCGGCTCTTTTTCTTGCTCGGCTAAGGCTTGATAGACCGTTCGCTCTTGTTCGATCGTCCACATAGGCGGTAAAAAGGCTTTGTCATCAACTTCAGACGCCCAAATCTGCTTTTTTAGTTCTGCAATTTGAATACTCGTTTGATTAAATCGTTCGTATTCCTCCATAATCAAGTTGGATAACTGCCGTGAGGTCAATGTATTATTTTCAAGCAAAAGTTGATACACCTCTTGCTCATCAGGCGAGCCCGACTGATTGGCTTGGTAGCGATCAACAAGTCTTGAGGCTTCGGCTTTTTCTGCAGTGATCATGGCGGGCAAGTTGATGGGTTCCATTAGTTTCAAATAAACGGAAAAACAGCAGCCTAAACTAAAGGCACCCATGAGTAGGAAGATAAATATTCTTTGTTTCGCAGATTTGGCTAATTGGTTTCTAAAGTAATTCATTTGCTCTCCTCTCAAAAAATCATTCATTCTTTTAGCATACCGTTTATGACAAAAATTGCAATCCATTGTCTGAATATTCTTTTAAATAGCTCTAGGAAAAGTTATTGACAAACCTGTCAAAAATCAGGTAAGATATTTTTTAGACGCGGTGTGACAGAACTACTTCAGCCTGCGTTACCTTCTATAGTATCTGCGGAAATGACGGAATGGCAGACGTGCAAGATTGAGGGTCTTGTGAGCAATCGCTCGTGTGGGTTCAAATCCCATTTTCCGCATCAGTACAGCTTCCCCATTGTGGGAAGCTGTTTTTTGTTTGCACAAAAAATTCCCCCCTGGCGATCCTTCAATGAATTCTCTCGATCGCTTGATCTTGAGCACCTACTCCTAAAAAGTTAATAGTAACCCTCCTTTCCCTAAACACAAAAAGCCCAATAAAAATTCTTTTATCATTGCATATGAATCTATTTTTCATATAAAATGAAAAATATAACGATTATTGATGAAAACTAGTTCGATGTTCCGTTTTTTTTTATTAGTGTATCAGAAATAGTTTCTTGAATGAACGAGTGATGGAAAATCTTTTCAGCATTTATTCCATTCACCTGACTTCTTCCTTCCCCCCGATGAACAAACAACAAACCTCTTCCGACCGTTTTCTCAGTTACTTTCGATAGAAAGAAGGAGCCTAATGAAAAAAAGAGTACGGATCATCCTATTGTCATTCGTTATTTTGCTTATCGGCTGCGGCAAGGCAGATGAAGAACTGTCAGAGACCGTTGCACTTGGCATCGAGGCACGACTGGAATATACAAATCAGTCTGGAACGGGCTGGAGCTATTATCAACCAGCAACCTTAGAGTTGTTGATTGCCGGCAGTCAAGCCGAATTGGCTATTTTGGAAGAACTTGATTCTTCCGACGAAGATCTTCAGCAATTGATCAGCCACACGAGTGATTTGATGGCAACCGCTGAACGAGCACTAGTGGAGCGTCGGATCGATGTCCCTGCTTGGTTTGCTGCCCGCATTGGTTATAGCCAGGCTCTGGTTGCGATTCATGAACGGAGCCCTATCATTCTCAGTAATCAAGACAACCTCAACAGTCTACTGGAGGTAGCAAACGAAACGATTCCTGAAGCCGACCCGAGGGAAAAGCTGGGGCTGTTGGCAGACGATATCGAGCAGCTTCAGCAGCTCACAGAAGATGCGCTTACCCTTCATCGCAAGATCGAACTTGACGATGGACTCATTGCCACTGTTTACCAAACAAGCGAAACGAATGTTGACGTCTTGGTTTTTGCGATGCCCGATGAGGAGTACGCATCTGGATTTACTGTTCTTAATCGGGAAACTGCCGACGAGCAAAAAGCTGCCTTCTATGAAACGACTTTACGAGCGCTGGTCATAAATATTCCTCGTGAATCCTTGATGTTTATGAATCGATTCGATCAATCTTCTGATGAACATCAGTTGGCGGTGATGACCTATGGCTTTGATCATGACATTGACCAAGACATGGTCGCTACCGTTTATCAGCAGCTTCAATAAGCTAGCGCCAAACGCAACGCCAGCAAAACAATAATGAACAAACTCAGACCGAGAGTAAGAAATCTTCAGAACAAAGACGAGGGATAGCCCGTGCCAAAGCCTATACTAGACGGATGACTTTTCCCGTACTCGCATGATACGACAACTAGAATTTGAGGGCGTTTCCCATGATGATGCGCAATGGGCAGTGGACCACCTCACTATCGACTGGAACGAACAAGCGTTGCAAAAAGCAAACAGCTACCGTCTCAGGATGAATCTACCTCATGCCAATATCCGTCGTTTATTGGCTTCAGAAGTCTTTTCAGCAGAACAAATCGACTATGCGATGACAACCATGGATAATTACAAACTAACAAAAAAAGGAGCATCGCGATGCCCTTATGTTGCCCCTTATATTGTTGCTATTTTTTATAACCAAGAAAAGTCTCGATTTGATGTGTTCATTCGAATAAAAAAGTGAAGTTTACCAGAGACTCACGAGGAGGAGAAAAATGAAAAAACAAGTTTTGCTGCCCTTATTGCTGCTATTATGCCTGATTTCAGGATGCGGAGCGAGAAATTCAGCAAGTCCTGAGGAACTTTCTGAGCGCATTGGTGCCGCTTTAGATGCCGGTTGGGAACATACCTATCATGCAGAAACTCTTACTTATGAGTTAAGTATTGAAAATCTCGAACTGATGATTCGAGGCAAAGAAGCAGAATTGGCCTTTCTAGACCAGGTCAATAGCAACTCAAAACACAAGGCGGCATTCATTGAAAACACGGAAACAATGATCGCACTCGCTCAAGAAGCGATCGAAGCTCGCTATCTGGATATGCCGCGTTGGGTTACCGCTCGCAATGGCCGTATCGAAGCCTTACTTGCCATCCATGAGGAAAGCCCGATCATCGTCAGTAGACGAGCAAAATTGCAAGAATTATTCAACGAATACGAAGAGGATTTGGCACTAGTGACAGTTGGGGCAAACAATCCACTTGCCGATGAAGAAACGATCAATGAAGATTCACGAGAAAAGCTTGGTTTGACACCTGATACACTTGAACACTTACACCAACAAAGCGAAGACCAAGAAATCGAGTGGCAGACCGCTATTGATTTGGCGAACGGTGTGACCATGAATGTCTTTTCAACAAAACATGAGCCAGTGGAGATTCTCACATTTACGAATGCTGGCGAGACCTATCCTTCCGCAATCACTTTGTTTAATGGCCAAACGACGGAAATCGTTCCCGAGATAATGACTCCTTACGAAGCCGTTTCCGCTTATTTTAACGAAATAGCCGCTGCTGTTTATGAAACGATTCCATCTGGCTATCTATTTCTGGTTGAATCACTATGGCTTGAACTGGAAAACGACAATCGTTTTCACTTCAGAACCTACGTGTTTGATAACGAAGTGACCGAGGAAACGATTTTAGCAGGGTTTCATCGCGCCCCGACTGTAGCAGCACGCTATGAGCGCGAAAACAATGCGACAGAACGAGAACGGGAAGCCTTTTTCCTCGTTAGAGCGCAAGGAAATCGTCGCTTTTATTCAAAACAAGAGATGGCAGAACTGTTAGAAATAGAAGGTTTTACTGCGGAGGAAACACAATGGGCACTAGAAACCCTCGATGTAGATTGGTATCGCCATGCTTTAGGACGCGCCAATCAATCCCGTCGGGTGTTAGGGATCCGCCAAAGAAATATGGCTGCTCATCTTGAAGGGAACGGCTTCTTACCTGATGAGATCGAATTTGCGATTGAAAACATGGACAATTAGTATGTAAAAGACGAGACAAAACTTCCCATTTTTTCTTAGCGTAAACAAAAAACCGACCAATCTTCCTGTTTAAGATTGGCCGGTTTCTTTATTTTTTGGTTTTGATTGGTACCATGGTTTTGCGCCGATGCTGCTTCATTATTGCTTGAAGACCATAGACCCCAACTCCGATAATTCCAGCAAAAGCCGAAAAAGCAATAAAAATCACAGGAGACGCCCCACTTTCTATTAATTGTTTCCCTTGGACAAAGAAAAATAAGCCCATGCTGATCAATAATGCTAGAAATAGTGATTGTCCCGCCCCGTTTTTTTTCATGCTTGCTCTCCTTTTACTTGATTATAGGTTATTCTCTCATTTCATGAATGAAAAAACCTCCATCTTAAGGCTGATTCTTTCTTTCGATGATCAGATTGATCCCATTCGGATCAGTCAAATGCAAGCGGCTGTCTGTTTCTAACCCATAAGAAACGCCACTTGCCTTTAGATGACTTCGTAATGTAGAAAAAGCCAAAGCTGGCAAAATGATCGTAAAATACGCTAAGCCTAGATCCTTTTCTTCCATAGCTGGAACATTTCTTCCCATCCAAATATTCGATCCGATATGGTGATGATACGCACCAGCAGCAAAAAACTTTGCTTGGCTACCAAAATCTGAAGTCAAACGCATGCCTAAAACTTCTGTGTAGAATTCTTCTGTTTTTGCCAAGTCCGCCACTTTCAAATGGACATGCCCTACCGTAGTGCCAACTGGAAAGGTCGTTTGAGATCGGTCAGCGGCTCCCAGCACGCCTTGTGCGTCCATTTCGACAGTAACGCCTACGATCTCACCGTCTGCTCGAATATCCCATTCACTCTTTGGTTTGTCACGATACACTTCGATCCCGTTTCCTTCTGGATCGGTCAGGTATAACGCTTCACTATACCCATGGTCGCTGGCACCATCGAGGGGGGCTTTGGCCTCCAAATAATGAATCAGCATATTTCCTAGGTCTTTGCGGCTAGGCAAAAGAAATGCCGTATGGAAAAGGCCTGTTTTCCGTGTCAAAGGCAACGGATCGCTTACCTTCTTTAGAACTAAAAGCTCTTGCGCTCCCACGCCTAATCGCGCGTGATCTACACTTTGTTCCAATAAAGTCAGACCGATAACGTCCGAATAAAACTGGCTCATTTTTTCTATGTTTGCTACTTTTAAAACGACTTTACCAATTGCGGCAGTTGCATCGATTTGATAAGTTGATTGACTCATGGTCATCGCTATTTCCTCTTTTCTAAACAGTTAAGTTCACTTGTTACTTTAAGTATAGCACTAACTTTTAGTAAGTAAATAAATCTGCTTGTTTAGCGACGGAGCAATCGACTGCTCGTTGCTTCATAAATCGTGTCTTCAACAGTCGCAAGCAGTGAAGAACCAATTAGTTTTGTATTGCTTCAATCAGTGAAATGGCCGGCTGCATCGCTTCTTCGGTTGTCCCTTCTAACACAACATAACAATATGGCTTGTATTCAGCGGTGATGGCCAATAGTTGTTGATAATCAATCATTCCTTCTCCCAATGGCACTACCTTGATTTTACCATCGATTACTTGATAGTCTTTCAAGTGCATGCAAACGATGGCATCGCCAAAGCGGGAAAAAGCTTCCCTTGTCAAAGCGACTTGCTCTTGATAGTTCTTCGCAGTAATCAGATTGGTTGGATCAAAGATGATCCCTAAATAGTCAGAGGGTACCCGTTCCAGCAATTCTTCGATTCGGTCGATCGATGAGAGTGGATGATTTAAGCCCGCTTCAATTCCTAGCATCACTTGATGTCTCTTAGCCACTTGGACCAAACGCTTGATCACCTGAACCAAATCATCGAAAACGACGTCACTAAAATTTTCCTCGGTATACCCCATATTTGGCAAAACCGAACCAGTTTCACTTGCGACCATAGCTGCATCAAAATATTTGGCATGTGCGAGATAGGTCTCGAATCTGGATAAAATCGCTTCCCGTTCTTCCAGATCAGGATGGATCAGATTACAATAACAACTTAATAAAGCGACCTGAACGTGAGATTGACCAAAAACTCGTTTGAAAAAGCGGCCTAACCCAGGGCTTAATTGCTCTGGCTCTGCCCATTGCGGGAAGGATTTATTTAATGCAAATTGAATATTATGAATGTTTTGAGCGGCAATTTTTTGCGCTAATTCTTCTGGGGACCCATAATTCTTTACATCATGCCCCCGAACAGTTAGTTGAAACATAGCTTCTCCTTTCTTCACTGCTTTTGAAGCAAAAAGAAGACCAAGCAGCGAATCACTTCAACTGGTCTTGGTCTTCAAATCATTCAGCAGTAGCGGCTCCTCACTTCATCTATTTCTTCTCAATAGATGATCAGAACCTTTTGTGACCTTTATTGTTGTGAACGATAGTCTTCCGTGAACTCGTCAATGATTTGCTGTCCACCATTTCTTAAGAAGGTTTCGATTGCTGTATCAAACCCATCGATCTCGATTTCCCCAGTCATATATTGGTAGTAAGCGTCTGAGATTCCTTCAATCAAGCTTGACCATGAACGATCATAGGTTTCAGAGGTCAGCGATTGTGCAGGATTGATCACCGCAAACTCTTCATTTTCGCGAATCTTTTCATTGGCTAAGTTGACATATGGGTTGCTTGAAGGGAAAACTGTTACTAATTCTGATGGACGAGACGAAGAAAATGGTTGTACTTCTTGTTGCCACTTCGTATCATCTAAACGGACATAAACACCCTCATCATCAATTTCATAATGAACACCTTCGATCCCTTGCGTCATCAAGGTAAACGGCTCTTCGTCCATCAAATCATTGATAAATTTCAAAACAACACGTAAGTCTTCTTCGGTTTCAACATTGTTTTTCGGAATGGCTAACCAACCGCCCATTCCACCATTGGTATCAGAAAGGATACGACGTTCCACATTTTCATGGACGATATCATTGATCAAGACCCATTCCATATGCTCTTCATCAGTACCAGCAGCATCATCAATGTAGTTACGTACTTCTTGCAGACCACTCAATACGATCCCACCACGACCTTGAACGATATAGTTCTTCTGGTCATTTTTCGCCATTACCGCAAAATCAGAATTCATCCAGCCGTTATCATAGATATTACGGAACCATTCCATTGCTTCTTTGTATTCTGGTTGCATAAAGGATGGCATCACTTCATCATCATCCGTGATCGTAAACCAATTGTCTGCGCCAAAGTAACCAGAAAGTGAACGGAAACCAACGTTAAAGGACTCATCACGCTCTACGAAACCAACCGTATCATCTACACCGTTGCCATCTGGATCACCTTCCGTAAAGGCCTGAGCGACAGCCGCTAATTCTTCTAATGTCGATGGCACGTCCAAGCCTAAATTATCCAACCAATCTTTTCTGACAAGGACGCCATAACGAGCGATCGGTTTTAAAAACGGAACACCATAGATATGACCATCGATCCGCGAGGACTCTAAGCGATCCTCAGAAATTTCTGCCAAATTGGGAAACTCTTCTAAATACGGTTCCACATCCCAGAACATCCCGGACGCTAGCGAGCTCCGGACGGTCGTGTTATTGATTTCTGTCAGACTAACGATATCTGCTAAAGAATTTGATGCTAATGCTGCATTCAAGCGTTCTGTTTTTGATGCGTCCGGCACCCAAGTGAAATCGATCTCGATCCCTGTATATTCTTCTAATTTTTGCGTCACATCCCCAGACGGAGGCGAAGCGGTATGCAACATCGCCATCCAAGAAATGCTTGATTTTGTTTCACCTTCTGTACCTTCAGATGAACCTCCGCCATCGCCGCAGCCTGCTAAAAACAGTCCGGCACATAATAATAAACTTGCAACTTTCAACTTTTTCATTTGTTAACCTTCTTTCTCTATTTTTAGGGAGCCATCATCGCGCTGATCTTTCCCTTGATACGTAAAATATTCAAAATCGGCATAGCTTCCGGCAAAGTGATCTAAATCATGCGCACTGATTCCTATGAAATTCCCCGTAAAACCACCAGACAAGAACTGAATGTTTTGCTTTTTAAAGGGATGCCACGTTTGTGATTGCCGATAGAACCATTGGGCTTCTAGATAAGAACCGACTACTTTCAATCTGATTGGCTCACTTGCAGCAGCGAGGGGCAATTTATCTGGGAACAAGTGAAATTCTCCTTCACAACAGCGCAGCAACCGAAGGACCTTGCCTGCTTCTTCATCATAGGTCACATAGAAAAACAAATAGTTTTCTTCGTTTAAGAAAAGCGACAATCCAGCCATCTGGTTAAACGATTGGGGTTGATATTCCATCACTGTTTCAGCTTCAAAACAAAAGTCTTGTTGGCGAATCGCTAATAAGTGCTTATGAAAGTTCGATTGCATCGATTCTCCACCGATCAATCGCAAATACCCTGGTCGCTCAGTCAGATTGCACCACTGTTCATTGGGCAGCAATCGTCTACCGTTCCATGCTTTTTGCAACGATCCTTGAAAATCATCAACAAAAACAGCAGGTGATGTCTCTTGCTTCTGAACCTCGCTAGCGAGCCTGATGGTTTGATCTGGGATCGTATCATCATTGCTAAGACGCAGCCATCCTTCGTGATCCCAATAGACGGTTTGGAGTGCCGTCTCTCGTCCAAGGATCGCTGCCCCTGCTACTGGCCGAGTCATCAAATAGCTCATGACCCATTCTCCTGATGGCGCAATCGTCAAACTGCCATGACCTGTACATTGAAAGGGGGAATTTTTTCGCTGATAGGCACGCATCATGGGAAAATGCGGGTCTACTTCATAAGGCCCAGTGATGGTCTTACTACGACAAACCGTTACCGCATGACCTGCACCCGTTCCTCCTTCTGCCGTCAGTAAGTAATAAAACTCGTTATGGTAATAAAGATGTGGTGCTTCAGTCTTCGCCAGCTGGGTTCCAGAAAAAATTGGCACTCTGTTACCGATCAAGCGGCCTTGTGCTTCAGAGTATTCCTGGAGCACGATCCCTACCGATTTATTTGGTGTATCCTTACGATAATCCCAAAGCGCATTCAATAACCAGATACGTCCCTCTTGATCATGAAACAAGGAAGGATCAAAGCCACTACCATTTAAGTAAATGGGTTCACTCCATGGCCCATGAATCGTAGGAGCCGTGATGAGATAGTTTCGACAGTCTTTGAAGGGACGTGTCGTGTTGCGAACATTTGTATAGACACAATAGTATTGTCCGTTTGCGTAACTGATTTGCGGTGCCCAAATGCTGCAATTTGCTGCGTTGCCTAATAAATCCACTTGATTGGTCAGAATATCTGTTTCATGGGACCAATTGACTAGATCTTGAGAACAGTAGACCCGGATTCCTGGTAACCACTCAAAAGAAGAAACCGCTAAATAATAAGTATCCTCGACTTTTAAAATACTCGGATCAGGATGAAACCCTCTTAAAATCGGATTATTGATCATTGCCTTCATGCAACCCCTCCTTGTTTGCTGACTGTGTCCGTTGTTTTTTTCTTGTGTCGGTCATCACGATGGAGAAAACAAAAACCCGCCGCTAAAAAGAAACAAAAGGCAATCGGAAAAGCGATCATTTGACTACCAATCAATGTCACGACACCAGTCAAAAAATAAAGAACACACGCTTGTTTTCGATAATTACGATAGCGAACAAGCATCGTCGCCACTGAAACCAATATCAGGAGTGCCAACAGCGTGAAGCCAAACCAAGCACCGAGTGTTTGAAATTGCGCCAATGCTGCTTCTGCCGTCATTTGCTTCAGTACAGTAGGAAACGCACGTTGAAAGATCTCTTCGAACTGCTGGACAGTCATTTGATTGATCACCAAGGAAAAGCCGCCCATAAACACCAGAGCGAGAACCATCCCGATCCAGCCAGACCATTTTGCCTTGCTCATTTTTCTATCACTCCTTCGATAGTCACCCATTCAGGACGTTGGAGACTTCTTTGGTAACAACACATTCGCTCCGTGAACGCGACCGTTTGGTGGCTTGCTGCTTTTCCCCAATCAGACCAGCCGCAAGGGACGAGCTGTTGATCAAAGCAGCAGGATAAAAAGGTGACTTTGGCGTCATTGCGCCAAGGACGGCCTAAATAATAGACTTTGTCCCCTGTCACCCGACACCGATCGAAGGTTAACCCGCTTGCTTGTTTGCTAGTTGAGGCAGCAGTAATGTAGTTCGTTTGTAGTGTATTTTTACAATGCAAGCGACACTCTTCAAAGATGGCGGAACCACCGCCAAAAATAAAATCGACTGTTCCACTGATCCTGCAATGCAAAAACAAACTCTGTTGTTGGTCAAAGATTGTTTTTCGCCAAGGACTGATCATTGGTTCGCCCTCTTTGGTATATTTTGGCAATGGTCCCAGGCACAAGGTATCTTGAAAAGCATCGAGATGACAGTGTTCGAAGCGTATGTCATCCCCTTCGATATAGGCGGCAACTGCTTGCCCGACTGCTTGCCCATACCCTGCGTCATTGATGATGGTCAGGTTCTTTACAAAGACTTCTCGGCTATTGATAAAGAGCGTCGCTGTTTGAAAGGTTCCTCTTTTTTGCCCATTCTCATCGGTTTGCTCGGCAGCCAAGTGGTAGCATAAGAACGTGTTGGGTTCCGCGATCAACGTAAGCTGGTTTTTATAGATTTTCACCTGTTCCTGGTACACGCCAGAGGCGATCGTGATCTCACAAGGTGCGTTTAAGGCTTCAGCAGCCAGCACAGCTGCTTGGATACTCGTAAAATCACCCTTTTGCGGGTCTTTACTAACCTTTAGCTTGATAGGAGGTGCTGTTTTAGAAATTCGATCCACTGCGCTCTCATCTCCTTGGTTTCTTCATGACCACCTGGCAAGCTGCGCGCCTGCCAATGCTCCTTGTAGCCCATTGCTTCATAATGCTGCCCGACCTGTTGATCCAAACGAGCGACGCCGCTTGAGGGGCATCCACGATCTTTTTTGCCAACCAAACTCAAACGCGGGCGTGGTGCAATCTGTTTTTGGATCGCCGCAGTCGTAAAGTCTTTCAACACATTAGGAACATAATAGTAAAACCCATGTTTGCTTAGACGGTCCTCTTCGATCAATGCTTGATAGTCCACTTGTGCTGCCATGTCCACCACCACTGATATCCGTTCATCAAGCGCTGCCAACCACCAACTCATCAAGCCGCCCATGGAAAGTCCCAATGTGGCGATAGCGGAATGTTTCACTTCTTTGCGGGAAGCAAGATACGTCAAAAACTGTTGATTGTCATAGATTCGCTGCCCCCATAACGTTTTGCCTTGCAAGAGAAATCGCTTGTAGCTATCATTTTCACCATTTTTTCGTTCGCCAAAGCCCCACATATCGATTACCCCAACGGCGACGCCCAACTTCATAAATGTAGCGAATAGGCTTTCTTTTTGCATATAACACGGACTTTGTCGCAGTTCTTCTTTCCCTAGCGTGAAGTCACCGCCATGAGAATGATTGAACAAAACGAGTGGAACAGGTTGCTGAGAGCTAGGATAAACAAAGTATGCAGGGACATCTTCTTCTTGATTTAATCGTAGAAGTAAATGTTCCAAGGTATAATTTTGCACCTGCTCTTTTGTTTGCTGAACCACTTGTGGTGCAACTTTCATATCAGGACCTAGCAGCTGAAGTAACTGAGGATCCCTCACAAAAAATCTCCTTGAAATGCCAGAGGCTGACGATTCTCAAATGACTGTGTGACGGTGATTTCCCGACTATTCTCGATATGGAACGCTTCAGTTACGCCTTCCAAATTGATACGATCAAACTGAATATTCCGTCCACAGCCAATATAAAAGCCTTGTTTTGTCATCTCTTCGATACCTGTCATCATTGCAGGCTTTCCTGGAATTGGGTGTTCAGCCATAGAGATGGCAATATCTTGGAAAGTGATATCTGAAATAAATTGTTCAGCCAAGCCATAAACAAATCCAGCAGCCGCATGGACATTCCGAGCCGAGATATTTGCAAAATGAATTCTCCGGAAATGAGGGGTTTCCTCGGTGATCGGGTACGGATTTTTATCCCAAACATACTTCTCTTTGCCTTTCGGTCCACAGAAATAGTAAAGATTTAAAGTGAATGGACAGATGACATTATCCATCACAATGTTATTCACTCGAATATCTTCGATCGTTCCGCCACGTCCACGACGGGATTTCAAACGAATCCCACGATCGGTATCTTGAAAAATACAATTACTGATGGTGACATTACGAATATCGCCGCTCATCTCACTACCTAGAACGACTGCCCCATGCCCATGAAGCATATGGCAATTTACGATCGTGATATTCTCACAGGCGACCCGTTCTTTAGTGTCCTCCGTTCCTGATTTGATTGCGATGCAATCATCGCCAACATCAATATGACAGTTACTGATGCGGACATTTTTACAAGATTCAGGATCGATCCCATCCGTATTTGGCGAATCCGCTGGATTTTTGATGCGAAGATTATCGATCGTTAGATCTTGGCAAAGAATCGGATTGACGGTCCAACTTGGTGAATCGACAAGACGGATATCTTTCAACGTAATTTGTTGGCAAGAGTCAAAACTGATTAATTTTGGTCGTGGATAAGCAAGCTCTTCACGGTTTTCTCGAAAGGTTTTCCACCATCTTTGCCCTTGTCCATCAAGCATTCCTAGTCCTGTGACAGCGATATTTTCCGCATTCTCGGCATATAAACAAGAGGCATAAACTTCCCGTTTGACCCCTTCCCAGCGAGACACGACAACGGGATAGTCTTTGGGATCATCAGAAAATACTAAGGTCGCCCCCAATAGTAGGTGCAGTTCAATGTTACTTTTTAAAAAGAGCGCACCTGTCGGATAGCGTCCTGCAGAAAAAGTGATTCTGCCTCCTCCTTGTTGATGCAATTCATCAATTTTTTCTTGAATCGCTTCTGTCAACAGACCTTCTTTTCCTTGTAAATCAGCTGTAGTTAATTGGATATTCATTTCTTGCTTCCTTCCTCCGTTAGTGGTTGCAGCAGTAAACTTGCTTGTAAAAAGGCACCGTATCCTTTGAAATCATTCGTGATAACGGGTTCACTGATATAGTAAACAAACGTACCATCCCGATTATCTGGTCCACCAAGACCAGCAACTTCACAGTTTCTGATCAAATTCAACCAGCCTTCTTTTGTTAAAAAGACAAACTCATCCAGCAATCCTTGATAGGTTTCTTGGGCAAACACTTGCCATTTTTGATCGATGATCCCTGCTTTGACTGCTTTCGCTGTTGCGTAACAAATCATTGAAGAAGCGGATGCTTCTAAATAATTCCCACGCTCACTGCCTTTATCTAAGACTTGATACCACACTTTTTTCTGGGGATCTCTTACTTTAGCAAGAGCTTCTAGACAGGAGACAAACATGTTTTCTAATGGATTCTTCTGCTCTGACTTCCCTAATAGCACCATCGTATCTGCGAGAGCCATCATGAACCATCCCATTGACCGTCCCCAGAAATTTTTTGAACAACCGGTCTCAGGATGTGCCCACGGCTGGACTTTTTGTTCATCCCACGCGTGATACAAAAGACCCGTTTTTGGATCTAGGGTATGCGTAAAGCATAAGGTGAATTGCTTGATGACATCTTCCAATGCTTCTTCTTTCTCAAATGTCCGTGCGTATTCTGTTAGAAATGGGGCCCCCATATATAAGCCATCTAACCACATTTGATATGGATAGATTTTTTTATGCCAGAACCCGCCTTCGCTTGTTCTTGGCATCTGCCGTAATTGTTGATACAGCGTGTCCAAGGCGATCTTGTATTTTGAAGCACCTGTTTCTTTGTATAGTAAGAATAAACATTTGCCATTATTGATGTAATCAATATTCATCGCATCCATCTGATAATTTTTGATACGACCGTCTTCGTCAATATAAAAATCCATCGTGTTTTGGATATAGTCGAAATAGCGTTTGTCACCAGTCTGTTCATAGGCTTCTTTCACGCCTTGTAAAACAACCCCGATGTCATAGGACCATTTTCCGTGATAAATTTTTTCTTTGCATAAGTAGTCATAGCGCTCAAATAACGTGTTCAAAGCAATTTCCGAATAGTTCTTCATGTACGATACTTCCTTTTATTGTAGTCTCCTCAATTCATAGAGCTGTTTTCAATGAATCTGTTTTACTGGCTGTATTTCATGAGGGTTCAGCTTGTTTTGCTATTTCCAGATGTTCTCTAGTGACTGTTTTGTTCACGAACCAGTAAAAGTCTTTGAGCCGTTTTCTTTAGATAATGACCTCATCTCCTTTACTGGCAACGGTTTGCTCCGTAGTCGATGCCGCTTTTGAAACCACCTGATCTGTTTCAATTGGGTGGATATCTTGAAGAATTTTTTTACCAGCAAGGGCAAAAACACCACCAACTAAGCTACTCCCCATCAAAAAGAGACCGATCAAGAAATAACTGCCAAGGACTAAATATCCAAGGATCAAAATCGTCCAACTAATGATCGAATAATGCAGATAGCCTAAACCTAACAAGGCACTCCCCCGCAGGATCTCAAGCACGGTCGCAAAGTTGGTAGCCGCCATGACGGTATACACGTGCATGAATAAAAAGAGGAACGCAATCAAAAAGAGGACATTCGCCACTTGGATAAACCATGGAAATGGCGCGAATATATTGGTGATCACGATTGCTGCGATAATCAAAAACAACCAACTGATCAGCACCGATTGCCGGAACCGTTCTTTACTATAGTAGAAAAAACTTTTGATCAAAGGCGGTCGTTCATGAAGACGAAGCCAGCGATCATAATATTTCATCATGGCATACGACGCAGGGCCAATGCCAAAGAGGATGCCTCCCAGGAGAGTCACACTTAGCCAAAGAAAGTGAAGGGCGATCAGCGTCAAAAATGCGAGTAATCCTTCGTTGATTTTCGTGATCTTTTCGATCGTCATGTGATCCCTTCTTTCTTAATAAATCCCGTCTTCGCCAATTTTTTTCGCCAAACGATTGGCAAAGATGACAAGAATCAAGCCAACAAGTCCTTTAAACAGCCCAACAGCTGTCGAGTAACTCAATTGACCATTTTGAATCCCGGCGGTATAGACAAAGGTATCAAAGATTTGGGCAACCTCACGGTTCATAGAGTTCATCAACAAGAACATATGCTCAAATCCCATATCTAAGATTGAACCGATCTTTAAAATCAATAAGGTTACGATCGTCGGACGAATACAAGGCAATGTGATATGCCACATTTTTCGTAGCTTGCCAGCCCCATCCATATCCGCCGCTTCATAAAGCTGTTCATCAACATTGGTAATAGCGGCTAGATAAACGATCGTCCCCCAACCGGCACCTTTCCAAAGGTCTTGGAAAATGTACATTGGACGCAACCACGTGCGACTTGTTAGAAACGGGATACGTTCGCCACCAAGACTTTCGATCATGTTATTGATCACACCACCTTCTGTCGTTAATAAAACATAGAAGATGGAAACAACGATGACCCACGACATAAAATGAGGCAAATAAATGATGGTTTGAATCCCTTTTTTCAAACGGCGATTGTTTACTTCATTTAGCATAAGTGCCAATACTATAGGAAAAGGGAAGGAAATCGTGATATTTAAGAAGAACATGATCAATGTATTGCGCATCAACATCACGAAGGTATCTTCAGTAAAGAGCCGAATAAAATGAGTGAATCCAACAAAGGGGCTTCCTAGAATCCCCAAGAATGGTTGGTAGTCTTGAAAAGCGATGACTAACCCGCCCATCGGTATGTAACGGAAAATAAGAAAATATAAAATCCCCGGCAATACCATAATATAGAGGGCACGATTTTTTCTGATTTGCGCCCATTTTTTCTTTTTCAGCCGCAGCCGCTGTTCTTCTTCATTTAGTGGTGAGAAGTAATTATCAACTTTTGTTTCCATATTGTTCCTCCGATTTTTTTTGATTTGATAGTCCCATGGTAGCGTGAAAAAAAGATAACGTATATAATCATTTTCTCAGCTTTGAAAAGGCATACATTTTTTAGGATTATCTCGCAGTCGAATTGGATAATCCTTTATTTATCAACGTTTGTCATTATTGTGATTTTTTTAACATGTAAAAGTGATTATATACGTTGTCCCCGCCTCATGATACGTTGGAAGTACCTATTTAAGTAAAAAAAGATGGAGGTTTTTTCTATGCAACAAACCCTGAAAAAAACGAACCGCCCGAAAAGTGAACGGGTCGTTCAAGGATTTATTATTGGCTTTCTACTACTCTTCACCTTAACGTGTCTCTTACCTTTTCTAAACATTCTCGGAAGCTCCTTTGCTTCTTCTTCTGAGATCGCGACACGAACATTTATCATTATCCCTCGTGAATTTAGCTTAAATGCTTACCGGTATATTCTCTCGACACCCACGATTTTTACCAGTATTGGTGTTTCCCTTTTTGTGACCATCGTCGGAACAGTTCTTTCAATGATCTTGACCTCTTTTATGGCCTATGCTCTTTCAAGAAAATATTTGCATGGACGCGGCATCTTCAACTTTATTGTCGTATTTACCATGTTGTTTAGCGGTGGGATGATCCCAAGTTTTATTTTGGTACAAAGCCTCGGCTTGATCGATTCTCTCTGGGCACTGATCTTACCGAGTGCGATCAGTGCATATAATATGATCATTATGAGAAACTTTTTCCAAGGAATTCCTGATAGTTTAGAAGAATCAGCAAAAATGGATGGTTGCTCTGATTGGGGCGTCTTTTTCCGTATCATCTTACCCCTTTCCTTACCATCGATTGCGACGATCTCTTTGTTCTACGCTGTTAGTTATTGGAATACTTATCAATCAGCGATTTTGTACATCAATGATTCAGCGAAATGGTCGATCCAAGTGCTCCTTCGACAAATCGTGATCGTCTCCAGCGGGATGAACGCCGATGCCGCGAGTGTCGATGTTGTCCCCCCAGCACAATCCGTAAAAATGGCCGTGATCGTCGTTGCGACGCTGCCAATGTTGATCGCCTATCCATTTGTTCAGAAGTATTTCGTGAAAGGGGCAATGGTTGGTTCCGTCAAAGGGTAACCAACAGGCAGCCAAGAAAAACGCGCTTTTTGATCGTTAATCAAAAAGCGCGTTTTTCTTTTATTCTTTGGAACGTTTGCGATACTCTCCGGGCGTCATCTGTTCTTTCTTTTTGAAAAAGCGGATGAAGTTTTGAGAGTTAGTATATTGAAGGTTGGCGGCGATTTCCTTGATCGTCATATCCGTTTCCCGCAACCATTTTTTGGCGATTTGCAACCGATAATTTTGTAAGTAATCGGCAAAATTGATGGATAATTCCTTTTTAAACACATTACTTAAGTAATTGGCATTATAATGCAGCTGTTCAGCAATGCTATCTAAGGAAAGATCCTGATCGTATTGTTGGTGTACGATCAAGACCATCTTTTCAGACAAGGAGCGAATTTCTCGATCTGTTTTGGCTTGTGTCGTTTCAACGATAGGTAAAACTAACTCTTGATAGATGCTTTGCTCAACTTTGACTAAGCTGGTTTGGTTGAGCACGGATTGATAAACTTTACGACTATTTTGCAAGCTGGTATGATCTGCTCCTAAAAGTTGCCCTAGCTGAACGATACTGTTGATCAACTTAAACAAGGCGCTTTCAATCGTCAACGGATTTTTATTTTCATGGATGATTTCCCGTACAACTTCCGTGTAACTCGCTTTGATGGTCGCTAGCTCCCCACTACGCATCGCATCCAAAAAGGTACTTTCTGCTTCTCTAGGGTATTGAACGATCGCGTTCTTGTCCAATTGTGCCGCAATGTCGTCAAAAAAGATAATGACTTCTTCCCCTAAATTCATTCGATAGTGCAAGGCTTCTTTGGCGTTATCAACCGCTAATTTGGTTTCTACGAGGCGGTCGTAGGATTGTGAGACCCCACAACTTATTTTAATTCTTAAATAGTCTTTTGCCGCTTGATGGATCTTTTGACAATAGGTCAATACTTGTTTTTGATCAATCGTTTTCGGAAGTTTTAAAATCGTTCCTTGGGTTTCTTGACTAGAGATGATTGGCTGAAAACGCAAATTCGCCGGAATGATCTCAGAAACGAGATTCTCAATGGCAAGCAAGAAAATATCACTGGTCGCTGTTTCTCGCCCACACAAATCATCGATTTGAATCAGTAATACGGCAAAGTGTTCCGTTTCGGATACTTCATACCCAAATTGTGACAGTTTTAAGTGAATATCTGCTTCTGAGATACAGCCGCGAAACAAGTTTAATAAAAACAAGGATTCTAACTCGGGCTTTTGATGTTCAACTTTAACAGCAAGATCATGGTTTTGATGCAAGACTTGGTCGATATCGGAAATCAATTGATTGACTTCTAATTTTTGACCTTGTTTTTTGGGCTTTAAAAGCTCTCCGATCCGATTGATGGGTGAAGTAGCCACGATCGCAATGCGATAAGATACTAATAAAAACAGGAAAATCAATAGACTACCAATCACGATCAAACCGCTTCTTAACTCACGAATTGCTTGCGAAACACTGGCTGGCGCCAGACGGATCACATGATACCACTGATTGTAATCCGATTGTGTGACCACATACTTGTTGTTTTCTTTGTCAGTGAAGATGCCATCGCCGTGGGCAGCTGTGACCATTGTTTCGTGTAAGTCAGGATCGATCACTTCACCATTATCGAAAAGCAGTTGTCCATCCGCATGAAAAATATTCAGAAAGGAATCATCATGATCTGCCACCAACTGCGCAATGGTATGGTCTTGGATTTCAGCGATCCCCAAAGCAGTGGTTTCCTGCCGAAACACAGGCAACGTCATTACCATTTTTAAATAACCGTCTTCTGGCAACCAATACAAGTAGCGTTGGTTGTCGATCAGCGCTTGAAAAGCAGCGAATTCTGTATCATCGATCTGTTTTAAGGAGCCTTCTTCGATTTTCCAATGCTGATTCAAATTCACCAATTGGTAGCTGGCGTTTTCGATCCCCATCACACCAATGTAAGCCAGTTGCGAATTGATCTCGCGCACTTGTCGATAATTCGTCACGGAAAACGGCTGTTCCATCGTATCGGAAAAACTTTGAGTACTGCTATATGTAGAAAAGGCATACTCCACCATCTGAATTTTTTGATCCAGATTTTGTTTGACTTGGTTGACCAAATTATGTTGACTTTGCAAAAAGGTTTCTTGAATGTTTTGATACGTTCGATGATAAATGACTCCACTAAAGCCGATAATTAAAGCGCTACCAATCAAAGAGACCCAAATGAAAATTTTATAGAACAAGTTGGACGTTTGATGATAGCTTAAAAAGAATTTCATAGACTCCCTCCCATTACCTAACTATCTTCTTTTATACTAGCACATCCCAGAAAAAGTTCCTATGTTATTTTGAAAAATGTTTCACGTGTGCATCCTTGGTGTATTGACATTCTCGTGGGAACAAGCTATGCTTGAATCAAGCAAAAAGGAAGAAGGTTTTCTATGGTCACGATCAAAGATATCGCCAAAGTCGCTGGTGTTTCACATACAACTGTTTCTCGTGCGTTAAACGATAGCCCATTAATTAAGCCAGAAACAAAAAAGAAGATCGCAGCCATCGCTGAATCTTTACACTATGTGCCCAATGTCAATGCCAAAAGTCTGGTGAATCAAAAATCCTATATCATTGGTCTTTATTTTTCCCATCTATCCATTGGTACTTCCGATAGCTTTTTAGTCGAAGTGATCAAAGGAATCAGTGATACCCTACCATCCGAATATACTTTAGCGGTTCATGAATTATTGCAATCCGATACATTTGATGAAGAGCCGAATCGTTTAGATGGAGCGATCGTGATGAGTCAAAGTGATCGGGATGACGGCTTTATTGCTGCTCTTTCAAAGAAAAACATTCCCATCGTCGTTTTGAATCGTCAATTGCAGGATGCAACCTTGATGAATGTCACTAGTAATGATGCCCAAGGGGTCTATCAAATGATCACCTATGTGCTTGAACAAGGCTTTCGAAAGATCGCCATGATTGAAGGGATCGCTTCCTTTGGTTCCGCTAGAGAGCGTCGTAAAGGATTTATGAAAGCGATTCAAGAAAAGCAGCTTGTCTGCCCGAAAGAATACTTCGTAGCTGGCGACTACTCTTTGGAAAGTGGTCAGCTGGGTGCCCAGCAACTACTCGCTTTACCTGAACCACCTGAAGTGATTTTTTGCGCCAATGATGATATGGCGATCGGTGCGATCAATGCCTGTCATCAAGCAGGACGAAAGATCCCAGAGGAGATCGGTATCATCGGTTTTGATGATAGTTCTTTTTCTCCCTATACGTATCCCCCATTAACAACGATCCGCAAACCAGTTTATGAAATGAGTCAATTGGCAGCAACTCTGCTGTTGCAAGCATTTGCCAATCAAGTAGTTGAGAAACAACATTTCTTTGATACCTCGTTAATCATTCGTCAATCGCTGTAAGCCTCTTGTTTTCAAGAGAGCTTACGCAAAAATGTTAACGTGTGCATAACTATTTTTTAAGGAGGATTCTATGAAAAAAATTACCGAACAAACCCATCAAACTTATCCAGCCCGAGTAATTCAATTCGGGGAAGGCAATTTTATGCGGGGCTTTTTTAACTGGCAGCTGCAGCAAATGAACAAGCAAGGTCTTTTTAACGGCAGTGCCGTTGTGGTACAGCCGATCGATCACGGCTTGAAAGAGCTGTTGGCACAACAAGAAAATCTCTACACCGTTATCTTAGAAGGACTTGTCGATGGCGCTTTATCTCAAACATTTGAAGTCGTCTCCACTATCGATCAAGTGCTGAATCCTTATCAGCAATGGGAAGACTATCTTGCTTTAGCCGAAGATGAGCAACTCGAGATCATCGTTTCTAATACGACGGAAGCAGGTATTGCGTTTCACCCAGAGGATACCTTGCACGATACCCCTCCCCACAGTTTCCCTGCAAAACTGACCGCTCTTTTGTATCGTCGTTTTCAACGACAAAAACCGGGATTTTTGATCATTCCTTGCGAATTGATCGATCGGAATGGGGAAAAATTAAAAGAGATCGTCTTACAATATGCCGCATTATGGTCTTTGGAGTCAGACTTCGTCAACTGGTTAGAAAAAGAAAACACCTTCTGCTGTAGCTTAGTCGATCGGATCGTTCCAGGATATCCTCGCGACAAAGTGGCACAATACCAAGAGATTCTTGGCTATGAGGATGCCGTAATGGTCACTGCAGAACCCTTTATGTTATGGGTGATCGAAGGAAGCGGCGTAGCTGAAAAGCTCCCCTTGCAAGAAGCTGGGTTGAATGTGATCGTGACAGAAGATATGACCCCTTACCGTGAACAAAAAGTACATTTATTAAATGGCCCTCATACGGCGATGGTTCCACTCGGTCTTTTAGCGGGTTTAGAAACCGTTGAAGAAGTAATGAACGACCGTGATTTTGCAGCCTTTTTGGATGGTCTTTTTCAGGAAGAGTTGATTCCAATGCTTGATTTGCCTAAAGCGCAGCTTACAGCTTATGCGGAACAAATCAAAGAGCGCTTCAGAAATCCTTATGTGAAGCATCAGCTGCAATCGATCGCTTTAAACAGTGTTTCAAAATTCCATGCGCGTCTTCAACCAGTCTTAAGTCGTTATGTCCAACAAAACCAGCAGGTACCAAAACGAATCACTGCCGCATTGGCAGGGTTGCTGACTTTCTATCTCACACGACCCTTTCAAGATGATGAACTAGTGACAACCATATTTCAGCAAGTGAAACAATTACCAGCAGAAGAACAGATCGCCGCTCTATTAAAAAATGAGCAACTTTGGCATGCAGACCTGAGCTTTATGACAGAGACGATCAATGAAATGTGCGCTTGTCTAAAACAAGACGGACCACGCCAGTTACTTGCGTCGATTGACAGCCCTGAGCCAAGTTTGAAATAAAGGAGAATCTTTATGTCCACCACATTAACAGAAACGCCCGCGCAACTATTGAAATTGCACCCTAAAGACAATGTCGCAGTCGCATTAAAACCACTAGCTGCTAATACGACCCTTGCATTTGAAGGCCAAACGATCACCCTTTTTGAGGATATTCCGCAAGGACACAAAATCGCCCTCAAAGATCTAGCACAATCACAAGACGTGATCAAATACGGCTATCCCATTGGACATCTCTTAGCTGACGTTAAAACCGGCCAATGGTTGCATACCCACAATGTCAAAACCAACCTTTCTGGTACCTTAGCATACACCTATGCCCCCGATTTGCATCCTGTCCGTTATCCAAAAAGGGCTGCGACGTTCCAAGGGTACCGTCGAGCAAACGGCAAAGTTGGAATTCGTAATGATTTACTGATCGTGCCAACAGTTGGTTGTATCAATGGCATCGCAGAGATCATTGTTGAAAACTTCAAGAAGAATCATCCAGATCTTGGCACGTTTGATCATATTACGATCCTTAAACATCCCTACGGCTGCTCTCAGTTAGGCCAAGATCATCAAAACACTCGTCAAATTTTAATTGATGCGGTGCATCATCCAAATGCCGGTGGCGTCTTGGTCTTTGGCTTAGGTTGTGAGAACAACACCGTTTCCGAGTTTAAGAAAAACCTGGGTGACTACGATCCAAAGCGCGTCAAATTTATGGTGGCACAGGAAAGCGACGATGAAATTGCGGTCGGCGAAAGCTTATTAGAAGAATTACTGGAAGCAGCAAAAGAAGATCAACGAGAAGCCGTTCCCTTGAGTGAGCTAAAGATCGGGTTGAAATGTGGGGGTTCCGACGGGTTTTCTGGGATCACCGCCAACCCTTTGTTGGGGGCATTTTCTGACTTTTTAGTTTCTCAAGGTGGCAGTACGGTCTTGACGGAAGTACCCGAAATGTTTGGCGCTGAACAAGTCTTGATGGCGCGTGCACAAGATGAAGCAACCTTTGAAAAAATCCTCCATCTAATCAACGACTTTAAAGATTATTTTCTTGCTTACGGTGAACCAGTCTATGAAAATCCTTCTCCTGGCAATAAGGCAGGCGGCATCACTACGCTAGAAGATAAGTCATTAGGCTGTACCCAAAAATCTGGGACTTCCGCTGTCGTCGATGTCTTAAAATATGGGGAAAAACTCCGTAAGCCAGGCTTGAGCCTGCTGGAAGGTCCAGGAAACGACCTTGTTGCCGCTTCTGCACTGGCTTCTGCCGATTGCCAACTCGTCTTATTTACCACGGGTCGCGGCACGCCATTTGGTGCCTATGTGCCGACCATGAAAGTTGCCACGAATCAAGAGATTTACCATAAGAAACCCCACTGGATGGATTTCAACGCCGGTCGCTTGTTGGAAGAGCCGATGGAGGTCGTGCTGGAAGATTTTATTCAAGCGATCATCGAAACTGCCAGTGGAAAACCGACGCGTAATGAAGCCAACAACGTTCGCGAGATCGCCATCTTTAAAAATGGCGTGACACTATAATCAAAGAAAAGAGGTTCGACATGTTTTTAAATGAAAACTACTTATTGCCAAATGAAATTGCTCAAACCCTTTACCATGAATATGCCAAAGAACTGCCGATCATTGATTACCACTGCCACCTAGACCCGAAAGAAATCTATGAGGATCGGCCCTTTAAAACTATCACCGAGGCATGGCTAAGTGGTGATCATTACAAATGGCGCTTGATGCGCGCTTGTGGCGTACCAGAAGAAGCGATCACCGGCAATGCCAGTGATTATGAAAAATTTTTGGCATGGTGTCAAACAGTGCCAAAATTGGTGGGAAATCCCCTTTACAGTTGGACCCATTTAGAATTAAAACGATTTTTTGCGATCGATCTTCCCGTTACTGAAGAAAATGCCGAAACCTTGTGGACGCTATGCAACGAAAAATTGCTGCAAAAAGACTTTACTCGAAGAGCTTTGATTGCTCGCAGTAAAGCCGAGATCGTTTGCACCACAGATGATCCAGTCGATGATCTTCACTATCATCACCAATTAAGCCAAACAGAACAACGTTTTCGGGTCTTGCCGACCTTTCGACCTGACAAAGCGTTACAAATCGACCATCCGAATTTTCTTGCCTATGTTACCAAACTCGAAAAGAGTGTCGAAAACGCGATCACTACCTATGATGCTTTCTTGAGAGCCTTGCGGGACCGTGTAACCTACTTTCACCAACATCACTGCCGCTTGTCTGACCATGCGCTGGATACTTTAGTGTATTTTACAGACGAACAGTTATCCCTTGAAGCAATATTTGCCAAAGCATTAGCTGGGGAATCTTTGGAGGAAAACGAAGTCTCGTTCTTCAAAACCAATGTTCTAGTTGAACTGATGAAGCTGTATCACGAACATGGTTGGACGATGCAACTGCATGTCCATGCGTACCGTAACTGCAATCAACGAATGTTTGAGCGCTTGGGACCAGATACGGGCTACGATGGCATCAATGATCAACCACTGACTCAAAGCTTGCAGAAATTATTGAACGCTGCTGATGCGCAGGACCATTTGCCTCAAACGATTCTCTACTCCTTAAATCCCAATGACTATGATGCACTCGTCGCTTTGATGGGGTGCTTCCAGCAAGAAGGCAATAATAAATTGCAGTTAGGATCTGGCTGGTGGTATAACGACACCCGCGCAGGCATGCGTCACCAATTGACGAAATTCGCAGACGGCAGTGTGATCTTTAACTTTGTCGGCATGCTGACGGATTCAAGAAGCTTTCTGTCTTACACCCGTCATGAATATTTCCGACGCGTCTTTTGTGAATGGCTTGCTGAGATCGTTGTACGTGGTGAAGCACCTGCTGATCTTCGTCAGCTAAAACCATTAGTAGAAAATGTTTGTTATCAAAATGCCAATAACTACTTCAAATTTTAGGAGAAAGACAATGGAAAAAATCGTCATCGTCGGTGATTCCACCGCATCGATCAAAGAGCCTAGCGCTCGTCCAGAAACGGGCTGGGGTGAAAAGATCTCACGCTATCTCCCCCAGCATCAAATCGTCAACTTGGCAAAAAATGGGCGTTCCTCCAAAAGCTTCATTGAAGAAGGACGCTTGTTGCAGGCAAAAAAAGAACTACATGCTGGTGATTATCTCTTGATTCAATTTGGACACAACGATCAAAAAACAGATAGTCGTGGTACGACACCTGTAGAATATCAGCATAATTTAGCAACCTTCGTGCAAACGGCACGCCAGCAGCAAGCGACACCGATCCTATTGACCTCGATCACTCGTTTGCATTACGTGGACCAACAACAACTTGATCCTTCGGCAGTCGGTCCTTACCCAGAAGCAATGCGTGCTTTGGCTACCTCCTTGGATGTGGTCTGTCTGGATCTTTTTGCCGCAACACAACGGTTCTTTTCAGCACTGGAACCACAACAGGCGAAAACCTATTTTCTTCATTTAGAAAAAAACCAGCACCCCAATTATCCAGCCGGCATTACGGATAACACGCATTTGAATGACCAAGGTGCTACAGCCGTCGCCAAATTAGTTGCCAAATGTTTGTCAAATGCTCCATTACCACTTGCACAACAAGTTCTTTTAGATTGAAACTCATTGCTCGTGTTGAATCTTCCCTTAACATAAATACGCTACCTGATTTTAAAAAGAGCAACTCAAGCAAAACGCTGCGAAGAGCATTTCCCTTCACAGCGTTTTGCTTTTCCTTCTTTTTAAAAGATTTGTTTGCAGTTCCTTTGCTTCAACCCATTAATCGCCAAGCTACCTTTTAAAGCCCTACATTTTTTGGGTGTTGTACCATAAAAATGGGAACGATTGCAATCGTCCCCATCCTTACTATTGATTGTTTTATTCAGGTTGTTTCCCGATATACGCCAAGATACCGCCGTCTACATATAAGACATGGCCATTGACAAAGTTGGATGCCTCAGAAGCTAAGAAAACCGTTGGTCCTGCTAAATCTTCTGGCTCACCCCAACGGGCAGCAGGTGTTTTCGCTACGATAAATTGATCAAATGGGTGACGAGAACCGTCTGGTTGGATCTCTCGTAATGGTGCGGTTTGCGGTGTTGCAATATAACCAGGTCCGATCCCATTACATTGAATGTTAGCTGAACCAAATTCAGCACAAATGTTTTTCGTCAACATTTTCAAGCCGCCTTTAGCCGCTGCATAACCAGCCACTGTTTCTCTTCCCAATTCACTCATCATTGAGCAAATGTTGATGATTTTTCCATGTCCTTTTTTGATCATTGACGGTAAGACTGCTTTTGAAACGATAAATGGAGCGTTCAAGTCCACGTCAACGACTTGACGGAAGTCTTCAGCAGACATCTCCAACATCGGGATTCGTTTGATGATCCCAGCATTATTGACTAAGATATCGATCACGCCAACTTCTTCTTCGATCTGCTTGACCATTTCGTTGACTGCTTTTTCATCCGTTACATCACAGACATAGCCGTGGGCTTCAATCCCTGCTTCACGATAGTTTGCTAATCCTTTATCCACTGATTCTTGATCCAAGTTGTTAAAAACGATCGTTGCTCCTGCTGCTGCTAGTGAACGAGCGATCGTAAAACCGATCCCATAGACAGCGCCTGTCACTAATGCGATCTTACCATCTAAACGAAATTGATCCATTGAAAAATCCATAATTGATAAACCCTCTTTCTTTTTATTTTAAGTCGTCCATTGCCACCATATCCATGTCGGTATAGGTGATATTTTCGCCACACATTGCCCAGATAAAGGAGTAGTTACTGGTTCCAACACCCGAATGGATCGACCAGCTTGGAGAAATAACGGCTTGTTCTTCACTAACGACTAAATGCTTCGTTTCATCTGGTTTACCCATCATATGGAACACTTTTGTGTCTTCATTAGCAAAATCAAAATACACATATGCTTCCATCCGACGTTCATGGGTATGACTTGGCATCGTATTCCAAGCGCTGCCTGGTTCTAAGATCGTGTACCCCATTTGTAATTGACAGCTTTCACAAACATTTGGGTGAATGTATTGATAAATTTTCCGTTCATTTAAGGTCAAGCCCTCGCCTGTCTCCATTGGTGTGACTTGATCGATACTGATTTTTACATTTGGGTATTTCTTATGTGCTGGCACGCAAGATAGATAGAATTTCGCTGGATTTGCTGGATCATCTGAGTGGAACAAGACTTGTTTGGTTTCCTTGCCGATATAGTAGCCGTCTTGTTTTTTCATTGGTTCTTTTTGGCCATCGATCGTGATCGCACCGGGTCCTCCAATATTGATGACGCCTAATTCACGGCGTTCTAAGAAGTACTCCACCCCTAGTTCACTGCTTAATTGCACTTCTAACGCTTTTTCTGTCGGTGTCACTCCGCCAAAGATCATCCGATCATTGTGGGTATAGGTCAGCATGATTTGTCCCGGTGTGAAAATTTTCTCTACCAAAAATTCTCTGCGTAATTCTTCGGTACTATAGTGACGAATATCAAGTGGACTATGGGTATAGCGTGTTTCCATGTGTTGCATGTTTAACTTCCTCCTATCGGATAATTTTTCCTGAACCTGTTGCAATAAATTCTTGTATCTCATTGGCGCTAAACTGATTACAGTCGCCATGGATCGTATGCTTCAAGGCAGATGCGGCAGTTGCAAAATCAATGATTTCTTGGTCTTGTTTCTTCGTGACAAGACCATGTAGGATACCAGCTGAAAAGGCATCGCCTCCTCCAACGCGATCAACGATTGGATTGATCTCATGGGTTGCAGAAACGACATAATTGCCGTTGTGCCATAGGCTTCCTGTCAATTGATTGTGACTTGCTGAGAGCACCTGACGACTAGTTGAATAAAAGAGCTGGATATTTGGGTATTTCCGATGCATTTCTTGATAATAGTAGTCATCTTCGACTTCTTCTGTTGCAGCAGGTACATCCATAAAGACTTGGGCATCTAACTGTCCTGCTGAGCAATAATCGACATAGGGGAGCACTTCTTGCAAAAAGACGCGCGCTTCAGCGGTCGTCCACAGCTTTCCACGATAATTGATATCGAAACTGATTTTACAACCAGCTGCTTTCGCTTCTTTGATCAACGTCAGTAAAAGCGTCTGCCAAGTCGTTGAAAGAGCGGGCGTGATCCCTGAAAGGTGAACAATGTCAACCCCATCAAAAAGGTCAGACTGCCACTCATTTTCCTTCATTTGAGCAAAGCTAGAGCCTGCGCGATCATAAACCACTCGCGCTGCTCGTTCCCCGATACCGGTTTCAATATAGTAAGTACCTAGTCGGGAACCGCCACGAAGCACGTGGCGACAATCGACGCCATAGCTTCGTAAATGCTGAAAAACGGCATCTCCTAAAGCATTTTCCGGCACTTTACTAGCAAAAGAAACGCGATGACCAAAATTCGCCAAGGAGATCGCAACATTGGCTTCCCCACCGCCATAATGGGCAGCAAACCTCGAACTATGGGCAATTCGGTCGCCTAACGTTGTCGATAGACGCAACATGATTTCTCCTAGTGTCAGAATGTTTGCCATCTTACTTTCCTCGAATCTCTTTTAATTTTGCCGCATATTGTTTCGCTACTTCTGTTACTTTGTCAAAATCCCCACTTGCTGCTGGTGCTAACAAATTCCCCCCTACACCAACGGCTACGACACCCGCTGCAAACCATTCTTGCATGTTGTCTAAGCTGACACCACCAGTCGGCATAATGTTTAATTGCGGCAATGGCGCTTTGAAGGCCGAGATGATACTTGGGCCATACGCACTACCCGGGAATAGTTTAATGATATCTGCGCCTGCTTTTAAGGCGTCCTTCATTTCTGAAATGGTCATGCAACCAGGCAGATAAGGAATTTGATATAAATTACATAATTCAGCCGTTTCTTGATCAAAAGTTGGGCTGACAACATATTCTGCTCCTGCCATAATCGCTAAGCGGGCGGTAACTGCATCAAGAACGGTCCCAGCACCAACGACTACCGCTGGATTCTCTTTGAAGGTTGCTACCAATTCAGCGATTACATCCGCCGCTTGAGGCACTGTAAAAGTCAACTCAATGCCGGTGATCCCCCCTGCAACGATCGCTTTACTTGCTTGTAGTGCTTCTTCTTTTGAAGCGCCACGCACAACAGCGATCACGCCGCTTTCTTTTAGTTTCATTAAATTCGCTACTTTTTTCATTGAGGCCCTCCATTTATTTCCTATTTGGAAAACGGTATTTATTATAAAGAAACTTACACGTTTATTATACCGTTCTCTTTTTTATTTGCAAGGGATTTCCATTAAAAAGTTTATAATGCTTGTTCAATTTGTTGTTTTGTCGCAATAATCGCATCGATCAATGTCATTTTGTATTCTGGGGTCAAGCGGTATTTCGGTAGGCTGATAGAAAACGCCCCAACGATCTCCTGATCTTTTATCAGTGAGGCGCCGATGCAATAGATTTCTTGTTCCATTTCTTCATCATCAAACGCTACTTGGTTTTCTTTTGCTTGCTCCAATTCTTTCTTCAACTTCAACTGGTTCGTAATGGTGTTTTCCGTATAAGCGGTTAAAGGCGTTGCTGCCAAGTACTCCTCTACTTGAGGGGCATCAAACTCCGCTAAAACGGCTTTCCCCATGGCAGAGCTATACAACGGTCTTGTGATCCCTACTTTTGAAGACATGCGGATCGTTTGATTCTGAGGCTCCAATTTATTGACATAAAGAATCTCATTGGCAGTCAAGACCCCTAAGTGGATCGTTTCATCCGCCGTTTTCTGCAATGCTTCCAAGTATGGCAAGCTGATTTCCACTAAATCAAGCTCTTGAATGTTTTGATTGGCATACTTGATCAGTTTAGACCCTAAGCGATAATTCTTCTCTTTGTCGCGTTTGACATAGCCGATCATTTGCAGCGTTTCCAATATTTTCAAAGCTGTGGATGGGGTCAGTTTCGTTGCTTCTGAAATTTCTTGCAATGGTTTACTGGGCGCTTCTGCGAGATAATCTAAAATGGTTGCTGCTTTTAGTAGTACGGTTCCATATGGTTTTTGTGTCATCATTTCTCCACCTTTATTTTCTATATAAGAAATTATAATATCTTTTTAGGAAATGCACAATCTTTTTTCCTATATATCAGCAAGACGCGATTCCTATTTTACTTTCTGTCGTTATTCATTGTATGATGAAGACAAGACAAAGGAGTGCCGAACAATGGACTTAAATGTATTGATCAAAGGAAAAAAATTGACTGACAATGAGCTGCAAATTCTTGATTATTTGCTTGCAAATACCGCTGCGATCGATGGACTGCCCTTAAGAGAAATCGCTAAAGCGATCTACACTTCCCCCGCAACCATCGTGCGGCTTGCGCAAAAATTAGGTTTTTCTGGCTATCTAGAGCTACTTTACTTCTTAAAGAATCGCTTGAAAAATCAGACGATCACTGAAGCCGCCATCGATTACCAAATTGACGCTGCCAGTATTGCAGATACGATCGATGCGATCAAAGAAATCTATGGACGAAACAAGGACAAGTTTATTACGATTTATGCAACAGGTTTTTCTGGGATCGTGGCAGAATACCTCCACAAAAAAATGCTGGTCAACGGCATCAAAACCTTATTAGTCAGTGCTTCTGACTCAGGTGGGATCATTAGTAACAACATCGAGAACATCAGTATGCTGATCACCATCTCTAAATCTGGCGAAACACAAAAAGTACTGGAGAAGATGGCATTAGCCAATGAACATCACATACCAACTGTTTTGTTTTGCGGGAACGGTGATCATCGCGCCAATCAACTAGCGACCTTTTCCTTTGAAGTGACCGATGAACGTCCCTACGACACCCAAAACATCCAGTACACTAGCTTCTTTGGTAAACTGCTCTTATTGATGGAATATATCGTCGACGCTTTTACCCATGTTGAAAAAGAAAACCAGCAACCTTAGTGGATTGCTGGTTTTGGCTTATGCTTGAAAATAGGTTTTTGCCAGTTCTTGATAGAGCGCTTGGTTCTGCGGATCAGGAACAAATTTTTCATCTGGCTGATCTTGCCGCACAACAGAGCTTTTGTATAAATCATACAAGCCGAATATCGGTTCGTTTTCATCGGAAAGATAACAGGTCAGCCCCAACACATCCGCGGTCATTTGACCTAAAAGTTTTGTTTGAAAGAAACCACCACTTACAGTGACTGCCCCTTCCAACTGCGCCATTTGCTTTAATAAATCGATGTTCATCAGCATGCCTTCGATGACTGCCCGCAACATGTCTGAGCGATTGTGTTTCAGGGTCAAGCCAGAAAAGCCGCCTGTGATCTCATTTGTCCAAAAAGGTGCCCGCTCCCCGTTTAAATAGGGAAAAAAACGTAAGCCGTTGCTGCCGATCGGTGATTCCTCCATGACTTGCGGCAGATAATGATAAAACCCATCAGGATCTTCTGATAAGGTCTCTTTTGCCCAAGCAAGGACACAGCCACCATTGTTTGAAGGTGCCCCTACGACATAGAGGTCATCTTGCAGATAGTAGCAAAAATTTTGTTTTTGGCGATCAAAGACGGTGGTCTCACTTACTTTACGAACCGCCGCACTGGTTCCGATCGTCAAGCTGTTGCGGATCCCTGTAGAAATATAGCCAGCATATGCTGCTAAACACCCATCACTAGCCCCACACATCACTTCTACCTCAGGCTTCAAGCCACACCGCTGCGCCATCTCCTCGGTAATCAAAAAACGATCAGTCGGTGCACATAAAGGCGCTAATTGGGCTTTTGAAAGGGATAAATAATTGAGAATTTTTTGACTCCATTGCTTTTCTTTCAAAGAAAAAAGACCGGTCGCTGATGCGGTACTATAATCGATCCGTGCTTGTCCGGTAAACAACGCCATTGCTAGTTCTTTTAAGCCAAACCATTTCGTCTCTTTGGAATATGAACCATTTGTTTGGAAATAAGCCAGTTTCGCAAAGGGAGACATCGCATGGATCGGTGTCCCTGTCTCTTCATAAAACGTTGCCGCCAGATCCGTTTGACGAAAGGCCGTCATCGTTTGACTCGCTTGATTGTCTGACCAAATGTAAATCTCTTCTGCTGTCTCACCAGCCACTGGCATCAAACTGTGCATGGCGGTACTGAACCCGATCACTGTGATTGCCGCTTTTAATTGAGCGGGAATCGTTGTGACACCACTGATCAATTGGCTACTGATCTGGGTTGCTGATTGGGTCTGTTTTAACCCGTGGCTATGGGTTTTGATTGGTAATGACTGTGAGTAAATGATTTTCCGATCTTCAATGACCCCAAATTTTATGGCTGTTGTGCCGATATCAATCCCTAAAAACATCGCATTGCTCCCTCTCATCTGATTCAATTAGCTTTATTCTACCATAGTTAGTGGCATATTCTAGCATACCTGTCTGATCGTTTTGTTGAGAAGACGTTTCGTAGTGATTTTCTTCAGAGAATTATCCTTCCACAGCAAAAATAAAAAAAGAAAGATTCTTGGAGAATCTTCCTCTTTCCAGTTAGCCAATCAGCAAATGTTTCGCAAATGTGAAACAAATCAAGACAATCCTGGCCAGTAATCACCATTTTCCGAGACCAAATCATCGAGTAACTCTTTGGCTACTTTTGCGCTAGGAATCGTTTTGGAAAGGCTTAACGCTTGCCACATTTTTTGATAGCTCTTTTCCACATATGCTTCGACCACTAATTTTTCCACAGTCACCTGCTGGAACATGAGGGCTTGTTGGAAGGCAGGAATTTTTCCTTGAGCAAGAGCTTCTGGTCCATCAGAACCGACGATACATGGCACTTCCACCATGGCATCATCCGGGAAGTTCGCAATCGCGCCGTTGTTTTCCACAATCATCACCATTCGCTCATGCGTATTAAAAGCGATGGCGCGTGCCAAATCAACGATAAAGGTTGCATGGGCATCAATCTCAAAAGCGATCCCTTCAGCAGATCCTTGGGCAGTGATCTTTTTGGCATGATCGAACACTCGTTTTTCCCGTCCTTCCATCACTTCATTGGAACGCGTATACTCTGGATGTTCTTTCATGTGGTCGTAGACGTAATCTGGGTATAAATAATATTTCAAGTACGTATTTGGCAGATATTCTGGTGTGAGCGCCAGGAGGTCTTTGGCTTTTTTGTGGGTGTCTTGCCAACTTGGGTCTGTATGTTGGGTATCCACTTCGATCTGTGTCAAATAGCCGTGTTCTGCAACGTAGTCCCGAATGGTTTGAATGTACTCCGTGCCTTCTTTGTCTTTGACGCTGGTCCACCAGCCAAAATGATTCAAGCCAAAGTAGCGAACTTCTAACTCTTCTGGCTGCTTGCCAATGATTTGCGACATCCGACGCAACGTGCCCACGGGCATGTCACAGATATTCAGAACTTTTGATTTAGGACGCAAGACTCGACATGCTTCAGCTACGATTGCAGCTGGATTGGAATAATTCAGCATCCAACAATCGGGGGAATACTTTTCCATGTAATCAATGATCTCCAGCATACCAGTGATGCTGCGCATCCCATAAGCGATCCCTCCTGGTCCACAGGTTTCTTGGCCAAAGACGCCATGACGCAAGGGGACTTTTTCATCTTTTTCCCGCATATCATACTTTCCTACTCGGATATGCGCCATACAGAAATCGACATCGCTGAAGGCTTCTTCAGGATCCGTCGTAAACGAAAATTCGATTTGCGGTGCTTGTTCTTTTAATAAGATCGCTAGGGCTTCACCGAGGATCGCTTGGCGTGCTTCATCATTGTCGTATAGTTTCAGCTTTCTTAAAGGAAAGCGTTCTTGATTGTCAAGCAGCATCATAACGATTCCCGGGGTAAAGGTACTGCCGCCCCCTGCGATCACTACTGAAAAATTTTTCATCATTCAATCTCTCCTTCTCTTCCAAGATAGTTTTCTAATTCTTCCCGCACTTTCGGCACGGTCAACCCGTAAACGACATGGACATTTTCACCATTTTTGATCACGCCTTTGGCTTGTGTTTCGTCTTTTAGCAGCGCTTCATCCACGAGTTCAGGATCCTTTAGTTTTAAACGTAAGCGGGTATAGCAGTTGTCAATGGTTTTGATATTGTCATCGCCACCTAGCGCTTTGGTGATGATTGCTGAGATACTTGTTTCACTAGTTGGATTAGTGGCGGCTTGATCACTCGCCATGACCCCGACACCTGCTCCAGCAAGTTGTTTTTCTTTGTACTCTTTCTTCGAATACAGTTTGGTCTCTGTTCCATCTTCTTCACGCCCGACCGTTTTCAAGTTCAGTTTCGTGATCAAAAAGCGGAACAAGAAGTAATAAAGAAAGAAGAAGACGACCCCGACGATCAAGTATACCGGCCAGCGAGTCTTCTCGATCCCTAATGGCAAGTTGTACAAAAGAAAGTCGATGAAGCCATTCGGTCCGATGGCACGAGAACCAAAGAGATTTAACGCCACCATACTCAAGCCGCTAAGGGCAGAATGAATGACGAACAAAACAGGTGCCACGAACATAAAAGAAAATTCGATTGGTTCAGTCACACCTGCAATAAAGGAAGTAACGACAGCTGGAATCAAAATGGCTTTGACTTTGACTTTATTTTCTGGTTTTGCCGTTTGATACATCGCCAAACAAGCACCGATCAGTCCAAACATTTTTGAGATCCCACGAGCGTCCCAAATGACACTTTGCGATAATACGCGGACTGCTGGGTCAGCAATTTCCGCAAAATAAATATTCCGTGCCCCTTCAAAGACTTGACCGCCAACTTCTGCGACACCGCCTAATGAAGTATACAAAAACGGCGTATAGATCAAGTGATGCAAGCCAGTTGGAATCAATAAGCGTTCCAACATCCCGTACAAGAAGATGCCAAAGTTGCCCGTTTGTTGAATGATGCCGCCTAAACCGTCGATACCAGTTTGTATTACTGGCCATATAAACGTGGAAACGATGGCTAATAACACGACGACCGGAATCAAGACAATAAAGACGAAGCGCGCGCCGCCATAAACTTGAAAGGCATTGTTAAAGGTCGTATCGATAAAACGATTATGGATCAATGCTACGACGATCCCTAAAATGATACCCAGAAAGACCCCCATGTCCAACACTTGGATTCCTAAAACGATCGCTTGTCCTGAACCTTGAAGGGCATCGGCTGGAACCAACATCCCCCGAAGCTCCATGAATTTGTTCATGGCATTTAAGAAGACGAAATAACCTAACAACGCGGTAAATCCCGCTTCAGCCTTTTTCTTATTGGCTAACCCTAAAGCGATCCCAACACAAAAAATAATGCCTAAATTGGTTAAAATCGGTAATAAGGAAGCGGATAAGATACTACCAAAACCGGTGGTTATCGGATTATCCAAAAAGGGAAACTGCTCAAGCAAGCGGACATTCGTAAACACATTCCCAACGGCAATCAATATCCCTGCGATCGGCAAAATCAAAACGGGCACAAACATTGCCTTGGAGAATTTCTGCATCGCATCCATCACTTTTTCTTTCATTGAGGAAACTCCTTTGTAGTTGATTTGTAGGTTCATTATAGGAAACATTTGTTACTAATAGAATAGCAAACGTTTTCAATTCAATGCGTTTCAAAGATTGGAATGTGTTTCATCCTGTTTCCTTCCTTGCTAGTGGCGATTACCAGCAACAAAAAAAGAGTGAATCAAGATTGATCCACTCTTTTTAGATGCAACACTTTTTGATAGAAATACAAGGGCCCAGACAGACAAAACAGATAGAAGATACCTGGTGCTGATTGCCATGTGAAGAAATAGCCGATCGCTGCTAGGACTAAGATTCCGATCCCTTTATGGTAGTGCATCATCGTAAAGAAAAAACTACTACGAAAAAGGTCAAACAGTTTTTGCCGATCTTGCATTTTTGATTGCATCACATACAGGTTGATGTTGTAGGACAACAAAAAAGTAAGAAAAATGATGGTCAAAAAAGAGAAAAACAATGAATTCGTCAAAGCAGCAGAACGCCACAAGCTGAGTCCGCATAATAATGAGAAGAGATTGAAGACCCCTAGTGGCAGGGTCTTCAATAACGCACTTTTGCTATTTTTCAAAAAAGGGCTTAGCAGTTTTGCTTCAGGATGTTCGTAAGCATCGACCACCGCTCGCATAGCTGCTGGAAACGTGACGATCGGAAACGATACCACCAAAAACAAGAGATTCAATACCAGCATACGAAAAACGATTTCGCAAAGACGATAAAAACGACTCTCTAAAGCAAACATCACACACACACCTTTATTTTAATTTTTCAATATTTTCAGCGATTTTCTCATTTCGATAATCAACGATTGCTGACCAACCATTGTTTTCTCGTTCTTGTAAGTAATCTTCCCAAATCTGACGTCCCGCTTCTTCCGAGTCTGCCTGAATAAAGCTGACCAACGCTTGCACTCTTGCTGTGTTGATGGAAGTGAGATTTCTTGCTTCAGAACCGGTGCGAGGATCAATGTCTTCGATCTCAAAACGCGGCGCCAATTTGTCTTGCGACCATTCCACCATCTGCCGAATCGATGTTGCTGGTTTTTGTCCCATTTGAATGGCGTAATTGTCATTGCCAACGAACCAATAAGAACCTAAACCAATTTCCTTGTCAAAACGAGCTATGTCCGAATTTCTTAAGGCTTCTGTTTCTTCTGAGTATTCAACCACGCCATCTACGAGATTGTATGTTTCCCCTTCGATACCAAAGGTAGTGACCATCGTGCCATACTCACTTGCTAAATAGGTCAAAAGTTCCATGGCTTTTTGGGGTTCTTTTGTCGACGTCGTGATAAAGGTTTGTGTCCATCCACCAATATTTCCGCCAGTAAAAGTGGAATCATCGCCATTCGAATTTTTTGGACCATCGACGGCAATATAAGTTTGCTCAGGATTACGGGCATTATTATCAGACATAAACTCATTGAGTCCCTTCGTATTCGTATGCAGGTAAGCAAAATATCGCCCTTGTCCTAGTTTTTCTTTCATCGTGTTGTCATTGTCTGAAAACTGGTCGTTGGTGATGTATCCTTCATTGTGCGCTTTTCTAAAAGTCTCGATCCACGTGATATACTCCTCATCAGCATCTCGATCATTAAATTGCCCATCAACACTTGGTGCAATGCTTAGAAAATCTTGCAAAGTACCACCATAGGCGCCATCCCCGCCATTGGAAATATCTAGTGCAGTCGAAGCAAATGGGACTAGAGCTGCACCATCATCTGCCGTCGGAAATGCTTCTTTTGCCTGTTTTAATGCATCTAAAAATCCTTCTGGCGTCGACATATCGGGTTCCCCTAATGCTTCATAAATATCTTTGCGGACAATGAAAACTTGGTCTCCTACTACATTACCGTCCTCATAATCTTGTGCAGTCGTGGAAAAGCTTGGGTATCCATAAATGTTGCCATCTTCTAAAGTAAACCATTGAACAGATTCCGGCTTCGCTGCATGTTCTAAGAAGTAAGGGTCATATTTTTCTGCCAAAAGATTTAATGGCAAGGCAAATTTTGTCGCTTCATTTGCAGCAGACAGGTTTTTATCGAAGGTCATGATATCTGGAAGATCGCCACCAGCTAGCATCGTATTAAGGTTCTCGTCATTTCCTGAAATAAATTCGACATTGATATTCATATCTTCTTTGATTTTTCGCGTCACAGTATCTTTGCCCCAACCCGGCTGAGCATACCAATCAAAATTGACATACCATTTCAAAGTAGCTTCATGGTCGGTGTCCTTTTGCCAGCTAGGCGTGTCTTTATCTGCTTCAAAGCGGGCTTCTGGCAGATCTTCTACGACGGCGGCCCCTTTGGACTCATTATTGGAATTGCCGCAGGCTCCTAATACTATGGTTGACGTAAGTGCGAGACCGATCCCTAAAAATAATTTGCTTGCTTTCATTTTTTTCTCTCCTTTTGTCTATTCTTTTACTGATCCAAGAGTCATCCCTTGAATAAAGTACTTTTGTAAAAATGGATAGATCACGACGACAGGAACCGTCGTGACGACCATGGTTGCTAATTGCAATGACTGTGAAGTCGTATTTCTGACCACATTGGTTCCGGTCGCCACTGCGGGCGATAGATTTTCCGAAACGATCCGAAATAGCAGCATTTGTAAAGGATATAAGCTGCGATCATCAACGTAGATATTAGCCGTCATATAATCGTTCCACTGAAAGACCCCGTGAAATAATGCGATGGTTGCCAAAACTGGAAGGGACAATGGCAAAATGATTTTCACGAAAATAATAAAAGGATTGGCGCCATCCATCATGGCAGATTCTTCCAGCGAAAATGGAATGCTCCGGAAAAAATTCATCAGAATCACCATGTCGTAAAAAGAAAATAAGACAGGTATGATGTAGACCCAAAAATTATTTAACAAGCCCAGTTCCTTAAATAAGAGAAATGTGGGTATCATCCCTCCAGAAACGAACATCGTTAAAATCCCCATGTTCATATAAATTTTCCGTCCCATTAGGTTTCTACGACTCATCCCGTAGGCGACCATTGCCGTCAGTGCCGTATGCAACACAACACCAATCACAGTTTTTGCAACTGAGATGACAAAGGCTTTATAGATCGCAGAATCTTCAAAAACGGTGTAGTAACTTTCTAGTGAAAATTTCCGGGGCCAAAAGTAGATCCCCCCTCTTGCGGCATCGGTCGCATCATTGAAAGATAACGCGACGATATTCCACAAAGGCAAAGCAATGATGGCTAAAAAGAACACCATAAAAATCACATTGGCAACATTGAATATTTTCTCATCTTTTGAAAATGTTTGCTTCATACTTTCCCTCCTCTAAAAAACTGATTCATCACTGATTTTTTTGGTCAAAAGATGACTTCCTACCACGAGGATCAAAGAAACAACCGACACAAACAGGCCAACGGCGGTCGCATAGGAGAAGTCTCCTTGTTGTATCCCCATTTTATAGACGAATGAATTAATGACTTCACTGGACTGATAATTGACAGGATTTTGTAAGACGAGTGTTTGATCAAGGTTTGAACCCAATAACCCACCAACGGATAAAACAAACGTCAATGCGATAATATGGCGGATCGAAGGGATCGTGATCCGCGTGATCTGCTGAAATTTCGTGGCACCATCCATTCTCGCTGCTTCATAAAGAGCTGGATTGATCCCTGTCATAGCAGCAATGTATAAAATCGTATTCCAGCCAACTTCTTTCCAAATATCGGAAATGACTGCGATGGCCCAATATTTTTCTGGGTCAGTCAAGAAACGGATCGGTTCATCGATCACCCCAACACCTAGCAACAAATTATTGACCAATCCCGTATCAGATAACCACGTAATAAACATGCCACCTAAGATGACCCAAGACAGAAAATGGGGCAAATAAGAGACCGTTTGAACGACCTTCTTTAAACGAACATGAACGATTTCATTGATCAATACCGCTAAGCCAATCGCCGCTGGAAAACCAATCAGCAGTTTAAAAAAGCTGATGCCTAGTGTATTACTCATCACCGTCCAAAACATTGAATCACTAAAAAACTCTTGAAAATACTGGGTACCGACCCACTCCGCATTTGCGATCGAATCAAGAACCGAGTAATCTTTAAACGCGATGACGATCCCATATAGTGGGATAAAATTAAAAATGATCATCAAGAGAATACCTGGCCAAACCATCGCTTGATAAAAGCTTTGGCTTTTTAGTTTTTGCAAAAATGACCTTTTCTGTGGGGTTGCTTTTAGCATGACACCTTTTGATTCCATTTTTCCACCCTTTCTAAAACGCTTACTTTTTCACCCAAAGGAAATACATGCTTTCCTTTATTGGTTCATCAATTGATAGACCGCACCAATCATACCAGCATCATTTTTTAATTTTGCTCGTTGAATCGGTGCAATCGTGCGACCTTCTAAATAACCAATACTTTCATGGCGAGCTTTTAGCTGGCTCATGGTCTCTTCAAGCCTTGTCATGAAACCATCATTTTCACTGACCCCACCACCAACCAAAATCAGCTCGGGATCAAATGTACTGATCAAATTCAGTAAGCCCACTGATAAATCTTGGAAGAACTGTGAAATCACTTGATTCGCTACTACTTCTCCTTGTTCTCCTCGCTGGAAAATCTCGATTGCATCTTTGGGCAGATCACTTCGCCCTAGTTGCTGAAGTGCCAGTTGGTATTGATGGCAAAGCCCTCCCACGATGGCAGCTCGTTGGTTCAAGGAAACTGACTCTAGATTTCCCTGTTCAGGCAATGAGTCGATCAGCATCCACCCAAATTCCCCCGCCATACCATGGCTGCCGCGATAGAGCCGATTGTTGACGATGATCCCGCCCCCAATGCCTGTTCCCACAACGAGACAAAGATAGTTTTCACAGGTCTGTGCGTGCCCCAACCATTTTTCAGCAATCGCCGCCGCATTGGCATCATTTTCAACAATGACCGGCAGCTTAACACGTCCCTCTAATTCTAGCTTCAAGTTGATTCCATACAGGGATTTGATTGATCCTGCCGTGATCATCGTGCCATCTTTTTGGATAATGCCTGGTGCGCTAATACCGACACCTTCGATCACTGCATCTTGCTGCAGCGATTTGATCAATACTTCGATAGACTGCAAAAAATTTTCTTTTTCATGAATCGTTGGCATCTGTCCTTTCTTTACAATTTCACCAGTTCTCAAGATCACACCATATTTGATAGCCGTTCCTCCAACATCAATTCCAATAAACATCGCTTCACCCTCATTATTCATTTACTTGTTTTGTCGATTGATTAATACTCAATTCTCCTGGTAAAACGTAGGAGATACCAAATGCGTTTTCCTCAATCAATTCTACTAAATGTTTTACTGCCGTGATCCCTTGCTGTTGGATCGGATTTTTCACTGTGGTCAAGCGAGGAGTAAAATAGTCTAAAAGATCAATACCATCAAAACCAATCACGCTGAAATCATCAGGCACCCGCCACTTGGTTTCGTGGATCGCCTTGACTGTTCCGATCGCACTAAGATCATTCCCTGCCAAAAATGCTGTGGGCAAGTCTTTTTGCTCTAACAAAAACTGCTGCACGCTGGCTCTCGTCCGTTCTTCTTCAAAGAATCCCTGCAATTGATAATCCGAGCGCCAAGAGATGCCGGCTTCTTTTAATGCTTCGCAATACCCTCTTAAGCGTTCATCACTGTCATAAACACCAGCAATCCCACTGATAAAAACGATTTTTTTATGTCCTAGTGACAAGAGATACTTAGTAGCAGCTTTTCCTTTTTCGAAGGAATCAAATACCACACTACCAAAGTTCTTCTCTTGAATGTTTCGATCGATAAAGACGGCTTTGATTTGTTCTCTTTCCATCGCTGCCAAATCCTGCTCTGTTAAAAAATCTTCAAATCCAATAATGCCATCAACCATCCCCCCTAAAATACTATTGAAAACCACTCGTTTATCCGTGGATAAGAAGACGTTGACTGCATACCCATGCGTTTCTGCCTCTCTGGCAATCGCTTCAACTAATACGCTAAAGTAAGGTCCTTTAATGCTAGTGGTGTAAAAACCAAGCATCTTGGTTTTTGTGTTTTTCAATTGTTTGCCCATTAAATTGGGGACATAATGCAAACGTTGCGCGGCAGCCAGCACTCGTTCTTTCGTTGCTGGTCGAACAACATTGACACCGTTCAGTGCTTTAGAAACAGTCGCAATGGATACGTTTGCCTCCTTTGCCACTTCCCGAATCGTGATTCGATTTGTCAAATGATTCTCCCCTCCTGAACGATTTCTCTCAAAAATAAAAACGTTTTTATTTTGCTAAAAAAATCAACGACCACTCTAAGATTGGTCATCCGATAAACCAACTATATATAAAAACGTTTTCACCCACAATGGTTCTAGAACTAGTTGGCGCATGTACCAGCACCTTGAAACCTGTGCCATCGTGGTACAAGTTGTACCTACAAAAAAAAGCCTCGAAAGGCTTTTAAATCGTGAGCGTCCCAATCAACTTCGCTGAGGCAGCAGCAAAGCCAAGGTATAAAGAAATCGTACCAGGATCACTTTTTGCCGAGAAATCGGAATGAACATAAGCAAAATCCTCTGGTGTAACATAGAAGGAATGCTGCGTTTCTTCAGCAGCAGGAAGATTGATTTTTTGCCATTGCTTTAATTCTCTCATCGGTCGTGCCACTTCAGTAACATCGTCTCTGCTATACAATTGAAGTGTTGTGGTATGAGGACTGTCTCCCTCATTTTTCAGCGTACAAATGATCTCAAATGGTTTATTTTTTTCATCAGGGTGAACGATTTGTGTCTTGCTAATCTTGCATTGTCCATAACCTATTCCTGCGCCAAAAGAAAAGAGAGGATCGTTTTTTTCATCCATATAGCGCGAAATATATTTTTGATCACTATTCTCTTCTGTCAATGGCCGACCTGTTGAGAGTTGAGCATAGGTCATCGGCAACTGTCCTTCTGCTCGAGGAAAACTCATAGCTAAACGTCCTTGCGGTTCAGACTCGCCCATCAACAAATCTGCCAACGCATTACCGCCTTCTGATCCAGGGAACCAGGCAATTATGATGGCTTGACAAAGAGGCTCGATAGCGGTCAAAACCAGTGGTCTGCCACAGAAAAGAATCGTTGCGATCTTAGGATTGACCTGACTAACTGCTTCAACTAATGCTTCTTGCTTTCTTGATAAAGAAAGTTTGGTCAGACTTGCCGCTTCTCCCGCTTCCTCGCTAGTTTCCCCCATAGCCAATAAAACAACCTCAGCTTCTTTAGCAACTTTACACGCCTCATCAATAAAGGTGCTCGTCAGCATTTCCCCGTCAGGATATGATAAGACAGTTAAGTCAATTTCTTTTTGAGAAAGTCCCTCCGCTAAGGAGACCGCAGCCTCCGGTTTGCCGATCCACGACCAAGCCCCCAAAAGATCCTTCGAAGCTGCTTTGGGGCCGATCAATGCGACCTTTTGCTTTTTTTGCAACGGTAACAGTGCTTGGTTTTTCAGAAGAACCGTTGTTTTCTTTGCTGCTTCTCGTGAAAGCAGACGGGTTTCTTTTAGGAGTCTAGGTGCTAAGTTTTCCGGTATTAACCCTCTATAAGGGTCTTCAAACAGGCCTAGCTTGTTCTTTAAATGTAACACATGAAAAACCGCCTTATTCAACTGCTCATTCATAGCAGGATCTGCATCAATGATTTGTTCTAGTGCATTTAAATAGCAATCACTCATCATATCCATTTCGACACCTGCAGTAAAGGCTTTTTTCGCTGCTTCCGTTCGATCAGCAGCCACACGATGGGCCATCAATTCAGCCACAGCTGCCCAATCTGAGATGATCAAGCCATCGAACCCAAGCTTTTCTCGCAATACATCCTGCAGCAATGGTTGATTGGCTGTAGCTGGCACACCATGGATCGTGTTAAAAGAAGTCATGACCAATTCTGCACCAGCTTCAATTGCTGCCTGAAAAGCGGGCAGATAATTTTGGTAAAGCTCAAGATCAGACAAATCGACCGTATGATAATCCCGCCCACCTTCTGCAGCGCCATAGCCGACAAAGTGTTTGACACAAGCAGCAATTCGCTGTTTATTTTCTGCAAGGGAAGCAGTTCCTTGATACCCTCGTACATAAGCAGCCGTCAGCACCGCAGATAAGGTCGGATCTTCTCCATTACTCTCTAAAACCCTTCCCCAGCGCGGATCTTTGACATGATCCGCCATTGGTGAAAACGTGACATGGATACCCGCTTCTGCCGCTTCCTTTGCCGAGGCTTTTGCGACTTCTTCCACTAATTGCGCATCAAAGGAGGATGCTAAGGCCAGTGGAATTGGGAAAATCGTTTCATATCCATGGATAACGTCTGCCATAAAAATAAGGGGAATTTTTAACCGACTTTTCTCTAGGTAAGACGTTTGGATCGTGTAGACTTGTTCAGCAGTATGGGTTCCCAACACTGAACCAATCGTCCCTAATTGTTCTTCGCTCATTTGCCATTGCTGCATCGGACCGGTGATTTCTCCCCCTTGTGCAAAAAAATCTGGCGTTAGTTGAACCAATTGGCCCACTTTTTCAGCTAAGGTCATTCGGTCAATTAGTTTTTTTAGTTTTATGGTTTCCACTATTCTTCTCTCCAATCATTAGGCTCGCTTCTTTTTCTTGTCGAAATTGCCGGATTTGCGCCTTCTCGACAGAAGCAAGATGGTGTCTATTCCTTTCATTTAGTATAATTAAAAACGTTTTCAAAAATAGATTGTTTTTATACTTTGGTGCAACTCTTCGCAGAAAGGAAAAATCATCATCATGGTACAAGGTGTACCACAAATATGTATAGCACCAAATCTCCTGATACATTCGCCATTGTCTCGTCCACGTTTCTAATAAAAAAACAAACAGCCGGATCATCCCAACAAAGGAACTTCCTTTTGATGGAATGAAGCTGTTTGTTGATTTATGATTAAACATACAAAAAATCCGTTCCCTATTCTTCTGCTGTTAAAGAAAACTGACGAACCGTCTCCGACAACGCTTCCACTAAGAAAAGGCAAGGAATTTGTGTCGTCAAATCTTCATATTTGTTGATGCGTTTTACATCAACCGAATAGTCCAAGACGTAATCGGACATCCGTCCCAAGGTGCTGTTGGCGTTACTGGTGATCGCTACCGTGGTGAAGTCAGGATTGTTACGAAAGCCATTGACCACTTCAATGATCTCAGTGGTCGTTCCAGTAATTGAAAGGACAACGATCATATTGTCTGAAGTATGTTTCAGCTTCGCAAAGATTGGATAGGTATTATCCACCAAAGCATAACTATTAAATCCGATCGTAGCAAAACGGCGAGCAGCATATTCACACATTGAACCTGACGCACCGATGCCATAAAATATAATATTCTCACATACCAGCATTCTTTCAGCGATTCGCCGGATTTTTCCTTCGATGTCTCGCGGGAAGCGTTCCGGATCCAAAACGGTCATACTGCTAAAAAAACTGACCGCCTCTAACTCAGGTGCTTTGAACTGGGTACGAAATTCTGTAAAGCTCTCATACCCTAATTTACGGATAAAGCGCATAACAGAAGAAGCTGAGGTGTGGGATTCAAGCGCGATCTCACGGACCCGCATATAGGGAATTTTATCACTTTGGCTCGACATATAATGATAAATCGCACGATCGGTCTCTGATAACTCATTGAAATCGATTTTTCCAAAAAAAGACATAGTAAACGCTCCTATTTTCTCATTCTCCTATCAATGTACCACAAGCTAGCAAAAACATCACAATTGTTTCACAAGAAATAATTCCATCGGTTGTTCAAATCCGGGAGAATTCAAAAGCAAACCGCCGGCATCTTGATACCCTAATTTTCGATAGAAATGCTGAGCATTTTCATCGACTTGTGTGGACGTCATACAAAGAGCATGCCCTGCTACTTTTTGCTGTTGTTCCCAGTGATCGACCAAACGCTTCCCAAATCCCCTACCTTGATGGGATTCGGCGATTACTAGCATCGTACAAAAAGGAATCGTATCCCAGAAAAAATTATAGCGTAACAACCCAATTGGCTGTCCATTATCGATCAAGACATAAGCCGTTTGTTCAGCTACCTTTTTGAAGAATCGTTCCTTTGGCAAATGGGTATCCAATGAAAGCCAGAAGTCTTCATCTGTTGCTACCGCCAGTCGAATCGCAATCATGATTTTTACTCCTTTTCTTTGTTATTCTGCATTTTATCTCTGAGGAAGCCGTTTGTTTTAGTCGCTTACCTTCCCTCGGTAGTCCGAAAGCAAGGTAAGAAAGGCATCGCCATATTTATCCAATTTGTTTTGCCCGACACCTTTGATCTGTAAAAATTCGATTGGTGTTTTTGGTTGCACTTCTGCTAATTCTCGCAGGGTCTTATCAGAAAAGACGACATACGGTGGCAAGTTTTGTTCTTGTGCGAGATTCAATCGTAAGGTGCGCAGTTGATCGAACAGTTCATCATCAACCACTAACTGTTTGACTTTGGTTTGTTTTCGATAAACTTTCGCTTTTCCAAGCAATACATCGATACCGGCATTTGTCACACTTAACAAAGGGTATTGCCCTTCGGACGGCAAAAGGTACCCGGAGGCTGTCAAGTAATCGATCAGCTGAGTGACTTCCTTTTGGGACCAATCTTTCATTAATCCATAAGTCGGTAATTTTTCAAAGCCCCACTGTTTGACTTTTTGATCGCCTGAGCCAGTCAGCACTTTCCCCACCAAGGCTTTCCCGAAGCGTTCGCCCATTCGTTTCACACATGACAACACTTTTTGTGTATCCACGGTGATATCCACTTGTTCTCTTTCATCGAGACAATTGCTGCAACGACCGCAATCGGGTCCATCTTCTCCGAAATAACGCAAAATATAGCGTTGCAAACACAGCTGAGTATGTCCGTATTGGCTCATCTCCCGCAACTTCAAGTATTCGTTTTGGCGATAAAGAATATCTGATTCGGATTGATCGATAAAAAATTGCTGAATCTGCATGTCTTGCGGAGCATATAGTAAGATCGCATCACTGGGTTCGCCGTCTCGTCCGGCACGCCCGGCTTCCTGATAATAAGATTCCAAATTTCCAGGTATCTGGGCATGGATCACAAAGCGGACGTTGCTTTTGTTGATTCCCATCCCGAATGCATTGGTCGCTACCATCACTTGCAGGCGGTCATAAAGAAATTCTTCTTGGAAAAAGGAGCGCTCTTCTTCTGAAAGTCCGCCATGGTAATACCCGACAGAAACATGTTCATGTTTCAACAGCTGAAAGATCCGTTCCACTTCTTTGCGGGTGCTGGCATAAATGATACCTGATTGTCCTTGGTTCATTTTCAAATACGTCGTAATGTAGGTATCTTTTTGATCTTTGACAACTTGAAAAGCCAAATTTTCCCGAGCAAACCCGGTCTTGACTTGATTTTCAGCAGGAATTGAAAGTAAGTTTTCAATGTCTTCGGCAACTTTAGGTGTAGCTGTCGCCGTAAGGGCAACAATCGTTGGCTTTTGCTCCCAGTTTTCGATCGTTTCGGCGAGTCGCAGATAGCTCGGGCGAAAATCATGGCCCCATTGGGAAATGCAGTGGGCTTCATCAACGGCCAATAAAGCGATCGGCATCTGCCGCAATGAGTAGCGGAAAGATTCTGAGTCTAAGCGTTCTGGCGAAACATACAGCAGTTTGATCCGCCCTTGGCGTGCTTCTTGCAAGCGCTGGTTGATCTGTGCCCCTGTCAAGGAAGAATTGATATAAGCTGCTGGGATCCCCATATCAACGAGGCTATCTACTTGGTCTTTCATTAATGAAATCAAAGGGGAGATGACCAAGGTCACTCCATCCAACAAAAGCGCTGGCAATTGATAACAAATGGATTTCCCTCCACCTGTGGGCATGATCCCCAAAACATTTTGTTGTGTTAAAATAGATTGAATAATCGTCTCTTGACCTTCACGAAACTGTGAATAGCCAAAATGTTCTTTTAAGACTGTTTGAATAGTTTGCATAATACCCTCTTTTCCATTTCCTTATTATACGCAATTAAGTACGCAAAGAAAACGGCATTAAGAGAACTTTCGCTTTTTATTCGATTTTCAATGAAATCAACCAAAGGAGTCTTCTACTATGAAAAAAGTTATGATTATCGGCGGTGGGATCATCGGTTTGACCCTCGCCAATTATCTTGATAAAACCAAATTTGACGTGACTGTCATTGATTCCCTCATCGGTCAAGCAACATCTGCCAGCGCTGGCATCATTTCCCCTTGGCTATCCAAACGGCGCAATAAAAAATGGTACCAGTTAGCACAAGACGGCGCCGCTTTCTTCCCGAAATTGGTACGGGATTTTGCTTTAGATGAATCCATCTATGCCCCCTGTGGCACTTTGGTGGTGCGACCAGAAAAGGCGCTTCAAGAACTGGCAGAATTAGCTGAAAATCGACGTAAAGCGGCACCAGAAATCGGCGAAATCGACTTACTGACGGGCCCACAAACCAAAGAGGCATTGCCGTTACTAAAAGAAATGCCCTCTTTACGAATCACAGGCGGTGGCCGCTTAGATGGTCAGGCTTATCTTGCCCACTTAAAAGCAAACGCTCAGCAGCAACAAGTGACTTTTATTGAAGGAAAAGCTGAGGTCGTCAGAAACGACAACCATTGGCAAATCAAAACCAAGGATCACTTTCTTGAAACCGAGATTCTTTGCCTGACAGCTGGACCGGGATTGCTAGACTTATTATCACCTTTAGGTTATCAGGTCGATATCCGTCCACAAAAAGGCCAGTTGCTTTCCTTTGCCACCAACCTGCCGACAAACAGTTGGCCGGTCGCCATGCTAGAGGGTGAAGGTGACTTGATTCCCTTCTCTAATGGTCAAATTTTACTAGGAGCCACCCATGAAAACGATGCGGGTTGGGATTTAACGCCTACGGAAGCTGCCAAACAGCAATTGATGACAGGAATCGGTGCTTTTCTTGAAGACCCCGAAGCACTCTTTGCAACGCCAATGACTATGCGAGTCGGCACACGTGCTTACACCTCTGATTTTGCACCTTTCTTTGGGGAAGTGCCTGATGAAGCAAATTTGTTCGCCGCCAGTGGACTTGGTTCTTCTGGGTTAACGACCGGGCCTTATATTGGTTATCTGCTAGCCAATCGGATTAATGATACGCACACTCAACCAACAGATTTCTCAATTTACACCAAGCCGATGACAGAATATATCAAGAAACGCCTTTAACAGGAAACTGCTAAAAAACCACCAGAATCGTTACGGTCTGGTGGTTTTGTTGTTTGATTCTTATAAAATTACGGACAATTTCTAGCTACTAGCTAAACATATTCTCCAGTTTCCCAATAATCGAGTAAGACTTCATTGATGATCTCACGATCCAGTGGTTCTCGCATATCATCATCAAAGGCATCTTCGATCGGGACATCGCCAACAGCTTTGATACAAACTGGAACGACGGGATCTGGGTGATCTTCTGCGGTCAACACTTTTTCAATTTTGATCTTATGCGTCCAATCTGCCCCCATATCATAAATGTAGGTCATGGACTTGCAATACTGAAAATCTTGGTCAATACCGGACGCATCGGTTGGAACGGAATTGCCTAAGCCGATCGATTTCGAACCGGCAATAAACAAGTACAAATGTTGATTCATCCACTCAAAGGCAATCTGGATCAACATATGCAACTGCTCATAGGTCACTCCTGCAGGAATGATCAAACGACGCCAAATTGGCGGACGGTATCCTTCTAAATCAATACGAACTTGATAGGCGACCGGCGTATCCGCCGTGTCATCAAAAGCCGTATGTTTCGTTGGGAATGGGACGATTTTTGGCGAGATTGCAGCAATACGCGGGTCATCAATGGGCAATAGTTCATGTTCTTCGGGATCGGTGTCTTGAATCATCGCTAACATCGCTTCTTTCTTTTCAGCTGACCAAAACTGTGGTTTGGACATCCGTGCGAAAAAGATAGGTTGTTTTTCAGCCAATACAAAGGCGATTTCTTGGTATTGCGATTTGGTGATGTGCTTTTCTTTGTACATGCAGTAATAAAAGTCTTCAATGGCTGTTTTGGCAAACGGAAGAAAATTTAAACTGTACGGTACTTCATGGGGAAGCATATCTGTATATACCCACTCAATGAAGGCTTTGTCTTTTAACTTGGGCATGCCGCCCTCTTTTTCCGTACAAAAGATCAAGTAAAAAACAGGATCTAAGTAATGTTCAAGATCGTCGTCACTAACCACACTAGGTCCGCCATACAAATCAACGTGATCCATCATGCGGTCAATCACTTTCGCTAATTTCTTCAATGTTTTTTCCAAAAAAATTCTCGCTCCTTCCTATCAAGTTTACTTTGACGAAAAGAGCGAGGATTGTCAATCTTTTTTTTAATGGGAGAGCATTTCCTGTGCAATTTCTAATCCGCTCATCCCCGTTGGATAATAGGTCGGCCAATGTTCCATTTCCTCTAGTAACGCTTCATGACTCTCGTTACCAAAGTAGATATGGAAATGATGGGATGCGCCAGGAGCGATCATATGGTCACTAAATTGGATATATTTGAATGCCGCATCTTCATCGGTGCTTTCAAATAAGAAGCGCACACCACGATTGCCAGCTGAGTAGTTCAAGATCTCTTTGCCAGAATACACATAATTTGCTTCTTTCTCGGTACCATCATCGAAAATAAATGTCATTGTGTTGTCTGTGATCTTGATCTGAGCAACATCTGTTTGATAACCAGTCGTGTAATATTCTTTGTATTCGTCAGCCGTCATTTTCTTGTCCATTTTTGCTTTATAATCAAATACTTGGTCCAGTGTTCCGTCTTGTAAAAATGGATAAACGGATTGCCAATCTCCTGCCCAGTCAGATAAAGCACGGTCTTGTACGTCGGCATCCTCAAAATAGCCGTTATAAACTGTTTTTTCTTTTTCAGCTTCAGCCATTTCTTTGTCATTTGCAACATCGGTGGTTTTTCTCAAAGCATCACGGTTTTGTTCCATAATCGAAATGTAGTCTTCCCCGTTGTCCATCTGTTCTTGGGTCAACCCTTCTAATGGATTCAAAACAGCCAATTCGACGCCTGCTTCTGACGCTAACGTTCGGGCAATGCTGTCTTTGGCGTTTTCTTCAAAATAGATCGTTTGAATGCCTGTTTCTTGGACGAACTCTTTTAGTTCTGCGATTCGTGAAGCGGAAGGCTCTTCACTTGGTGAAAGACCTGAGATTGGCACTTGCGTTAGCCCATACTCCAAAGCTAAATAACCAAAAGCAGCGTGTTGGGTCACGAAATGATTTTGCGCTGGATTGCTGAACGCTTCTTCATATGATTCATGGAGGTCTTGTAACTGTGCCAAATAATTCGCCGCATTTTCAGCAAAGGCTGCCGCTTTCGCTGGATAAGCCTCACTCAGCTGGTCACGGATCGCCTCTACTTGTTTCATGGCTAAGCTTGGGGCTAACCAGACATGGGGATCTAATTCATGAGAATGACCATCATCGCCATGATCATGGTCATGATCGTGGTCGTGATCATCGTCACCGGGTAACAGGACCATTCCTTCGGTGGCTTTGACCACTGTCACGTCTCCATCATTTAATGTGGCTTCAATCGAAGGAACCCACATTTCCATATTTTCATTGTTGTAGACAAAGACATCCGCATCTTGGATCTTTGCCATGTCCTTTGCGGAAGGTTCATAATCGTGGGAATCAGTGCCCGCGGGCATCAATAATTCAACCTCCCCTTCATCCCCTACAACTTGACGAGTAAAATCATACATCGGATAAAACGTAGCCATGACCTGAATTTGTTCATTCTCAGAGGAGGCGTTTCCTGATTGCTCGGTCGCATCAGATCCTCCTTGTCCACAAGCAGCCAAAGTCAGGGCCACAGCAGATAACATAGTTATTTTAAAAAACTTCTTCATTTTTGAAAATACACTCCTTTTTATTTTCCTCTTTTTCTTCCCTTTGGAAAAACGTTGATAAATCAATTACGATTTATAAAAACAAAACGTAACGTTTACGTTTTACCATCGGTTTTATACTTTACACAACTATTTTAATCCTGTCAACTTCTTTTTTAGATGTTTTTTTATATGTAAAAACCTTCATATGTACCACTGCTGATATCACGGAAGGATCGCTAAGTAACTCCTTTGATTCGTCGGAATCGAGCGATTTGCAAAAGTCACTATCTATTGTCCTTTGTCGCCTCCTATGCTACACTCGAGGGGTAATTGAATAGAAGATTATCCACTAGGGGCGCTTTATGCTGAGATAGACGTATGTCTGGTCCCTTAGAACCTGATTTGGTTAGTACCAACGTAGGGAAGTGGCAGCGCATGATTTTTCGCGTTCCCATTTTTTCTGTCTACGTGTGGATAGAAAAAGGAGGAACGCTTTTTTTGTAGACAGAAAAACAATCGAGAGGAGAAGAGAAAAATGTCAAATAAACCAATCGTCTGTGCAAAAGATGGAATCGATATCACGGGGTGCCGGGTGAGCTTGTACCCAATGAAAGACCATTTCGCGCAACAAATTTTAACAAGTATCGAAAAAACGAATACGAGTGCTGTTTGGCAGCAAACCGACCTGTTTAGCACCCTTTTTCGTGGGGAAGCGCCCAGTGTCCTAGACGCAGCAGCAGCGCTATTTATCAACGCCTACGAATCCAAGACACACCTCGTGGGTGAGTTTACCTTTTCCAAGGGCTGCCCCGGGGACACTGCGGGGGACACGTTTTTGAATGGCGAACAGGCGCAACCCAATAAAGGAAAGAACCTTGCGAATGGTGACTTTTTGGTTGATTGCAAATATTCGTTTTATGTATTTGGCGAAAATCATTATATGGAAGAAATCGCCACGATCGTCCAGCTGGCAGAAACTCATGGCTTGAGCCCTCGTTCCGCTCACTATGTGACGATGCTGACGGGATCAGCAAGTCAACTCTTTGCTTATTTTGAAGCCGCATTAGCTTATGCCCATGACCATCTTCCCCACTATGTTCTGGAAGCGACGGTTTCAGTCAATAGCCCTTCAAAAAAGGAGGCGATGCCACATGACTAAGTGGGCGTTGAAAGATGTCATCATGGTAGGAATTGCTTCGCTGATTTTTGGCGTGATCTATCTTGGGGCTGTCCATTTCGGATTGCTATTAGGGACACTTCTAACCCCCTTTGGTTTATCTGTCTTAGCCAATGAGTTTATCTTTGGTGTTTGGTTCATGGCGGCAGCTTTTGCCGGATATGTGCTACGTAAGCCGGGGGCAGCTACGATCACTGAAATGATTGCGGCTCTTTTAGAAGTGTTTATGGGGAATTTTTATGGACCTATTATTTTTATTAGTGGTTTTGTACAAGGGATTGGAACCGAGGCCGGCTTTGCATTAGGCCGCTACCGCCGCTATGGCTGGTTTCCTTTAGTTACTGGAGCCGTGGGCGCCACGATCACGAGTTTTCTTTGGGGAATTCTTCGATCAAATTTCGTTGACTTGCAATGGCAGTTGCTGTTGGCGATCTTTCTTATTCGCTTGCTTTCTTCGTTGTTCTTTTCAGCCTTTTTGGTGAAGATCGTCTGTGACCATCTGGCACGAATGGGAGTCCTCAACAGTTACCCTATCGCTAACGATCAAACGATCACCGTCCAACGGGAAATCGTATGAGTCTGTTAGTAAAAAACGACTGTTTTTTGGTGGATCAAAAGCGACTTGAATTGACTCTGTCTTTGGCCCCTGGTGAAACAAAGGGAATTTATGGTGCTTCAGGATCAGGGAAAAGCACCCTTTTCCATCTCTTAGCGGGACTCAACGAGAAGGGGTTTGATGGAGGGACGTATACGATTGACGGCCAAACGATGAACCAGCTTTCCATTCGGGAAAGAAGCACGACCGTCAGCTTATTGTTTCAAAATCCTGACATGCAGTTTTGTATGGCAACACCTCGAGAAGAGCTGCTTTTTTGTTTAGAGAATCAATGTATCCCCCAAAAAGACATGCCAAACAAAGTGGCTGACGCTTTGGCATTTTGCGAGATCACTCATCTTGCAGATCAACCTTTCACGACCTTGTCTGGGGGTGAAAAACAGTTAGCCGCATTGGCTTGCTGTTTGATCCTAGAAAGCCAATACTTGCTTTTGGATGAGCCCTTTGCGAATTTGGATGCGGACACCAGCAAAAAAGTCATCCGAAAACTGCAGCACATTCAACAAAAGAAAGCCATTGGTATTTTATTGATCGACCATCAAATCAAAGAGACTGCTAACTGGGTCGATGAGTGGCTATTGATTGAAGAAGGTTTCAGAACGATCGATCAAGCAGCGATCCGTGACCTTGATCAACACATGCGAAAGACACTGCCGCTTGCAAAAATCAAGTCGTCTTCTAACAAAAAACGGCTATCTTTTCAGCAATTCCGATTACCGATCCGCAACCATGAGATTGTTTTTCCCAATTTTGCATTTGATGGAGGCACGCTGATTGGGATCACTGGACGCAGCGGCAGTGGCAAATCTTCGTTTTTAAAAGCTATTTTGCAGCAGCATGCCTACAAAGGGGATATTCTCTTGGCAGGTCAACCAATCAAGAAGTATCCGTCACCTTTTCGCTCCATCAGTTGGATCATGCAAAATCCGCAAGACCAATTTTTGGCTGCCACCGTTGCCCAAGAGCTTAGCCAAGGTAGCGCCCCGACCGAGAGCGAAAAGCTACTAGCAAAATTACGCCTGCAAAATAAGAGCACTCAGTCACCTTTTCGACTGAGTCAAGGACAGCAACGGCGCTTGGCTGTTGCCTCTTTACTGCAACGCCCGGTCGACTTGCTGCTCGTGGACGAACCGACCTATGGTCAAGATATCAAACAAGCTTGGCAGATCATGCAGCTATTAGCCGAAAAAGCAACCACTGGCACGTTAGTTTTGATCGTTAGCCATGATATCTTGTTATTGCAACAGTTCTGCTCCCAAATCATTGATTTTAATCTTTATGAAAAGGAGGATGCAGATGCGCACGCTAAATCCAACAGTCAAATTATTCGCCATTTTAGGGCTCGCCTTACTGGTTTCTTTTCAAAATAATTTCAGATTAAACCTGCTGCTCTCGGTCCTGTTCTTTGGTATTACTATAAACGAACGCTCCTTGAAAAAAAGTCTTTTGCTCTTTTCTGCATTGACATTGGCAGCTACAGGGTTTTTTTTCACTGGACTCCTTTATTACCAAGGCAATCAAGGCGGTCCTTCCTCCGCAGCAGCTATTCGCTATGGTCTTGATATGGCAAGCCGTATCTATTGCTTTGGCATTCTAGGAAGCTCCTTCAGTGTATCCACCACGATCAATGAATTGATTTATTCACTGCAGCAACAGCTGCGTCTGCCTGCCGTTTTTGCCTACGGTCTACTGGCTGCGTTTCAAATTGCTCCCATTATTCCAGCAGAGTATCAGAATATCCGTAATAGCATGCGTTCCAGAGGAATCTCGGTCAATCCGTTTTCATTTAAAATGCTAATCCCTTTATTGGTCAAATCGATTCGTTGGTCTGAATTATTGGCGACTGCCATGCTTTCAAGAGGTTTTGACAGCGAAGCCAAGCGAACTTACGCAAATACCTTTCGCATCACTTTCATGGATGCACTATTTCTATCCTTATGCCTGGTAATGGGAATGGGGGGGACACTCATCCTATAATCAATAAAGAGAGAAAAAGACAAAGAAACCCTGACGTTTCTTTGTCTTTGTTTATATATTAAGAAGTGATCGTCTTTTTTACTGAACCAGATTTTATTTGATAAAACGTGACGAACAAGGTCGTTGCTAAAATATACAAGGCGAAAAGCAGATACATGTTTTTAAACAGCTGGATCGTCGTTTGATTCAACCAAGCCCCAACTTTTGGGATATAAAAAATCGGCTGGCCAATCACTTGGCTTTTTTGAATTTCTTTTGGCTCCATCTGGTTTTGATTGTCGCCAATGGTGTACAGTACTGATTGGTTTTCCGCAACCGCAACGATTCGCCGGGTCCGCATTTGTCTACCTTGATCGACATAATACGTTACTTCGTTGCCAACCACTAAATTATCTTCTGAAGCATTTTTTACAAAAAGCAGCGTTCCTTTAGAGTATGTCGGTTCCATTGCATCACTCGTAACAATAGCCATTGTGAAACCAAATGCATGCGGTATTACAACAGTTAAGACAGATAGCAGCATGAACATCAGAACAAAAAGTGAGAGCATGATACTTTGTTTTGGAAAAAGCTTCATTCTTTCCTCTCCTTCTAAGCTTCAGTTTATTTAATGATTCTATAACATAATTCTTTTTTTTTCAAATATTTAAAAACGATTCATTGAATTTTTATACGCAACTCTGTCTATTATTATTTGACTTTATTTAATCATATATATTATGCTAAAGGCGATTAAAAAACAGAGGAGAAAAAACATGCCTTTTTTAAATAACAAATTGTTTTTAAAACGTTGGATCCCCTTCATCCTTCTGGTTCTATTTTTACTGGGAAGTATCGTCTTTTTTCTCGTTCTTTTTTTATTCCCAACTTCTGATATCCATGCAGTGGAGAAAAAGGAAGATTGGATTTTCTATGCCGAGGACAATCCCGAATCAACTTTTATTAGTCGTTATGTGAAACATTTACCTAGTGTGAAAGCCAATGATCGTTTTGTGATGAAGCGAAAAATGACCAATGATTATAAATACCCTACGATGTTGCTAATTGGCGACCACCAACACATGACCGTCTATCTCGATGATCAAGAAATTTACACCAACGAGAAGCCAAATGATCCATTGACTCTCAACCATCCAGGTAAAACACTGGCCTTTATTACCTTGCCTGAGGATTACGTTGGTAAGACATTAAAAATATACGTAACTAGCCCTTTTGACACCTATTCCGGCTTTCCCGCCGAAGTCTTTTTTGGACCTGCAAATGCACTGATCGGCTATGTCTTCAGTCTGTCAATTTTAAATATCTATATCCTCTTATTTACAGGATTTATTTGTATCATCAACTTGTTTTATGTCATCGTTTCTTTTATCAATCAACGAAAGCTTAAATTGTCTTCTATCCTATTCAGTGGTTTTGCTTTAACTGCAGGTTTGGAAGCAGGCTTTAGCGATATGCTTGGTGGACTACTGTTTCCTCCAATCGTGAATTCTGCGATGTTAAATATTCTTTCTATCATTACGCCAATGTTTCTGATTGGGTTTTACTGTACAAACATGCACTTTGTTCGTAAGTATTACCAGAAATGGTTATATTTTCATTACTCCTTCGGTCTCTTTGCGATCCTTTTCGCTCTTTTTCAAACAAAAAGTTTACCCACTATCATGAATTACATGTTTTTACTGAATATCACCAGCACCTTTGTTACTTCTTTTGCGGCGATTTATGAAGCATTGAAAAAAAATCCATTTTTTGTCATTTGTGCGCCTTGGATCGTCGTTGCGGCTATCGGTCATTGTTTCTTGTATATTCAGGATATTTTAGTTTTGCCACAATCTGATGTCAATTGGCGTTCGATCATCTTTTTCTTACTAATTATCATCTTTACTTGTTACGGCTTTCTTGAACTCTTTTTTTCCAGCGAAGGCAAAAACAAGCGGATCGATACGGCAGATATCAAACTCCGTCTTTATGAGAAACAGCAAGCGAATAACCCAGAACAATCATTAAAAATGCAACAAGTTTTGCAAGCCATCAAAAAAAGAACTCATACAGTCAAGGACATGTTGGAAGATCAACAATTGGCAGCGGCGTACGAAGGTCTTTGTGAGATCGAAGAACAGATCAAACAACAGCTAACACGTCCATCCGTTGAAAAAGAATCACTCACAACGATGCTGATTACTAATTATCAACACACAGCTACTCAAAAAAGAATCACCTTTGCCTGTGATGGCATCATAGAACCACTGGAACAATTGGAGGAAAATGATCGTCTATCCTTGATCGCTCATTGCCTAGAGTACGCCATCCGATACACTTGTGCGGTCACTGATCCTCAAAAGCGAAGACTCGCGTTGAGGGTGAATGACACGAACGGCCAGTTGCATATCGACTGCCAAATGCCGCTTCTCTCAAATGAAGAAGCAGAAAAACTACAGAACAATGAAACCAAACGACAGGCGATGCAGGCTGACATACAAATGCTCGAACAACTTTGTTTAGCCTACCAAGGAAGTATCCGGATCGAAGAAACTGACGGGCTACACCTCTTGCATTTGACACTTAGGGCGAAGATAGATCCGCTGTCTTTCGACTGACCGTCTTGCTACATTAGTCTTAAAGGAGCGTTTTTAAGAAAAAGCGAAAAAACTCTTGCTTTTTTCGCTTTTTCGCTTTAGCATGATAAAGAACAGCAACAAGCATTGGAATAGTAGTTTTATAATGGTCTTAGAGAGTCGATGGCAGCTGAAAAATCGATACCCACTGATAAAATGAACCTACCCAATGGCAATGACCGCAAAACGGTCGGTGGAAAGGCCTTATCCTTTACGAGTTGGATTATCCCTATCGATAATCAACAAAGGTGGTACCGCGAAATCCAAGCATTTCGTCCTTTTTTAGGACGAGATGCTTTTTTATTTTTTTAAGGAGGAAAAAGAATGACACAAAAAAATGATTTTACAGAATGGTATATTCAAACGATCCAAAAAGCCGAATTGATGGCTTACTCCCCAGTGAAAGGCTCCATTATTTTCCGTCCTGACGGCTTCGAACTTTGGGAGCACATCCAAGAAGAGTTCAATCGATTCTTGAAAAAAGAGGGCATTCGCAATGCGTACTTCCCAATGCTGATTCCGCAAAATTTCTTTATGAAAGAAGCCGATCATATTGAAGGGTTTGCGCCTGAATTGCCATGGGTCACAGAAGTCGGCAATGAAAAATTGGAAGAACCTTTGGCCTTGCGACCAACCTCAGAAACCATGATTGGCTCTGCCTTTTCTGATTGGATCAACTCCTACCGTGACCTGCCTTATGAAATCAATCAATGGGCAAACGTCTTTCGTTGGGAAAAGAAAACATTGCCTTTCTTGCGTACCTCAGAGTTTTTATGGCAAGAAGGTCATACCGCTCATGAAAATGAAGAAGATGCACGTCAACGCACCATGAAAGTCTTAGATGAATATGCCCGCCTTTGCGAAGAATTCCTAGCGATCCCTGTTTATCGCGGACAAAAAACCCCTTCTGAGCGTTTTGCTGGAGCAGTTGATACTTATTCAATCGAAGCGATGATGAAAGACGGTAAAGCAGTCCAAGCAGGAACCAGCCACTACATGGGGACAAAATTTGCTGAAGCATTTGATATTACGTATTTAACGAAAGAAAACAAGCATACCCATGCCCACACAACCTCTTGGGGTGTCTCTACCCGCTTGTTGGGTGCCTTGATCATGACCCATGGCGATGAAAATGGTTTAGTTTTCCCACCAACCATTGCACCAACCCAAGTTGTGTTGTTACCAGTCGGTCCTTGGAAAAAGAATCCAGCCATCTTAGAAAAATTAGAAGAACTGTATGGCAACTTTAAAGCCAAGGGCATTCGTGTTCGTTTGGATGATTCTGATAACTCATCTGGCTATAAGTTCAACGAATGGGAACTAAAAGGCGCTTGCTTGCGAATCGAATGTGGCCCAAGAGATTTAGAAGCTGGCAAAGTGATGGTCAAAGTCCGCGACCTGGCTGACAAGCAAACGGTGGCTCTTGAGGACTTAGAAGCCTTCGTTGATCAAGAACTGCACGCAATGACCCCACGCTTATTGCAAGCGGCGAAGGAACGGAACAAAGAAAATGAGTACACCAACATCGATACATTAGATGAACTAAAAGCACATATCGAAACGTGCAAACAAGAAGAAAAAGTCACTGGCTTTGTCTTGATCGGTTGGGACGGCTCGGAAGAAACGGAAGCGAAAATCAAAGAAGAAACCGGCTTTACTACCCGGAACATTCCGTTTGAAGCACCAATTGAAAAAACAGTCGATATCGTCAGCGGCAAACCTGCCAAGCATACCGTTTGGATCGCCCGCGCATACTAATAGAAAAACGAAGCAGCCAGAATTGAAAAGGCTGCTTCGTTTTTTGATTAATAAATCAATGAAAGAAAATCTTCAGGCGTGATGTTGCCAAAATATTTTTTGACATCAATGTTGGCAATGACTTGTGCCAAATCTTCTTTCGCATAGCGAGTACCGATCAGGGCTTCTTCTACATCCGCAATGTCCCCTAAGCCGAAAAAGTCACCAAAGATTTTGGCATCCGTAATTTTTCCTTCTGCCACATTCAAACGAACTTCGATGGATCCGATTGGAAAGCGATGACGGCGTTCAATATCAAAGGCTGGAGATTTACCGTAATTCCAATCCCAGTTGCGATAATACTTATCGGAAATCTCATTGATCTTGACCCAATCTTCTTCTGTTAATTCATATGTTTTGACTTCTTCCACGGAATCGACACCAAAAATCTTCAATAAGATTTCTTGACGGAACTCTTCAGTCGTCATGTCTTGCTTCTCTTTTGGCAAGAATGGTTTGATGTTGGTTACTCTTGAGCGGATCGATTTGATACCTTTTGATTCGATTTTGTCTTTGCGGACTTTCAATGCGTTGACCACTTCATTGATGTCACTGTCAAACATGATCGTGCCATGAGCAAACATCCGGCCATTCGTTGCGTACATCGCATTCCCAGAAAACTTCATGTCATTGATCACAAGGTCGTTGCGGCCTTTTAGTTGCGCTCCTTCAACCCCCATCTCATGCAAGGCTTGGACGATTGGTTTCGTCAGCTTTTCAAAATCTCTGAAAGAATTGCCATCGTCAGGCATAATAAAACTGAAATTCAAGTTTCCGAAATCATGATAGACTGCACCGCCGCCGCTGAAACGACGAACGACATGGATCCCATGTTCATCCACATATTCCTTATTGATCTCTTCGATCGTATTTTGATTGCGTCCAATGATAATCGATGGTTCATTAATGTAAAAAAGTAAGATGGGTTCATCCACTTTCATTTCTTGAAGAAGAAAAATCTCGATGGCTAAATTGATGCGTGGGTCATTCAGTTCGTTCGGTACAAAAAGCATACTATTCGTTCCTCCTAATTAGATGATTTCAATTATTTTTTGAACAGCCGCCAATTCAACGGGGATCCCATTGGCAGCTAGTGCAGCCTCTTCTCGTAACTGTTCTAAGTCACCATGTTGCGGCAAATGCGTCACCATTATTTTTTTTACCTGCGCTGCATGGGCGATCTCGCCTGCTTCTTTTGACGTAAAATGAGCCTTGTGCCGCTCATTGCCTGCAAAAAGATAGGTATCTGCCAAGAATAAGTCAGCCCCTTCAGCAAACGAAACAAAAGATTCTAAATAGCCAGAGTCTCCAGTAAAAACAAAGACCTTGCCGGTGTTTTTCTCAACAAATCGCATGGCATAGCAAGTGACTGGATGGATCGTCTTCATAAAGGTAATGGTGAACGGGCCCAATTCCAATGACTCCGTTTGGAGATAATCAATTCCTTGAGTCACTCCAGGCATCGTCAAGCTTTCAAAATGAACCGTATCCTCCCCATGGCCGTAGATCGGCAAAATCTGGCGTTCTTCGCTTCCAGGATATAATTGCCAATAGTATTGCAATACCCCTAAATCCGCAATATGATCGTGATGGTAATGCGTCAAAATCACTGCATCTAAGTCTAAGGGATCAAGGATTTTTTCTAGTTGGACCAAGGTGGTACTTCCCGCATCAAGCAGCAAATGAAAGCCTTCTGACTCAACTAAATAGCCAGTAGTCCCTTCACCGTTATACGGATAGGCACCTAAACAACCTAAGACAGTTATTTTCACTTGTGTTTCCTCCTCTTTGGCTCAAGCTGATTTTCTACTTCTTTAATGCTATCACATCTCTGCTGATTTGACTAAAATCTGACCATTTTTTTTTGCGAAAAGGATCAAGAAAATGAGAAAAAAACGACGTCTATTGATGAATCCCTTGAATGAGTGTTCTACTCTATCCTTAAGGAACCATTCCAATGGTACGTCGTTTTTTTTGCTTACCTAATTAGCGCTCGTTGTTCATTGATCAATTCTTCATAGAATGCTGCGTTCACCGCATACGCATAGGCGTTTGCCCACAACATCCCAATCATAAGCGCCAAGAAACCCAGAATAAACCAGCCAATCAATGATAATTGCAGCCAAATGTATTGGCCCAGATGTGGTCGCAAGAGAGCAAAGGCTACTTTGATAGACTGAAGAACCCCTAATTCCGGCTGATCATAGCGTAGATAGATTGCTAATTGGATCACACCAGTAACGACTTGCGACAAAAAGAAGAACAAGATGATGGAGAGAATCGTCCCAACCACAAAAGCGATCGAACCGTTAAACATCGATACATCAATAGAAATTCCCCGATTAAAATTAAATACCAAGCCCAAATATTGATTAAGGCCTGATAAGACAAATTGCGGCAAGAAAATCGCAAAACTCAAAAGATAATTTAAAAGCGCGCTCACTAAATTTAGTAGCAAAAACGGCACATAGAATCGTTTATCAAATACGAGAAAAATATCCGCCACTTTGATCCCTTTACCACGAACCAGATAGAGTGCCATAATACTCAATGCTACTGAAAAAGCAAAGAAGACAAAATTGTCCAAAATAAAATCAAGCCAATTTCCTGCGTTGTTTGTCCCTACGGAAGAGCCTAAACTACTGAACAGTGAATTGACGACCGCTTGTACGGCAACCGTTGCTAAAATACTTAAGACGAATGTTCCCCAGAATCCGCGCAAGGAGTTTTTAGCCGTCTCTCGAATCATTGTATTTGATCTCATAGACTCACCTTAATAACTACGCAATGCTTTAACGGTCTTATCGTCTAAGCGGCGAACCACTTCCGTTACAAGCTTGACTGTATTGAAGTAGTCATCCTCATGAATGACAGAAGTATGAGAATGCAGGTAACGAACTGGCACAGTAATAGCGATCGAAGGAACCCCATCACGAGTCAAATGCATTTGACCAGCATCGGTTCCCCCACCAGTGATCACGGTATATTGGAAAGGAATTTCCATCTCTTCGGCGACATCGATCACAAAATTCAATAATTTCTTGTGAGGAATCATGGAAGCATCGAAAATCAAGACTTGTGGGCCTTTGCCTAACACAGAATCCGCTTCTTTTGGTGTCATTCCAGGTGTGTCCCCAGCGGTACCAGTATCTAGGGCGATAGCGATATCGGGATTCACTAAGTGAGTGCTTGTTCGTGCCCCTCTTAGGCCAACTTCTTCCATCACGTCGCTGCCGGCAAACAAGCAGTTTGGATGTCCTTCGGCTGCCAAGGTTTCTAATACCCGTAGTGATACCGCCGTACCAATTCGATTGTCCCATGCTTTGGCTAGCAAAAATTTGCTGTCGTTCATCCGTTTGTATTGGATATAGGGGGTGATCATATCTCCAGGACGGATCCCCCAGCCTTTGGCTTCTTCTTCACTTGAAGCGCCGATATCGATGAACATATCTTTGATATCGTAAGGTTTGTTTCGAGTCTCTGGACTCAAGACATGGGGTGGTTTTGAGCCGACGACACCGTGGATCAATTTGCCATCATTGGTTTTGATCTCGACTTGCTGTGCCAGCATCACTTGCCCCCACCAGCCACCAAGGGTTTGAAATTCAATAAAGCCTTTTTCCGTAATTTTCGTTACCATAAAGCCGACTTCATCCATATGTCCCGAAATAAAAATTTTCGGACCGCCGCCATCACCAACATGTTTCGCAATGACACTTCCTAACCCATCAAAAAAGATATCTTCAGCAAAGTCTTTGGCATATTCTTTAAAGACTTCACGCACTTCCTCCTCATTCCCAGGAACCCCACGTGCAGTCGTTAGGTCTATTAAAAGCTGTTCTTCTTTTTTCTCCATCTTGCTTCCTCCTTTGTCTCATTGATTATGATTATACCATTCTCTTAATCTGGTGCCAGAGGGAAATACAAAAAGATTGGTTAAATGAAAAAAACGATCCTAGTTTCCTAGAATCGTTTTATCGTATAAATAGATCAAGTTTCAATAATCCGCAGACACAGCTTGACGGTAATCAAATAGGCAAATAGATAGACAACTGCTGCTACTCCTGCAAACAAATGAGCGACCCAATACCCGGGACTGTCGATGATCTGTGTGAAGGTATTGATAGCAAATACCGCATGCAAAATCGCTAATAAGGTGCCGGGCATAAAAATCCAAATGTTTTGCCAGTACACCAACTTGCGCACTTCGTTACGGGTGTAGCCTAATTTTGTCAATAGTCGGTAATTGTGCTTTTCCCGCTCCGTGTTAGAAAATTGTCGAACGATCAAACTACTAGACGTGGTGATCAAAACGATCACCCCAACAAACAGCGATACGAACAAAATGATTCCTGCTTGTCGCCGCACCCCCCGCATTGTTGTAAAGCGATTGGCTAACGTTAGCCGATAAGCGGTCGTCTGACCACTATCATTGCTTGAATCCCGTGCGGTCTCTGGATAAAAGCGTACGTTTTTTTGGTCGTCGCTAAATTCATAGGTCAAAGGATGCGCCCACTCGATCGGCAATTCTTCATCTAACAACTGCGTTAGCGCTTCTGTTTGCACCTTTTCGGTTTGCAAATAAGCAATGCTATAGGTGAATCCCTCGATTTGTTGGTACGCATCATCTTGAATGACAAGGACATTTGGCAAAGAATAGCGCAAGGCATAATCCCCAAAGTAGTCCTGCTGTGCTTGGATAAGTTTAAACTCATGTTGACTGCCAACTTTGACTTCATCCCGATACGTGACAAATGAACGAGTCACGTCGTACTGACTATCAAAAAGGACCGCTTGCTTGTCTGTACTCAGTCGAATTTCAGGAGCATTTGGAACCAGTTTTCGTAGACGCTGATAATCAGAAAGTGCCACCAGATTCACCATCATATTTTCTACACTTTCATCTTGCAACTCTCCTAGGTAGCGAGTCTGCACCGTCATATTGGTCATTTTGTAAGGAATCGTTTGCTCCGCTGTAATTGGCATACCCGACTTTTCTAAAAGGGTACGCAAGGTCCCCGCCTGCTCTCCTGACACTTGAAAAGAGGTTGGGTAGATACGGTTCGTTGCTTGGTAATTTAATGAGATGACCCCCATTGTTCCCCCAATCAGTGAGATCGCGATCGCGGTAATGATCGTCAAAAGGGCATAGCTTTTCCACGTCCTTTGCAAGTATGCACGCACGTTATTGTAAGCAATCAATTTTGCCCCTTTAATGAGGTGTTTTTTGGGTTTGCTCAAAAAATACAACAGTGCCGGCAACGTACAATCAAAAAAGAGATAGGTTGCCGTTACACAGCAAAATAGAATCAGTAATGGGATCCATAGAATCGCTGAAAAGTCTTGCGTATACGTGATATAGTTGGTCCATGTTTCCCGCAGGGTTAATGACAGATAGTAGCCTACTCCAAGTAGAATCAGACCTAGAACCCCCATTAAGGAACGAAACGGAGTCATTTTCATTTTTTTGATCGGTAAGCGGTATTCGGTCTTGATCAATTCACTCATTGGGGTACGCCAAACAAAAAGGATCACTTGAATACTCAAAATGATCATCGCCGCGATAAAAACAAAGACCGTCGAAAAAATCGATTGTGGGGAATTAAAGAAATGACTGGTTAAATTCAGGCCCATTGCCCGAATCAAAATCATTGAAAAGAATTTCGAAAAAATAATTCCCATAAAAATACCGGTTACTAAAGAGAAAAAATTCAGTAGAAACGTTTCCCGCAGCAGCAACCAAGCAAGACGACCTTGACGTAACCCCAAAAGCTGATAGACACTGATTTCCTTTTGTCGCTGGCTAAGAAAAAAATGATTGGCACTCAGCATAAAAAACAAGACAACAAATGCTACCACACTGCTGCCGAATCCTAATACCCCTTCGATCCGGATATCTTGCTGAACTCTTTGATTCAAGAGACGATCGTTCATCAAAGCATTAAATGAATAGAAAATCATCACGGCAGTCATCATACAGATAAAATACACCATATAATTGCGAAACTGCCGCAAAAAACTCCGCCAGCCGATTTTAAACAACATGGCGCGGACCGCCTCCAATCGTTGCCTGCATATCGATGATTTTTTCGAAAAATTCCTGACGACTGCCTTTTTTGACAACTTCTGCAAAGAAGACGCCATCGCGGATGAATAAAATCCGATTGCAGTAGCTGGCGGTGAAAGGATCATGAGTGACCATCAAGATCGTTGTTTTCTCTTGTTGATTGATTTGTGCCAAATACCGTAACAATTCTGTCGCCGCTTTTGAATCAAGGGCTCCGGTGGGTTCATCAGCAAAAAGGACCGCCGGACGACTGATGATTGCGCGAGCAGCAGCAACCCTTTGTTTTTGCCCTACAGACAATTCTTCTGGGTAACGATCCAATAAGTGTTCGATCCCTAACAAATTGGCCGTCTCCTCGATACGTACTTGGGTTTCCTTCACGGGCAAGCGATCAATGGCTAACGGAAGCAAGATATTGTCTCTGGCTGTCAATGTCTCTAAAAGATTAAAATCTTGAAAGATGAAGCCAATCTGCTGACGCCGAAAATCGCTGAGGGCTTTTTCCGACATTCGGGTAATGTCTTTGCCATCGATATAGATCGAGCCTAAGCTAGGTCGCATGATAGAAGACAACAGATTCATCAAGGTCGTTTTCCCAGCACCGCTTGGTCCCATAACCCCAACAAATTCTCCTTGATCCACTGCAAAAGAAAGGTTATCTAATACTTTGGTTTGATTGAATCGAGTGCCGTAACTTTTGGTCAGATGCTTCACATCAATCATATTTTTCACATAGAACCCTCCTTAAAAAAAATTCTCTCCTTATGGTAGCATACTTTTCATTGAATCGTTCTGCTTAAAAACAGAGAAAAAATAAATTTAAAAAAGTTTTTTATTCATTATGTGAAACATGGAACAACCAAATCCTTAATCTTATCAGTTTTCTCAGAAAACACCCCAATGAATATACACCATATATTGTGTATATCCAATTTACTACCCCTTATTCACCACTATATATAGTTGCTCATTTCTATAATATGTTTTATTATATTGAGGAAGATAAGGAGTGGTAGAAATGATGAACATTAAGAGAAATCCTGAGCAAGGGTTGGAAAGACAGTCCGCTTTGCGTCAGTTAAAAATCGTAAAACGTGATGGACGGCTTGTCGATTTTGATGATCAAAAAATTTACGATGCGTTAGTGAAAGCCCTAAGAAAAGTCAACGGCGAGCTTTCTCCCATCGACCACGAAAAAATCACCGAGATCGTTGACAGTGTCGATCACGAGATCGCGGAACGTTTTCGTACAAATGTAAAAATCTATGAGATTCAAAATATCGTCGAGCATATCTTGTTAGCAAAAAACGAGTATGCCTTGGCTGAAGAATATATCAACTATCGGACCCATCGTGATTTCGAGCGCAGCAAAGCAACAGACATCAACTTTACGATCAACAAATTGATGAATAAAGATCAATCGGTCGTCAATGAAAATGCCAATAAAGATAGCAATGTGTTCAACACACAACGTGATTTGACCGCCGGGATCGTAGGAAAATCGATCGGTTTGAAAATGCTGCCTCCTCACGTGGCAAATGCCCATCAAAAAGGCGACATTCATTACCATGACTTGGATTATCATCCTTACACACCAATGACCAACTGCTGCCTGATCGATTTTAAAGGCATGCTAAATAATGGGTTTAAAATTGGGAACGCCGAAGTGGAGTCGCCAAAATCGATCCAAACGGCCACCGCTCAAATCTCACAAATCATTGCAAACGTAGCATCGAGTCAATATGGCGGCTGTTCTGCTGATCGAACGGATGAATTATTGGCTCCTTTTGCTGAGTTGAATTATCAAAAGCATCTAAAAGATGCCGAAGAATGGATCGAGACGCCCGAACGTCGGGAAGCGTACGCGAAGAGCAAAACCCGCAAAGATATCTATGATGCAATGCAAAGTCTAGAATACGAAATCAATACGTTATTCACCTCGAACGGACAAACGCCGTTCACTTCCCTTGGCTTTGGTTTAGGAACCAACTGGTTCGAACGGGAAATTCAACGAGCGATTCTCCAAATTCGCATCAACGGGTTAGGCAGTGAAAAGCGCACCGCTATTTTCCCAAAATTGATTTTTAGTATTCGCCGCGGGGTCAACTTGGCCCCTACCGATCCAAATTACGATATCAAAGAACTGGCATTAGAATGTGCCACTAAACGGATGTACCCGGATATTTTGAATTATGATAAATTGGTTGAATTGACCGGTAGCTTTAAAGTGCCGATGGGCTGTCGTTCTTTCTTGCAAGGCTGGAAAAACGAACGTGGTGAAGAAATCAATGTCGGTCGGATGAATCTAGGTGTCGTGACATTGAATATTCCACGGATCGCCTTAGAAGCAAATGGCGATCAAGAAAAATTCTGGTCGCTGCTGGAGGACCGTCTGCAAATCGTTAAAGATGCCCTTGTCTATCGCGTAGAGCGCTGTAAAGAAGCGAGTCCCGCCAATGCGCCGATCCTTTATATGTATGGGGCTTTCGGTGAACGTTTGGATCGCAAAGACAATGTCAACGAATTATTCAAAAATAAACGGGCCACTGTTTCACTTGGCTACATTGGTTTATACGAAGCTGCTTCTGCTTTTTATGGCGGAACTTGGGAACAAGACCCAGAAGCAAAAGCCTTTACGATGGCGATCGTGAAAGAATTGAAAGCTCATGCGGATGCCTGGGGCGATGAATACGGTTATCATTTCAGCGTGTACTCGACGCCAAGTGAAAGCCTGACTGATCGTTTCTGCCGCTTAGATACCGAAAAATTCGGTGAAGTTGAAAATATTACCGACAAAGAATATTATACGAACAGCTTCCACTATGATGTGCGGAAAAATCCGACACCATTTGAGAAACTTGATTTTGAAAAGGACTATCCAAAATACTGTTCTGGTGGCTTTATTCATTACTGTGAATATCCAGTCTTGCAGCAAAATCCAAAAGCGTTAGAAGCGGTTTGGGATTACGCATACGATCGGGTCGCTTATCTTGGAACAAATACCCCTATCGATCACTGTTACGAGTGCGGATATGAAGGAGACTTTAATCCAACCGAACGAGGCTTTGAATGTCCACAATGTGGCAATCACGATCCAAAAAGTTGTGATGTTGTCAAAAGAACCTGTGGGTATCTTGGAAATCCTCAAGCTCGTCCAATGGTCAACGGTCGTCACAAAGAAATCTCTGCTCGGGTCAAACATTTGCAAGAATAATCATAAAAGGAGTGTTAGATTTCCTCTACACTCCTTTTATCGAAGACCAACCCCTGTAATTCACAATAGAAAGAAGTTTTCTTATGAGAAATCCTAAGCCCCAAGAATGGAAAGCAAACGAGTACAGTCAAAATTATATTGCTGATTACAAAGCCTTCAACTTTGTGGATGGTGAAGGCATTCGAAATAGTTTGTATGTGAGTGGCTGTCTGTTTGCTTGTGAAGGCTGTTTCAACAAAGCCGTCCAAAACTTTCGCTATGGGACACCTTTTACGCAAGAACTAGAGGATCGAATCATTGAAGATCTGCGACATGAGTATGTTCAAGGACTGACGCTCCTAGGCGGCGAACCTTTCTTAAACACGACAGTCTGTCTGAAAGTCGTTGATCGCGTTCGTGCTGAGTTCGGGCACAGCAAAGATATTTGGAGCTGGTCCGGCTACACCTATGAAGAATTGCTTTTGGAAACACCTGATAAACTGGAACTCTTATCCAAAATCGATATTTTGGTGGACGGCCGCTTTGAACTCAGTAAGCGAAACCTAAACTTGCAATTTCGTGGCAGCAGCAATCAACGAATCATTGATCTTGCTGCATCCCGTGAACAAGGAAAAGCGGTTATCTGGGCAAAGTGCAAAGATGCGGAAGCAAGCTACGAACAAATCAAAAAACAAATTTAACGATCAAAACACCGTGCATCTTTCAAAAAAGATACTGCACGGTGTTTTTTATTGCGATATTCAGCCAGTAAAGCTACTTTTTAAAGGTACTTACTCGCTTCACGAACCGTCAAAGGCGCCAGACTTGTTTGATAGCGCAGGAGAAAATCTTGAACCCACTGAGGATTTGTCTTGGCATAATCTCGCAAGGTCCAGCCAATGGCTTTGTTGATAAAAAATTCAGAACTACCCAAATTGTTGACAAGGATCTCTTCTAGCAATGGTTCATCCATCTGTTCTTTTTGCAACAGTTGGTGGAGAATCGCCACGCGCCGTAGCCAAAGATTATTGTCAAGACTCCAGCGAAGCATCTCAACCTTTAACGCTGGCAATCGGCGAACAAGTTTTCTAACGACCTCACTCAGTGCGTCCACGCTGTCCCACCAAGCTTTCGTTATGACCAACTGTTCAATTTTTGCTAGATCAACGGCTATTAAAAAGGGCTCCATCACCACTAAATAATCAATCCCAAAGTACTGGTGTTCTCGATAGTTACTTTGCCAACAATGATCGATAAAATCCCAATCGACCGTTTTCGTTTGTTTTGCTGCTTTAAAGGCTGTTTTTTCTTGCTGGCGGCGCAACGGCGCAGGAATGCCCAGAAAATCAAACTGATGCCGCATGTAGGCGGCCATTTTTTCACTTCGCTCCTGATCAGCCAACCCCACCATCGTGTCATATACTTGATAGAGTGTCATTTTGCTCCTCCTCTTTTACCTACTGCTCGTCAGATAGTTGCCATAAGGGCAGTACGATATTTTCATAGGTCAGTGGATCAAGATTTGTGACGGTGATCCCCAAAAGACGGATGCCTTTTTCCAAACCTAAAATTTCTTCCCAGATCAGACTTGCTTCGGAAAACAGCTGTTCTTTTTTATGAACATAGGTTGGCAAGGTCACTCGCTTGGTGATCGTAGAGTAATCACTGTAACGGACTTTTAACACGACTGTTTTGCCATGTTTTTGTGTGCGCTTCAGTGATCTTTCGACTTCTTCTGCGATAGCCCGTAATTGGCTCAAAACTTGTTCTTCACTAGTTAATGGATTGCCGTATGTATGCTCTTTTCCAACTGATTTTCGTTCTCTGGTCACACTGACTGGTGAATCATGGATTCCTCTAACTTTCCGATACAAGGAATACCCCATTTTGCCAAATTCGCGGATCAACGCCATCTCACTCCAAGCGTATAGATCGGCTCCTGTAAAAATGCCTAACTCATGCATCCTGGGGACAGTTTTCTTCCCGATCCCATGAAATTTATCGATGGGTAGTTGGTGTAAAAAGGCCACTGCCTCATCCGGCATCACCACCGTTAAACCTCGTGGTTTATGATAATCGGAAGATAGTTTTGCCAAGAATTTGTTGTAACTGACACCCGCCGAACAGGTCAAATGAGTCTCTTGCCAAATGTCTCGTTGAATCAAACGAGCGATCTTGATCGCGGAAGGACAATTGATTTTGTTAACTGTCACATCTAGATACGCTTCATCGATAGAAACTGGTTCGATGATGTCGGTGTATCGGTGAAAAATTTCTCTGACTTGCTGGGACACTTCACGATACTTTTGATGATTCCCCGGTTTAAAAATCGCTTGCGGACAAAGCTCGTAGGCTTTTTGCGCACTCATTGCCGAATGGATACCATATTGTCGCGCCAAATAATTCGCTGTCGTGACCACTCCTCGTCCGCCAGTATCGCTTGGGTGACGGGCAATCACGAGGGGATGCTTGGCCAGCTCAGGATCATCCCGTTCTTCCACCGAAGCAAAAAAAGCATCCATATCAATATGAATAATTTTGCGGCTCGTATCATTTTTTAAGGGAAATTGCAGTTCCGACATCGTTGCTCACCTCACTTCTCATTATAAACGAACAGAGGTTCCCTATCAAGCAAGGAATCAAGCGAAGCACGCAAAAAGGACCAATTTTCATTGGTCCTTCCCTCTACGTTCACTGCTTTTGCTGCAAAGTTCATAGTCTAAGAATTTCTGTTATAAGGCGGCTTCCCCTCGTTCATTGGTGCGAATCCGAATCGCTTCTTCCAACGGGTAGACGAATATTTTGCCATCACCGACTTCATCTGTTCGACAGATCGATAAAATCAACTCAATCACATCGTTAACTTTTTCATCTGCTAAAACGAAACGGACATTTACTTTTGGTAAAAGAGTCGTGATCACTTCTTGGCCACGAATAAACTCTTTTAGGCCTTTTTGATTGCCACATCCGAGGACTTGACTGACCGTCATCCCGCTGATCAGATCCGATTGATCCAATGCGGCTTTTAGCTCCTCTAATTTTTCTTGGCGAATAATCGCTTCAACTTTTTTCATGACTGCTCCTCCACTCTTAAGAATCTAACCCCATAAAGGTAGGATAGGCCGTTTCATCATGTTCGATCCGATCCATCCCCACCGCTTCTTCTTGCTGAGAGACCCGAATCGGCATCACCCATTTGATCAAGGTGATAATGACAAAGGATAGGATACCGGCAAACAAAATCGTGAACACGATACTTTCGGCCTGTGCGATAAAAAGATCAATACCGCCATAAAGCAATCCTGAATGTCCACCAACAGCTGGATCAGCAAAAATCCCGGTCATCAAACCGCCAAAGATTCCGCCTACCCCATGACAACCAAAGGCATCCAATGCATCATCTAAGCCTAATCGATGTTTGATGACGGAAATAAAGAAGTAACAAAACGGACTGACTAAAGCGCCAATGATAAAGGAAGACCAAAGGGAGACAAACCCCGCCCCTGGAGTAATCGCAACTAAGCCCACCACTGCTCCGGTACAAGCACCGACGATCGTCGGTTTGCCCACGACGAGTTTTTCAATCAACATCCAAGACAGCATCGCACTGGCTGCTGCCGTATTCGTGGTCATCAAGGCGTGGATCGCTAGGCCATCAGCTGCTAGAGCAGAGCCGGCATTAAAGCCAAACCAACCGAACCATAGCAATCCCGCTCCTAGAACAACGAATGGAATATTATGAGGTCGATATTCCGTTTGATGAAATTCTCGTCGTTTGCCGACAACGATCGCTAAGACTAACCCACTGATTCCTGAGCTGATATGAACGACATTGCCTCCTGCAAAGTCGATCGAGCCGATCGCATCTAAGAAGCCGCCGCCCCACACCATATGCGCCATTGGAAAATACACGAAAACCAGCCAGAAGCCAATAAATAGGAAAATAGCAGAGAACCGCATTCTGCCAACAACTGATCCAGTGATGATCGCCGTTGTGATCAAAGCAAACATCATTTGAAAGGCAGCAAATAACCCTTCAGGAATTCCCTCTCCTTCTGACATCGAAACATGATTGAAAAAGACTTTGTCTAAATTGCCAATAAATGATCCTGTCCCGCTAAAGGATAATGTATACCCTAGAGCGACCCAGAGGACGGACGCCAAGCCCATCGTACAAATCACCATCATCATGGTATTGAGGATGTTTTTGCGTCGTTCCAATCCTCCATAAAAAAATGCCAATGCTGGAGTCATTAGAAAAACCATACCGCTACAAATTAAAATAAATGCAATATTCCCTGTATCCATTTTACACGCCTCCCTTTCTATATGTTAGCTATCCTAACACCATATTTTCGAATAATCTAGATTTTTCTGAGAAAAACATGAATTTTCTGAAAATAGCTGACTTTATATGTTAGGTAATGTCACATAAGTAGGCGTGTGATACAAAAAAATACCGAGAGAAGTCTCGGTATGATTACTCTTCTATTTGGTGATACGCTTGATAGACAAGCTGTTTCTTTACTTGATTACGCTTAGCCACTTCTTTGATCGCTTCTTTTGAGGACAATTCGGCCTCTTGCATCAAGGCAGCCACTTGTTCTGCGTAACTTCCTTCATAAACAATTTCTTGTATTTCAGAAGACCCTTCCACCAACAGACAGCATTCTCCTTTGATTGACTGCTGTTCTAGATAGTCAGTCAGTTCTGAAAAAGTTCCGCGCAAGTATTCTTCGTGGATTTTCGTCAATTCACGGCAGATGACTGCCTGCCGTTCACCAAATACCTCTTGCATCGTTTCAATCGTCGCAGCGATTCGATAGGGTGATTCATAGAAAATCATCGTTGCTTTCTGGGTCGCTAATTCACTCAAGGCTTGTTTTTGTTCTTTTTTCTTACGAGGTAAAAAGCCATAAAAGAGGTTTGGTTGCGGTGATAAGCCAGAAGCAATCAGCGCGGTCAAACCAGCCGTAGGTCCTGGAAGCGCAATCACCGCAATTCCTTCGACCAAGCACGCCTTGACTAATTCATGCCCCGGATCACTGATGGAGGGCATACCAGCATCGCTGCATTGGGCAATGGTCTTGCCCATCTGCAGCTGTTCTACCAACTGCGGAACTCGCTCTTTATAATTGTGTTCATGTAAGCTTTTTTGCGGTGTCGTGATCTCAAAATGATTCAACAATTTCTGGGTATTACGAGTATCTTCACTTGCGATCAGGTCCGCTTCTTTTAAAATTTTGACACACCGGACCGTCATATCTTCCAAGTTTCCGATCGGCGTCGGAACAAGATACAATTTTCCAGTGTCTTGTTTATAACTTTGCTGCTTTAGCATGTTCTGCTCCTTTCGAAAAAAAGACCAGTGGAAACTGATCTTTTTTCTAACGAACCTATTAGACTGTCAGTCAGTTATTTGCCGCTTTCACGATAGATCACTTCTAGACAAAATGCACAAGGTTCATCATGTTCTCTGCGAGAACCGTATAAGTCATAACAAACATGAAATCCTTCTTCGTAAATCTTTTCTAAATTCATTCGTGATTTAGAAAGTTCTTGTTTGACCGATTCAGCGGGTGCATCTGCCACTTGGTTCAACTCACGAATGTGTTCACGTAAGCGTTGATTTTCCAATTCTAATGTCGTATTTTTTTCGACGATTTCTTGCAAAGACTGCTTCATTTCTGCTAGATTATTTAAGGAATTTTGCAACTCCGATTCTAACTGATTCAATCCGTCATATATTGATCGTTTGTCCATGCTCATTATGGTCACCTACTTATTTTGTCACTAGCTCTTCATAATCATATTCGATTGGTGTTTGCCGATCATGCAAACGGACTTTGATCACTCGGCTTAACAGATCTAGCCCAACCACACGTCCTTTGCCATCTGGCGTTTCAACTTCCTTGCCGCGATCCGGCAATTCTTTTTTTGCCCGCTCATACTCTTCACTCTCGTACTTAAGACAACACATCAAGCGACCGCATAATCCTGAGATTTTCGTAGGATTCAAAGAAAGTCCTTGATCTTTAGCCATCTTAATGGATACGGGAATAAAATCTCCTAGAAACGTCGCACAGCACAGTTTTCGCCCACAAGGACCCACTCCCCCTAGTGCTTTGGCTTCATCTCTGACGCCGATTTGGCGCAGTTCGATCCGGGTATGAAATTCACTTGCCAAGTCTTTGACTAATTCACGAAAATCAACACGGCTTTCTGCGGTAAACGAGAAAATCAGCTTTGTTCGCTCGAAGGTATAAGCTACTCGAATCAGTTTCATCGGCAGCTGGTGCGCCCGGATTTTTTCTTTTCCGATTTTTAAGGCTTCATCTGCCGCTTGTTGATTGGCTGCTGCCTGTTCCAAATCTTTCTTCGTCGCCCGACGTAAGATAGGTTTGACTACCTGAGGCAAATCGCTCTCATTCATTTCTCTGCTTTTGGTAACCACCGTAGCAAGACATTTGGCATCTTGTGATTCCACGATGACTTGGTCATTTATGGTATAGGTCTGTTTTTTCGGTGCGTAAAAATAAATCTGGCCTACGTCATGATAACGCACTCCGACAACTTCGATCATCTCTGGTCTCCTTTTCCGGCTGCTGCGTTTTATCCATAGATGATTTTCACGGAAAATTGTTCTGCCACACCTTGGAAAGACACATTGGCTTGCAGCTTTTTTTGTGCTTGCAATGCGGCTTCAATGGCACGATTGATCTCTTTTCCCCATAAACCTTGCGCCAACAATCGATCCCGCTCCTCTTGAAAGTAAAATAACAAGAGCAAAAAGATTTCTGATTGCTGATTTTTTTCTTTTGCTAGACCCAATAATTTTTTCTGAACAAAAATAAATGCTTGCGGGTCTTTCTTCAAAAGGTAATTCACCCAACGCTTAACAGCATCCTTAGTTTCATTAAACCATTCATCTTGCGAGATTTCAACTGCTTTATGATAACTATTGGTCAAGTGACTTAGAAGTCGGCTTGTCTCTTTAGAAAGTCCCTCTTCTTGTAACTTTTCTTGCAGTTTTTCTTTTGACAAAGGAGAGAAATGAATGATCTGACAGCGGGACTGGATGGTTGGCAAAATACGACCAAGGCTCTCCGTTTCTAAGATTGCCAAAAAGTTTCCCACCGGTTCTTCCAAAAACTTTAATAAACTGTTGGCAGCGCTGTTGTTCATTTTATCTGCTTGAGACAAAATAAAAATCTTTAAACGGCTCTCAAAACCGCTTTTTGAGAATTCTTCTTGTAGTTGCCGAATCTGATCAACTTTGATCATCTGTCCATCTGGTTCTATTTGGATAACGTCCGGATGCTCTCCTTGAGCAATCCGCACACAGTTACTGCATTTCCCGCAAGGTGCTTCTTCTTGCACGTCGGTACAAAAAAGGCGTTTTGCGAGCCATAGACTTAACTCATGCTTGCCAGTCCCCTTGTCCCCTTCAAAAAGATAAGCATGAGCAATGCGCCCATGCTTGATACTTTTTTTTAGTTGGGCAAAAACAAGAGGCTGATATTCTTGTAGAAATAACTCCTCCATGAAATGCTCCTTTTTTAATATTGATGGAATCCGTCAACTGGCAGTACGAATACGGTGGCGCCACCAACTTCGACTTCGACTGGATAAGGAACTTGACCATCTAAGGATATATCTAGAGACATCGGTGTCGAGACATACTGCTTTCTTGATTGACAGGTTTTTTTGATCAATTCTAACGCATCTTGCACACGATCATCTTCAATACCAATGATAAAGGTACTATTACCAGCCTTTAAAAACCCACCCGTTGATGACAATTTTGTTGCACGGATATTGGCATCAATAAACTCATTTGCCAAACGATTACTGTCTTTGTCTTGTACGATTGCCATAATTAATTTCATGGGACCATCTCCTTTGTGTTATCCAGCCTACCTTAGATTGATTTGAAGTAAGCAGGATACGATTCAACGATTGCTGAATAGCTGGATTCAACAACTTCTTGTAACCCCATTCTAGCATCAATCTTATGAATGCGTACAGGATTTTCTTCCGCCAGCTTTAGATACGCATGACGGACGCGTTGATGAAACTCCAATCCTTCCGAATCAAGACGGTCATATTGATGGGCACGGTTTTCCTGAATGCGTCGCAAACCAGTATCTGAGTCGACATCTAGGTACAACGTAAAATCAGGGGTCGTTCCCTCCGTCGCAAACTCGTTGATCCGGGCGATTTCAGGAATCCCGATCCGCCGGCCAGCTCCTTGATAAGCCAACGAACTGTCGACAAAACGGTCACAGATCACGATGTGCCCGGCATTCAATGCCGGCAGGACAACCTCAATCAAGTGTTGTCGACGAGCTGCTGCGTAAAGCAAGGCTTCTGTCCGCTCATCCATTTCCTCATTTCGAGGATCTAATATAATTTTACGTATCTTTTCAGCAATCTTGACTCCGCCAGGTTCTCTTGTCTTGACGATCTTTCTTGTTGCTTCGAGCTGTAATCGAGGATACAACTCTTCGATCACACTGGTCTTACCAGCGCCATCAGGTCCTTCGATGGTTATAAACAATCCATTCACCCTAATTGCCTCCAATATCTATTATAATTCTCGGCGACCTTCTACTGCTTTAAGCAAGGTCACTTCATCCGCGTACTCAATATCGCTGCCCACAGATAACCCATGAGCCAAACGCGTGACTTTAATACCAGCAGGCTTAATCAAACGCGACATATACATCGCCGTTGCTTCGCCTTCCGTGGTCGCATTGGTCGCAATTATCACTTCTTTGACCTGATCATCGTGCAGCCGCTGTATTAGCGATGCAATGTTGATATCTTCTGGTCCGGTTCCCTCCATTGGGGATAGCACACCGTGAAGCACATGATAAAGTCCATGATACTCGCGGACTTTTTCTAACGCCATCACATCTTTAGGCTCTTCCACCACTAAAATCGTTTCTTTGTCTCTTGTGGGATCACTGCAGATCTCACAAGGATCTTCTTCCGTTATATTTCCACAGATACTACAAAAGTGCAAATCTCGTTTGACACTAAGCAGTGATTTGGCAAACTCATTCACGACTTCTTCTTTCATATCAATCGTATAAAACGCCAAACGTGTTGCGGTTTTTTGGCCGATTCCCGGCAGTTTCATGTAACTGTCGATCAATCGGGCGATCGGTTCAGGATATTGCACCGTCATTTCTCCTTTTATAGACCCGGAATGTTTCGTGTATATTTGCCCATTGTTTGTTCCGATTCTTTTTCAATTTTCTTTAAACCATCGTTTACTGCCAGGATGATCATATCTTGCAGCATTTCCACGTCGTCTGCATCAACGATTGCTTCATTGATAGCAATGTCTTGTAACGTCTTATCGCCAGTAAAGGTCGCTTTGACATAGCCATTTGTCGATTCGCCGATAAATTGTTTGCTGTTCAGCGCTTCTTGTTCTTTCATCATTTCTTTTTGCATTTTTTGCATTTGTTTCATCATGCCTTGCATATTTCCCATGCCTCGCATCATTATCCATCACTCCATTTTCATTAATTTTCTTCAATGCTGGTTAATTCACCAAATAACTCTTGCGCTTTGGTTACTAAGTCATCATTTTCTGGTTCGACAGAGACCACTTCGGTATCCTCTTGCTCTACTTCAATTTCCGACTCTTCCGTTGCTTGACCGCCAGCCAAAAACTCTTGTCTTAGCGCCGGCCAACTTTCTTTTGTAATAAAGACAGCCTGCGGCGCGTAGTCTTTGATCATACGGGACAATTGATTATGGATCATCAATTGAAACTCTTGGTCGTTACTTGCTCGTTGGCATAAAATCTCATAGTCAAAAGCGATCACGACGCCCGATTCGCTGGCAGCTTTTGCTTCACTGGAGTGCAGCATCGCTCTTTGCGTCACGGAAAGAGACATCAAAAGATCGTCCCAGACATTACGAACATTTGCCAAGTCTTTCTTCGTGGCACTTTTCAGTACTTGGAACACGCGTTCCTTTGGTAAACGGAACGTAGTGGTTGCCTTGGTTTTCTTCACTGGCGCGTTGGTCTCAGCAACGGCACCCGCTGGTCGATTCTCTTGCAGTCGTTGTACTTCTGCTTGAAGCTTTTGCAGTGCTTGACGCAACTGCGCCACTTCTTGACTATTGTCAGCTGAATTGCTAGCAACAGCAGCACTTTCTGGATCATTGGCTAATTTGACCACAGCCACTTCCAAATAAATCGTAGGATTGTTGGTAAATCGTACTTCATTTTGCGTATCGTTTAAGACCGTGATCCAGTGATAGATCTTTGCTGGCGGGGTATTTTTTGCCAGTGTTTGAAACGCTTCCGTCAACTGCAACGACTTTTCAGATAGCAGCTGCGGCGCTTGTTGATACATCAGCAAGTCTCGACAATAAACCAACAAGTTTTCCAATAAACGGCGGGCTTCTTTACCAGAGGCTAATAACTCCCGCAAGGTCGCTAACGCATCGGCAACTTCTTTTTCCCCACAAGCCTGCATCAGACGGTCCATCATTTCATAGGACAAGCTGCCCGTCACTTCTAAAGCATCTTGGGTCGTTACGGTTCCATCACTAAAAGCGATCGCCTGGTCGGTAATACTCAAGGCATCCCGCATCCCGCCTTCTGCGGCTCGCGCAATGATCTGTAAAGCTTCTGCTTCGTAATTGATCTCACTAGTAGTAAGGACCGTTTCCAAATGACCCACGATGTCTTGTGTATTGATTCGTTTGAAATCAAAGCGTTGGGTACGAGAAATGATCGTTGCTGGAATCTTATGGGGCTCTGTTGTTGCCAAAATAAAGACAACATTTTTCCTTGGTTCTTCCAATGTTTTTAGTAACGCGTTGAAGGCCCCTGTCGACAGCATGTGCACTTCATCGATGATATAAACCTTGTATTCAGCTTGGGTCGGTGCATAGTTCGCACGATCACGAATAAAGCGAATTTCTTCTACACCGTTGTTGCTTGCCGCATCGATTTCGATCACGTCTTCTTGCGTCCCTGCTGTGATTGAGCGACACATGCCGCACTCATTGCAAGGCTCACCGTTGACCTGGTTTGGACAATTGATGGCTTTGGCAAAAATTTTCGCTGCACTTGTTTTCCCGGTTCCTCGAGGACCCGTAAACAAATAGGCATGCGAGATCTGGTTTTGATCGATTGCATTTTTTAAGGTTTGGGTAATTGCTTTTTGTCCGACAACATCATCAAAACGCTGAGAACGCCAAACACGATATAATGCTTGATAGGCCATAGTTTTCCACACTCATTTCAAAATTCGCTACCTTCTATTATACGTAATATCAGCTAAAAAAACCACCGTTTGCGTGGTGGAATCTCAAAAGAAATGGAAATTTAATTCGAAGAGCCATTCCGCGCGCTTTCACTCACTATATCCTTTTGTTCCTCCCTATTTTCAAGAAAAAAGACCATTCCTCTTCTCCAACTTTAGACTGATAACGTATATCTCTCCTCCTATGGTATAATGAATCTATGTTCATCTATTGTGATGAAAACAATTTAAAGGAGGACTGAAAATGGGTATTATCAAAGCGGCAACAAGCACAATTGGCGGCGGATTAGCAGATCAATGGCTAGAGGTGATCGAGCCTGACAATATGAGTGATTCGACAGTAATGACAAAAGGTGTCAAAGTGCGGCGTAATGACAAACGCGGTGCCAACAGAAAAGGCACGGAAGATGTCATCACTGATGGCTCAGTGATCCATGTCTATCCGAATATGATGATGTTATTGGTTGATGGCGGGCGAATCATCGATTATACCGCCGAAGAAGGCTACTATACAGTGAAAAACGAATTAGCGCCTTCGATGTTGAATGGTTCATTGAAAGATGCGATTTCTGAAACCTTCGACCGCTTTAAGTTTGGTGGCGTTACACCGCAAAAACAACAAGTTTTTTATATCAATCTACAAGAAATCAAAGGGATTCGCTTCGGTACTTCATCGCCTTTGAATTATTTTGACAACTTTTATAACGCAGAACTTTTCTTGCGGGCGCACGGAAACTATTCCTTACGAATTACCGATCCAATTTTGTTCTATACGAATGCGATCCCCAAAAACAAAAGTCAAGTCGATATTAACGACATCAATGAGCAGTACTTAGCTGAATTCTTGACCGCCCTACAAACAGCGATCAACAAAATGTCAGCAGATGGCGAACGAATTTCTTACGTTCCATCTAAGAGTATGGAATTAAGCAAATATATGGGAACGGTTCTTGATGACAGCTGGCGAGAACTCCGAGGAATGGAAATCGTTTCGGTTGCTGTCGCAAGCATCTCTTATACGGATGATTCCGTAAAACTGATCAACATGCGGAACCAAGGGGCAATGTTAGGCGACCCTTCGATTCGTGAAGGCTATGTTCAAGGTTCGGTTGCTCGTGGTATGGAATCTGCCGGTAGCAATGCCGCTGGGGCTACGACTGGGTTTGTTGGCATGGGCATGGGGATGAACGCTGGTGGCGGTTATTTGAACCAAGCGTCACAAAACAACCAACAGCAAATGCAGCAACAGGCTTCCGCACAAACCAACGCAGATCATTGGGACTGTCCACAATGCGGCACCTCTAATACTGGTAAATTCTGCAGCAATTGCGGGACGCCAAAACCAACGAGCGATGGACCAAGCCTAAAAATGAAATGCAGCGATTGTGGTGAAGTGATCGATTTAGCCAACGGTATTCCAAAATTCTGTCCGAATTGCGGCAAACCTTTCAAAGGTGTCCCAGTAGACTAATTGAGGAGGATTGCTGATGGATGTTATCACACATAAGTGCCCCAATTGTGGGGGCGCTTTAACCTTTGATCCTGGCGATCAAAAATTTCATTGTCCATTTTGTCTGAGTATTTTTACTGAAGACGAAGTCACTGCCTTTGAAGAAAAGCAAAAAGAAGCGCAGATGGCCGATACTCCAGTCTCAGATCCTTCTGCAGCGACCGAGACCGAACCGTCCCTTCAAGAAGAAGTTAGAGAGCAAGCCGATGCACAAGCGGGGCAGATGGACCTTTTCACCTGCCCCAGCTGCGGTGCTGAAATCGTGACGGATGCGACTACAGCCGCAACTTATTGCTACTTTTGCCATAATCCGGTCGTTTTATCTGGTCGGCTTTCGGGAGAATTTTTGCCAAACAAAGTCCTTCCCTTTGCGATCGAAAAAGAAGAAGCAACGAAAAAGTTTTTAGAATGGGCACAAAAGAAAAAATTCGTCCCACGGGATTTCTTCGACCAAGCACAAGTAGAGAAATTGACTGGCGTATACTTCCCTTATTGGGTCGTCGATGCCGAGATGAATGGTTCGCTTTCAGGAATGGGTACCTCCTTGCGTATTTGGCGGGTTGGTGACATTGAATATACTGAGCATAAACAATACGACGTCTTGCGGCGAGGCAAAATCAAGGTGAACGAATTACTCAAGCATGCACTGTCAAAAAACGTCCAACAAAAAATGGTAACTGGCGTTCAACCGTTCCCCCTTGAAAAAGCCGTTGCGTTTCGCAGTCAGTATTTAGCCGGCTTCCAAGCAGAAAAAAGAGACATTGAGTACATCGATCTTTCCGACGAAGTCAAAAACGAATTATCGGGTTATGCTGAAAACCTGCTAGCAGGCACCGTCAATGGCTATACTAGTTTTAAACGCAACAATCGATCCATCAATCTAACAAAAGAAGAAAACAACTACGTTTTGCTTCCTGTATGGCTAGTGACCTATCGAGCCGATGATGAAAACAAGAGCGCCTTTTATTATGCGATGAATGGGCAAACAGGAAAAGTCAGCGGTGTTTTACCGATCAGTTACAAACGCTTGGGAATCGTCAGCGGCGCCATTTTCGCGGCAACGACCATCCTCGCATTGATTGGAGCGTATTTCTTATGAAAAAACTATCTTATTTGTTGCTTCTGCTAGTTGGCTTTTTCTTAACCACCCTGCCCGCCTTCGCAGCCGAAGAGACAGTCGCAGACCACGCTGGACTCTTTACCGAACAAGAGATCCAGAAGTTGAACGAGGAAGCAGAAGCGCTGAATGCGAAGATCAAAGGCGAAGTTTTTATTCAAACAACGAACAGCAATACGGGAGATATCGAGTTGTACACTGATCGATATCTTTCAAGACGGATCGGCAATGACAACAACGGTTCGGCATTGGTGATCGATATGGCGCAACGGGAATTTCACGTTTCTACTTCCGGAAATATGATCGATTATCTTACCGATTCACGTCTAGATAAGCTACTTGATGCGGTATTTGACCAGATGGCAGAGGGAAATTATTATCAAGCGGCATTGGTCTATCTGCAAAAAGCAGAAAGTTTTGTGGAAGCGGGTGTTCCTGCCGATCACTATCGTATCGATCGTGATACCGGAAAAATTACTTATTACAAAGTGATAACGCCACTAGAAATTGCTATTTGCTTAGCGATCGCGGCAGTGATCAGTATCGCCTTTTTCATCATTGTTAAATCCCGTTATCAATTAAAAATGGGCGGCTACAAATTTAACTATCTAGAAAAATCAAGTATTGATCTAACCCAAAAAGAAGATCGCTTAGTCAATTCCTTTGTCACAACCAGACGCATCCCCCGTCCTTCGAATAATGGTGGAGGCGGCGGTGGTTTTTCTGGCGGCGGTGGCGGCAGTACGACCCACTCTTCCGGTGGCGGTACATTCGGTGGCGGCGGACGCAGCTTTTGATTTTTCAAGAGTTCCTTTAATCAGGAACTCTTTTTTTGTTGACATTTTTCATAAAAACATCTACCATTTAGGAAAATATAGGAAATGAGTTGATTTTATGTTTGAAATTATTAGAAACAATAAACTTTTTATCAGTTTGAGTAGTTTGCTAGTTTTTTTGACTGTCCTGACAAACCTCGCTTTCCCTTTGCTTCTACAAGAAGATCACGCACTGCGCTTTGATCATCTCGTCGGCTTATTAGCGTTCATATTAAGCATTACTTATTGCGCGCAATTCTTATTGATTGTGATGAAAGAGCGCTATGCAGCTTCGATGAATGTGCGCCATCTCTTAGAATTGTTAAAAAAAATGAAAAGGAAGAGTTATGTTGAGCTCTCTGAAAAGGAGCCCACTTATCTATTAAACCGCATCTTTGGCGTTGTTGATTCCTTATACTTGTTTATTTGCGGTAGTTTTAGCGAAGCTATTCGCTGCTTTTTCTTAATGCTGATCCCACTTTTTTTGTGTTTCCAATTGCATTATTTACTGGGTTTCATTTTACTATTGCTATTTCCCATCAATGTTTTTGGGTTTCGATGGATCAATCAACAGTTGAGTATTAAGATGAAAAATATGCAAGAAGCATTTGCTCTCAGCAATAAGGAAATGTTAACAACATTGTCCCATATTGATACAATGAAGCAATGGAGTGACGCTGTTCTTGAGCAGCTGTTTTCCTCTCAATTGACATCGATGTATCAAACATTAGCAAACACCAATACATTTGCCCAAACGACTAGTTTAGTCCTTAACGCGATCAATCAGATCGCCCAGATCGGCATCTATTTGTTTATGATTCAAGGAATATTACAAGATGAACTGCCAACCTCTGCGTTGATTTTGATTGGCGTGCTATTACCCATTTACTTTTCTGCGTTAAGTGGTTTAACGAAAATCAATCTTGATACCGCTACTCTGAGGACCAATCAACGTTTTGTTAACGAAGAATTGGCTGCTCCCGATGACTTCTGGAACCAAACGACTGAAGCTACTCTGAGTCTTACTGTCGACCACCCTGTCGTATCCATTGGCAACCACAGCTTTTCCTTTCTCATTGAAGAAACCTTGAAACCTGGTGAACATATTTACTTGGCTGGCGCTTCAGGAAAAGGAAAATCAACGTTTTTAAAGGCAATTGCTGGCCTTTATCCATCAGAAGGAATTTCGCTTTCAACGAAGAGTAAATGCATCAAGCCAAGAAACCCTGAAACAGATAAAACCATCTACCTTGCTCAAGACCCTACGATTCTCTCTCGGACAATTGAAGAAAATCTTGTATGGGGAAGAAAAATGACGGAAGAAGAAAAAACAATTATCGAAACCTCTGGTATTTTAGCGCCTATTTTTCAACAGCGCTCATGGACTAGCAGGCTTACGGAAAATGGTGCCGACTTGTCTGGAGGAGAAAAGCAAAGAATCGCTCTAGCTCGCATCTTATTAAGTGATGCCGAAATCATTCTTTTAGACGAAGCTACCAGCAGCCTTGATGATGAAGCTGCCGAAAAGATTATGAAGTGTTTAAAAAAACATGCAGAAAAACGCATTATCATCTATACTAGTCATAAGAAAGAGGAGCAACGCTTTTGTGATCGTACAATCGCTTTGTAGGAGGGACCGATGAAAGATTATTATACCGTTGAAGAAGTCGCTGAAAAACTGGGCGTAACGACTCGAACCATCCGAAATTATCAAAAGACCAACCAACTTAAAGGGACAAAAATTGGCGGGCAGTGGCGCTTTTCTTACAAAGATGTGGCTTCGTTGATGGGCGAACCATTTGAAGATCCCCTGCTTTCTTTTGCTTCAATACGTTCAGAAAAACAGATACCCGAAAGCTTACTTGCCATTGATTTCTTTATTGAATCAGAGGAATTGCTACAACAGCAAAAAAAAATCGTTATTGATGAATTCAATGCACTTTACTCAGGGGAAAGTCGGCGTTTTTACTTTGAAAAAATCAACCCAACGATGGCACGATTTACATTGGTCGGACCCTTGAAATATGTAACAACCTTTGGACAGTGGATCGAAGCAATCCTTTCTCCTCCAAAGTAATCATCTGAGCACCTGCTTTGAATTTAAAAGAAGAGATCCAATTAGTAGAATGTCTAATCAGGTCTCTTCTTTCTTTTTTGGAAGGCTTGTTGCACTCAGATGATTTCCTTAAACACAGAGAAATCAATATTTCCGCCGGAGACCAATGCCACAGTTTTCTTTCCTCGAAGCAAATGATCGATCTGTCCACTTAAAATCGCCGCCGTACTTAATGCACCGGCACCTTCTGCAATGACTTTTTCCTTCAAAGCCAAGTAATGGATCGCTTGTTCGATGTCGGATTCTTCAACTAAGACTGTTTCATCGATACGGGTCTTTAAAACATCATAGGTCAGCTCCCCTGCCAAAGCGACATCACAGCCGTCGGCGATTGTTCGGCTACGGCGATTGGCTACTAGCTTTTGCTGCCAAAGTGAGGCGATCATGCCATAAACGCCATAGGATTGAACGCCGATGATCTTGACTTCTGGACGAAGTTCTTTTAAGGCTAAAGCGATCCCAGCGATCAACCCACCACCGCCGATGGGAATAATGACATTATCAACATCCGGAAGATCCTCCAACAGTTCGATCGCAATCGTTCCTTGCCCCTCCATTACTGCACGATCATCAAAAGGAGAGACAAATACTTCGCCACTGTCTTGCATGGCCTCTAGTGTCAGTTGTTTGGTTTCATCAAACGTCTCTCCTGCTAAAACGACTTGTGCGCCATAGCTTCTTGTCGCCTCTATTTTTGTTTTGGCGGCCGTCAATGGCATAAAGATTCGGACATTGACCCCCAGTAACGATCCGGCGAGGGCAACACCTTGTGCATGATTTCCTGCAGAACAGGCAATGACACCGCGAAGTTTTTCTGCATCAGTCAATGAAGCGAGTTTGTTATACGCCCCACGCGCTTTAAAGGAGCCGGTGCGCTGTAAATTTTCTAATTTCAAAAATATCGTGCCCTCTTTTTCTTTACCTAAAATATTACTTGGTGCAAGTGGTGTATGGATCATGATTGGTTTCAATCGTCGATACGCAGCAGCGATCCCTAGACTATCCGTCAACACTTCCTCAATCACAAACGTTCCCCCTTTTTTGTTTTTTTATACTCTCATTGAAGCACAGAACTTGTAGAAAAACAATCTGGGGAACTCGTACAAGCAAAGATCACTTCCTCTTTCTTTACACGTTAATGTCACCAAATATTCTTACAGAAGAATTTTCAGAAAATAATGACATTTCTTTTCTGAAGTGCTATACTTAGAAAAATTAAAAAAGGGTGTGAACGAATGACAATCGATTGGTCAAATTTAGGGTTTTCTTATATCAAAACGCCATGGCGTTTTTTGGCAACATGGAAAGACGGTTCTTGGAATGAAGGCGAACTTACCGAGGATAATTATCTGCATATCCACGAGGGATCAACCGCTCTTCATTATGGACAGCAATGTTTTGAAGGACTAAAAGCCTACCGAAGAAAAGATGGCGGCATCAATTTGTTCCGTCCAGACGAAAATAGCAAACGGATGAACCGCAGTGCCTATCGTCTGCGCATGCCAGAGGTTCCTGAGGATTTCTTCTTAGATGCGGTAAAACAAGTTGTAAAAGCAAATCAGGAATATGTTCCGCCTTATGGCAGCGGCGCCACCTTGTATATTCGTCCGCTATTGATTGGCGTCGGAGAAAACATCGGTGTCAGTCCAGCACCAGAGTATATTTTTACGGTTTTTTGTATGCCTGTCGGCCCTTACTTTAAGGGCGGATTGACACCGACGAATTTCATTGTTTCTGATTATGATCGCGCGGCACCAAATGGTACTGGTGCAGCCAAAGTTGGCGGAAATTATGCGGCGAGTTTATTGCCTGGATACGAAGCCCATCAACGGAAATTTTCTGACTGCATCTATCTTGATCCAGAAACACATACCAAAATCGAAGAAGTCGGTTCTGCCAACTTTTTCGGGATCACGGCTGACAATGAATTTGTGACACCAAAATCTCCTTCTATTTTGCCAAGTATCACAAAATATTCATTGCTGCATCTAGCGCAACATTCATTAGGATTGACCCCGGTTGAAGGTGATGTTTATCTCAATGAGCTGGATCGTTTTGTCGAAGCGGGTGCCTGCGGAACAGCTGCTGTTATTTCTCCGATCGGCGGGATCCAAAACGGTGAGGATTTCCATGTGTTCTATAGCGAAACGGAAGTTGGTCCACAAACCAAAGCATTGTATGACCAATTGACCGGCATTCAATTCGGAGACATTGCCGCACCAACTGGTTGGATCTTTGACGTCCCATTGGGTTAAGCGAACTGTGTATATCCTCTTCAGCTGAACGATCCGTTGTGATCGTTCGGTTTTTCTCTTTCTATCGATCAATTTATCATCACTACATTAGAATTGATTGCCACAACTCTTTTGACTTGTTACAATCATAGCAAAGGGAGGCATAATGATGGGCAAACGACTCGGCTATTCTTTGCTAGCAACAGCATTGTATTTGGTGGTTTCCAATATCGGTAATCTCGTTTTTGGTATCAACCGCAGTTTTAGCTGGACCACAACATTGTGGGAAGCATTTTTCTTTTTTATTTTTGTGTTCCTATTCCAACAATTTCGAAAAAAATAAGCAGTGATCCTCGCTAGTAAGAAACGGGGATCGCTGCTTATTCCTTTTGCAGGGATTTCATTTATTAAAAAAAGCGCCAAACCCTTCATACAAAAGGATTTGACACTAAGAAAAATTATTTAACTGTTACCATTATAGACCTCTCTGACCTTCTTCCGTAAAACTTCTCTTCCTATATAATAGCTATCTATATGAAAACAGTCATCTCAATAAGCGTCAATAATCTTCTTGTTGTATGGTCAAAGTATGGTCATTTTAAAATTGATTTTTATGTTTCGGTTTTTCTGGTACAATGAATATATAATTTTAACGAGAGAGGGTTTGAAATGAAAAAAATAGTTTTGTTGGGATTAGGGATAGTTTTTCTTTCTGGTTGTACATCTAATAATAACGAGACGAGCAATTCTTCTTCACAAGAAAAAGATAGTGTTAGTACTCCTCACTCAGTTGCTACTCCTGTTTCTGAATCATCTTCGGAATCTGAGGCTGCAGGAGTTACTTTTGAAAACACTACTCTTACAACTCCTGAAGGTATATTTACTTTGACTGGATCTAAAAGTAATGAGAGTGAAGATGGAAACAAGTCTATTTTTGTTACTTTTGATTACAAGAATACAACTGAAGAAAATCAAAATTTGGAGTTTCTTATTTGGGATTATTTCGATGCAAAGCAAATTTTTCCAGATACAACAGAAACCTTAAGTCCATTAATGTATATGGATGACTTTGAATATTATGATCTATACGATAAAACTCAAGTTGAAATTAATCCTGGTGCAACCGTTCAAGCCGGTTATGGATTTCTACTAAAAGATGCTGATTATCCTTTAATTATTGATTTTATGGAAAACTCTTCAACACCAATAGGAAGAATAGAATACGATTATTAAAACCTCAATGCTCCTACCTGAATTGGTAGAGAGCTTTTTATTTTATACTTACTTGACCACCTAAATATAATTTTTGGTTACTTTTGGTTACTGGTGAGTATAATAGTAGAAAACAATTTGCGGTCCAAGAGTATTCGGTGATTGGTAAGACGAAGATTATGATTGAACTTGAAAATATCAATGTCCGATAAGCGTATTACTTTGCCTATTGAGTAAATTACTATATGATTATTATGATGACTGAACATAGTTCCACTTGCACGGCATATGAGAATATGCTGTGCTTTTTTTACAAAAAAATAACCACTCCCGGGGTGGAGTGGCACAATTAGATAAAAAAGTTTTTTATATGGTAAATTAATTATATGAACAATCTTAAATTTATTCAAACCTTTTGCTCAAACAAAGAGCCACTCATCACGAAGAGCGGCTACACAGAAAAAATTAGAAATGTTAGCCTCGGACAAGGCTACTTATATTTTAAAACTAAACTCGTATACATGCAAGCTATTCGCAATACAAAATTTTTCACTCGATACATACTGTTAAATATAGAAATAGCTATTGGTTAACCAATAAAATACTACACTTGCTCTGCAGATGTACCAAAAATTACTCAACAATCAATTAAACGTAACAATCTCTTTTTCTGTTCTCTTGAAAAAAAAACTCTTATATCATCTTCGTTAAATCCCACTAATAATTTTTTTTCATCCATGATGATCGGAAATTTCATTATAAACGGATGAGTGATTATCAAATCGATCATCTGATTTGTACTATAGTCATCAAAACTTGCTGTAAAATTCAAAAACTGGCTTGATTTCGAGTTGTATAAATCTTCGAATCCGTTTGAAGTCAGCGCTAAAATTTTTTTTAATTCAAATGATGATATTGGGCTTTTCTTTGTTACTCTTCTCACAACGAAACTTAATTTTTTTTCTTCTAGCCATTCCACAGCTTTCCTACATGAGCTATTGCTGGAGACGTAATAGACAATTATCATTTTAATCCCTCTTTTTAACTTGCATGCAACAACACTCGATACTCAAATAATCCTGCCTTATACTATTCTACAATAGAATAACTCATTTTATTTTATTAATCAAACCATATCAAATTATTCTAGATGTTAAAATTTAAATTTTATATTTTAAGATTGTTGAAATTATAGGATACTTATCTTGTTAAAAAGTATTGAAGATCACTTAGGAGGAATGCATATGACTGACAAAGGGACTTTCGATAAAATAAAAGGCAAGGTTAAAGAGGTTGCTGCAGATGCTAAAGAAAAAGTCGACGAGGTATTTATCGGCGCGAAAGACAAATTTGGAAAAAAATAATCTTTGCAACAGGAAATTCAAATCAATTTACCATGTTGAAAATCTGAAATATGACAAAAGTGATATAAATTAAAAATAGAGTATTAGGCGCACCCGAAAATCTTTCCCAAGTTCTCAAGTCGCCTAATACTCTTTTTAAATGCAAGTACACATTGTATAACAAATTCTATCCGATAAATCGATTTCATTCAAGTATCTTGCTGTCTAAAAAAAATGTACCTTGTAGGACTCGACCCTACGACCGGGCCGTCTGCTCTAACCAACTGAGATAAAGTTACAAAATAACCCACCCTCAGAAGAGAGTGGGCCTGAAATAAGGTTAAAAATGTTTGGATGTTAGCCCCGGTTAAGGCTACATCCTATTTTACAAGGTATTGGTAATTATTTCAATAAAAATCCACCCTATTCTGCGTAGAGTGGATCTCGAAAGAGTAAACGAAAAATAAACATTTTGGGTATGAGTATAAGATACATCTTTTATTAATCAAACTCAACCAATTTATGAAGGTTTTCTAATCAATAATATCTATTACATAAAAATGATGATAAAATAAATAAGAAGAGTATCAGGCACACTTCCCCAAGCTTCCCCCGCCTGATACTCTTCATTGACGATTTAATGTCGTCACAGAAAATTCTACATTAGAAGCTTTTTAACAGCAAGCAAGAAGATTATCTTCGTTGATCATATGTACAAGCCCGCCAAAGCGGGCTATTTATTTACCATGGAAGCTTATTGTTGTTCAATGCTACTTGCAATGATTTTACCATATTAGAAGTCGGGCTGATGACGCCATCTTGCGTTGTGCTCAAAGCTTTCTGCATTGCTTTGATTGTGTTTTTACCGCATAGACCATCAACTGCACCATTGTAGAAACCTTTTGCTTTCAAGCCCTTCTGGATAGCGCGAATCAAGTCAGATCCGATCAATGTCGTATCAAATTGAGCCGAATACAAATTAGCGTTACAAGCTTCTTTGTATTGGTGACTTACTTCTCCGTCCTTATAGGTGTCGTGATACTCTTGCAGACGTGTTGTTACTGCTGGTCCCCATTTACCGTCAACTGACAATTTTGTAAACTGCTCAACGATGTTCGATGATGTATTACCAGATAGCAAGCTGTTCACTTTGTTTTGGACTTTTGTCGCATCGTATCCCGCAGACTTCAATGCCGCATTACGTTTGTCTCCATTTTCCCACAAGCCGTTGATCACTTCTTTGGCAACTGTTTCAATAGATTTTCCGCCCGTTGCTGTGCTTTCTGTTGCTACAATACGGTAGAAATGATGTGTCAGCCGAGTGCTCATGTATGAATCGTGGCTATCAGTATGGATTCCGTTCCAATAATATGAACAATGAATGAAACTCTTATTGTTTAGAAAAATACCTGTATGGCCTCCTGATCCGTTGGATTGACCAGGAGTACCAGCAACAAAAATATCTCCACGTTTCACTTCTGATCGGTTGATTTTTTTCAACTTAGTACCTGACATTGCAAACAATGTTTCTGTGTTCCCCATTGATCCACTAGGCAGAAAACTTCCAGCAATCATAGCCAAAAATACTGCAGATGAACAGTCGTAACTTTTTGGACCCAATCGACTCGTCATTGAGTAGGTTACCTTACCTTCACGGTCATTCATCCATTTAATCATTTGTTCAATACTCATTTTTATTTCCTCCTTTTGACAATATTTTTTTGCTATAATCTCCTTATCAGCAAGTGGTCTGTTGAAATAATTGATAAGGAGGTGTAACTTATGTCTTTAACGAATGAACAACGTGCTCATGATTTGGCTATTGCCGTTGCAAAAGATATTTTAAAAAATCCCTCTTATTTACAATCTGAGGAAACTAAAAATTTTTATGCGATTTATCTAACGGCTTATAAACAATGTTTGACTAATATCAATGCCGATTTTCCAGAAACGGAAACACCTCCGAAAAGTTAACGCTGATATTTTTCTCATAAATATTGCTAGGATCGTGGATAATTTTTACCAACTGTTGCTCTAAGTTGTTTCCGACAGCTTGGAGCAATTTTGCTATTTCCTCTGGTGTTGCTTCGATTACGATTTTCATATCGATCATCCTTTCAAATTAAAAAGAGCAGCCAATTGGCTACTCCTTCTTTTCTGTGAATTCTTGGCCATCGCCGTAATCTGGTTTTTCTTCAGTTGGAATTTCGTTGTTTACTTTTAATCGTTTCATAATAGGATCAAATATATTTGTTCCAACGCCCAGCTTGTTTAAATTCTCTAAGATACTGATTAATTCATTTACCATTTCTAAGGTATAAACACTAATAATCACGGTGACTGAAACAATTCCGGGCAACACTACTGTTAAAGGAACGATCGCTACCATAACCAATAGCAAGGCAAATTTCTTCAATAACCCTGTACTCATCTTTCCTGACTTCAAATCATGATTGGTGTAAGCCTGAATAAATCCTGTCAATACATCAATCGCCATCAGTACTAAAATAAATACCAGCCAAATCACAATTTTCCCATATTCATCTTTCATCATTTCCTGTGCCCACAACAACATTTTCATATCCATATATCTCACTTTCCTTTTCTATTTTTGACATTAAGCAACATAAAAAGAGCAAGCATTACGCTTGCTCCTCCACTTCATTTAATAAGTCATCCTCAATTGCCCAGACTTTTTCTTGAAACTCGTCAACATCCTTACGGCACTCCACGCGATTTTGTCGATACAAATCTTGATTTTCAATCTGTTGATTGATATTCGTATTGCCAGCTGAGTCTGTCGTTACTGTTGCCGAAAAATAAATTACACGTTGACCGTTGATCCTTGAATCTCCAGTGATACTAATTGCTTTTTTAACTCCTAATGCCATGATAGTTTCCTCCAATATTTTTTATTTCAAAAGGGACACTGCTTACTCAGCATCCTTTTTTTCAAATTCATCTAACAATCGATCATAAACTTCGGCATCTTTTCCTGATAGCATGCCATCATAGTCTTTCAAGATTCGAGGAATCTCGTCAAAATTTCGGGCATACATGCCGCCTTCAATAACAACTTCTTCCTCCATGAGGATCGCTTGTTCCTTATTGAATCCAGCTACATCTTTCGCATCCTGATCATCGCCATCTTTTAGTTGCCCATTTTCATCCAACAAACTGAATTTTTCCATGAGTGCCTTTTCTTCATCTGACAATTCTTTGAACGCTTCTCGAATCTGCTTGACTAATTTTGTACGATGACGACTGTCCTTATTTGCTTTGAGCGTCATACTTTCTAAGAAATTGATTGCTGGCGCTAACTCGTTGTTCTTCAATGTGATTTTCATTTGAATTCCTCCATAAAATAAGAGCTAAAAGCTATGCAGCCTCTAACTCTCTTACTTTGTTTTTTAATTGATCGACTTCGTTTTTTAGAGATTGAATTTCTTGCTCATGATCACTAAGGATAACATTTTGATACATGGTTAAACGATCATAAGCTAAACCTTCAACTTGACCAGAAGATCCATACAAAACAACTTCTTTTAATCCTTTTAAATCAAAATCATCAGCCACGAACCCATAATACCTTTGTGCTTTACCACCTCGAGCAATTTCAGCTTTGTCGTACCAAGAAGAAGGTAAAATAGACAAAAATCGTTTTGCTTTAGAAATTACTTCGTCGGCAACTTGAATATCTTCTTTATACTTTCTTGCTGATGTTGACCGGCCTATCGTTCCAGCACTTGTGATAAACATATTTGATGCACTAGAATATGTTCGATTATAAATGGCCATACTCCAAATTCTTGGCGTGCTATCCATTCCTAGTGTTACACCTGCAGGTGCGTTGGAATAATAGCTATCTCCGCCATTGTTTAACTCCAATCGATCGGTTTTCAAGGTCATGTTCGCACCTGAAGTAACGTTTAAATTAATAGTAGTAGTCGTGGCAATTTTGGTATTGTTATATCTTGCTTCAATTGGCGTATATAGTGTTCCTGCTTGATTATGTTTTATACGAACTCCATATTCTCCTTCTATTGATAAATAGTTATTCCCATCAAGTTGCATGACGTAGGTGTCTTTATTACCTGTGACGATTCTTCTTGCTTCAACGGTATTCGTACTAACAAATCTAAGTTTTGCGTTAACTGTGTTGTTGAAATTTACTATGGCGTCCACATTTCCCACACCATACATCTTCCACTCCATATTCGTTCGTGAAGACGTATCTGGAATTTGAAAAATTGGCATAGAAGTTGTATCAGTTGCTGAACCGGTATTTATTGAAAATACCTCTCCTGGCATCTGTACAATAGCTAATCCCACAGGTTCTTTCGAAATATAAATAGGCTGAATTCTAGCTAATTCGTTTGTGCTTCTTCTAAAGTAGATGCTTCCTTTTAGAAGTTCCATACTATATTCACCGGAATCTGACTGAGTAATTTTCCCACCAGTCAAATCAATTGCATTTAAAGTGCCCGACACAATACTATTCGCATTCAAGTTGATAATGTTCACATTCGCTGCATTAAGCGTTCCTGTGGTAATCTTAGTCGCTGAAAGACTACCGATTTTAGCATCAGTGATCGCTGCATCTGCAATCTGTGCAGTGCTAACTGCGAGATTTGCTATCTGCGCTCTACCTATAACACCGTCTTCAATATACGTCTGGCCAGTAATTTGGACTTTGTTACCTGAAATCAAAATACCATCTGTCGAGATATTAATTTGATTTACTACATCATCTTTTGATACTTTTAAATTAATGGTATCCGACAATTGGGTGATCTGGGATTGGTTAGAATTAGTAATATCAAACACTTCAAATTTTGCAACATACCATCGGAATGGAGCTTCAGGCGTAGGATTATCACCAGCAACAGATTGGATATATTGGAATCCAAACGTACTAAATGTTCCACCAGTACCACACTGTACTAAATATGCATACTCAGACCATGTTCCAGTACCTTGTCTAGGCGTTAACCAACGAACTGAACTGCCATCACCTACTTGATTATGTGCATGATACACCGTTCTACCAAATGGTATATTTGCTATAAACCTTATAATGAATTTAGCATTTACACGTGCATCTAGCCGATAATAGAATCCACCAAGTGCTGGACTTGAAGGGCCTTTTGTTTCTATCATCATTCGATAGGCACTGCCAGTGGGTTGAGTTCCACCTGAAGCTAATGGTATATTCTGGCGTGTAAGAACAACCGAACCTCCCGCAGTGTTGTTGTAAGGGATTAGGTTATTTGATCCTTTAAGGAATGTGGGATCCGCTGATAGTTGTAACGATCCTGCCACTCTGCCTTTCCAATCCGTATTCACAGCGGTAGTATTCATTTCGGATACAGTAGAGGTCAATCCATTAGCCGTTGCTTCAACTTGTGTAGCTTTAGTTAAAGCAGAGTTTGCAGTTGTCTCAACGCTTGATATGGTAGTTTTCAGGCCATTCGCTGTTGTTTCGACTTGCGTTGCTTTAGTAAGTGCTGAATCAGCAGTATTCTTGACACTAGCTACTGTTTGAATGGTTCCCTCAACTGTTGACTCAATTTGATTGACTTTAGTAACAGTAGCTACGTTGTCTGGGTCAGGAAACCAACCTAAGTATTTGTTTCCTTCGACAATTACAAACTCTTTGATTCTTACGATACAAGTAATGTTTGCTTGCAATGCTATTGTTATTTGAGGATTGTTCACCCACGTGTCAGTCCTTGTCCTACCGGTGCCTTTTACAATTTGCCATTCGCCTACTTTAGTGAAATCAATATGCCCCATCGGTGCATCCAGCATCGCACCGTTGTTAGTTCTCAAGAAGACGTTGGACCCTGTAGAAGTAGCATTGTTAGAAACTGATTCCACGTAGACCATAATCCCCAATGTGTATTGAGTGTCTGGCTTAAATCTTCCATCTGTGATGTTACGTGATATAGTTGATCTGTTTGTGGATGTACTTTCCTTAACAACTCGTGTGTATGACCCATTTGATGTAATGCTTGTGATAAGCGAGGCTCCCCACCCAATGCTATCATCATAAAAGGAGCTGTTGGGCACTAGATTTCTTGCAGAAATATTGAAGTCATTTTGCCATTCTTCTACACTGGTCAACGTCTGCTTAACACCATCAACGGTTGATTCCAGAACGTTCGCCTTACTCAAGGCGCTATTTGCAGTGTTCGTCACCGTCGCTATGGTTTGTTTTTGCCCATCCACTGTGACGACTAATTCATTTAATTTCTTTGTGGTGCTTGTTGATGTCGTCTCAATATCTGTAATACACCCAGTTAATCCAGTGACTGAGGTTTCAAGCATTGCTGTTCTACTTTCGACAGCATTCGCCTTATTATAGGCTTCGTTAGCTTTACTACTAATAGAATTAACTGTCCCATTGATCGTAGTAACATCAGAAACAAGCCCATTGACATCAATCTGGATTTTATCGGCTTTAGCCTGTGCAGACTGTGCATCAGCTTTTGCTTTATCAGCGGCTTCTTGAGCCTTTTCTCCGGCTTGTTTTGCCTGTTCGATTTCTTTCACCAAATCAGGATCTGTTGCAGTGGATACTTTAAACACCCAATCCAATTCTCCAGAACTATTTTTCTCATATACCCAAATTTCAGTATCTACACCATTTGGCTTAAACCAAATATCGCCTTCTTTTGGATCTATAGGCTCTGTTTGATCGTAGTAATTGCTGTTCCATTTATTGGCACTTAGAAGAGATTCAACATAATCCACTCGTTGATTTAAAGGACCACGGTATCTATAAGTTGCCTGTGAACTTGAATTGGTATTTGCTTTTGATTCTGAAGACATTCCACCATTAAAGGTGATATTGTACGACAGATTAGGGACAGAATATCTAGTACCGTCTTTATCAACAATATAGATCCAGTCTCCTGCTTCCAAAATGGGACTTCCACGCCACTTCAATTCGTAAGGAAAATAATTAAGTGTCTTGACTAGTTCCCACATTTGATTCAAATGTGTTTGAGTCATCACTTTATTCTCAAGCTCAACTTGTGATCCATTGGTAGAACCAACGCGAATGACATCCGTTTCTTCTTCACCGGTTTTAACCGTGATGCCACCAATTCGATAGCTGTTCTCATTTTTAGTAAATCCCTTTAACATGTATGATTCTGGAGTGATTTCAAAGTTTGTGGGGGCTAGTCTTTTTATTGTTAATTCACCCTTGCGATTAAAGCTAGCAAAACCACCTTCAAACTGAGCGATTAAACCGATTGCTTGGCGAAACGTATATCCTACAGGTTTCTGAACCCACTCAGTTCCAAGAGAAGCAAATGAGGCTTGATCAATTTCAACACCTGCTAAATTAGCTATTTCTAACGCAACTTCCCGATATGGCTTAGGATAGGTTAATTTTGATTCATATATTCCTTCCATATATATCATTTTGTCATTTGCAGTAATTATAGTCTTATTACTGTTTCTATCACGCTCAAAGTCTGTTATAAAAAAATGACCTAATTTAGTGAACTGATATTCACCATTAATTAAAATCCCCAACTCTGGTTCAATTTCTAAATCTTCTTTCACTGTTTCAATAATTGTTGGAAAAGCTACCTGAACCGAATTCAGAGGGGTTGAACCAATCTGAAACACTTCACCCGATATACTGCCAGAATTAAAAGAGAGTGAGGTAATTTCCTCACTCCCATAGGTGATATCATTCATTTTTAATCTGATTGACAATTGCCTTGATGTATTAAGCCAAGCAGCTTGAATTTCTTCACTTGTGGCTAACAAATTTCCTCACCTACCTCTCAATAAAACTCATCGTTAAGCCTTCCCACTTTGGCAGTTTATCATGCCAAGAGTATGCTGGAGCCGTTCGATCACCGACATAGAATGTTTTTGTAACAATGCCACCTTCCATGGGATCTGGATAAGTGACTTCAAAAAATACCGGCATCACCGCTTTTAAAATTGGTGAAATTTCTGCATCAGTTAGCGGACCCCACTCAAGGTCCATTTTCCTTTTTGTGGTTAGATAATCACGGGTCATATCACCTTTGGCGTTACGACCAGAATCACCATCAACCGCTTGGATACCAGCTGTAAACTTTTTAGGATTCTTGATCGTAACACCATTTATTTTTAAATATCCAGCCATAAAACCACTCCTTCCTATATGTTTAACTCGGTATACCCAAGCTGTTGATGGTATTTGTTGATTTCTTTAACTGCAATACGTCCGAATTCTTTACCGCCAATATTAATGACAATATCACCATTTGGCGCTTGTGTTGGCGTTGCTCCCAATGCAGAAATAGCATTCATCAATGTGGTTACCATAGATGAAGTGAAGTCTTTCATACCGCCACCTTCATAGTTCATTTGATTGTTGTTACTAAACGTACTGTTAGACGGTGTGAACGTTGGTTCTTGGAACATTTCCGGCAACACTATACTTGAATTGAACATATCCAGCCCAAGATACTTAACGGCTTGTTGAATCAATTCAGCGGCACGTTGTGGTTTCTCTAGTGGAATAACCATCTCTTTCTTGTTTCCTTCGCCCATACGGTATAAACCGTCTTGATTGACTATGCCGCCGTTTTCATAACCTACAATTCTTCGACCAGTTGGTCCCCAACCTCTGTGACCATAAGGTAGGTCATAACGCCAATTTGAATTATTGAAGAAAGCTAACAATTGATGATAGCCATTAAAAATATTTTCATAGCCGCGAAGTTTATAAGCATTAAACGTGGACGGGATATATTGAAGCAGCCCTCTTGCTGGGTTCCCATTTGCCATGTTTATATCCCACACAGCTGAGCTTTGAGTAATACTCTGATTACCACCAGACTCTCTTTGAATTTGAGCGAGAACTCCATTAATTTCAGAACTGCTAATCCGCTGTCCTAGTTTGCTTGCAGCCTGTTTGATTTTCGATGTCCATCCACCATTGCCTACAGCAGCACCACCGATTGCACCAAACAAAGCATTTTTGTCGATATCGCTTGTTCCAAGAGATCCATTGATATGCAAGTGATCGTAGTGGTCATTCTGCGGCCATCTTACCCAACTGCCACTTGATCCAGTACCAGACATTCCTTTACGGTCTCGAACTTTCCCTTGAGTGATTACGTAAGCTACTTTTGATGCAAAGTTATCAAAAACCCAATTGGCAGGAGCCATGTATTTAGATGATCCATTCATACTTGCTGGATACGCAACGTCAATTGCCTGATGCTTCCCATGGGAATGAGGGTCTCCTGGTCTGAAACCAGAGGTGATTCGCATACCTGGATATCGATCGACAGTCTTTTTAGCGATATCGTATAGGTATTTGTATACACCCCAACTTCCCATTGATCCATCAAACGAACTATTTTGTGCTTCATGTCCTGCATCAAATTTTGATTTAAACCATTCATAGGAACCCTCAGCAACAGTTCCAACAGCTCCTTTAGCCATTGATAATGCTGGCTCAAAAGCATTACTTAAATTAACAAATTTGGAAACTGCAGCATTCAATAACTTTTTAGGATTAGATGCATACGACCAAATGTCTGAAGCAATTTCTTTTGCTCCATCCCATTTCTCTTTTAACCATTCGCCTACACCGTTTGCGTAGGCAGGTACGCCATACATTGCGGCAGTCTTTGGACCACTCAACACAGATGTTCCTTTTGGCAAATTTACCATCAAATTTCGCTGTGCCGGGAAGATACCTGTGCGACCGTCTGGCGTACGATAGGCTTCTTGATAGTTAGATCCTAATCCATCATTGACTAAAGCCATTCCACCCGGATGATAATTAGTACCTTTTACGTAATTTGGATATTTAGGTACAGTCCAAGTTTTCATAGCTTCAGCTGCAGAACTTGCGCCAACTTTATTAAGAACCCATTTTATTCCCTTAATTACACCGTTAACTCCGCCTCCGATAACACCAACAATTCCATCAAAGATTTTTCCTGCGCCTTCTTTAACAGACTTAACACCATCTCCCAAGCCTTTACCGATTTTTTCACCAAGTCCTGTAGCCCACCCAGTGATTTTATCGAAAGCTTCAGAAGCATTTTTCTTCATTGTTTCAAATGATCCGCCCATGCTATCTTTTAAATTAGTAAAGGCTGTGCTAGCTTTTGACTTTGCATTGCCTGCTGCTGTTGTAACTTTGTCTTGAATTTCATTCCATTTTTCAACAGTGTTCTTTTTGACATTATTCCATCGATCAGAAACATTCGTTCTCAGTTCTTGCAGACGATTTGATACATTATCTTTAGCTGTTCTTGCTTTGTTTGATACATCTGTAGAAAAAGTGTCCCAAGTTTCTTTTGTATTCTTCTTGATGTCACTCCATCGACCACTAACATTCTTCCAAATATCAGAAGCCTTGTCAGTAACTGTTTTCTTTGCGTTGGTCCAAGTATCACCGGTCCACTTTTGGATGTTCCCCCAAGTATCAGATACAGTTTTCATTATTTTTCCAAATCGATCATCGATTACATCTTTAAGTTCGCCAATAGCTTTTTTAGGATTTTTAACTGCATTTGCAACTTTTCCTAGTACTTCAGCGAGAAACTCAAGGCCTTTAGTCAATGCCTCTAATTGAGTAAGAATTAAAAACTTAGCTACTTGGGATAAAGGAACAATCACGACATCCCAGAACCATTTAAAGATCGGTTTGAAAATCTCAATCACTTGATTTAAAACTTTCAATGCCGCTGAGAACATATCAAAGTATTTAGGAACATAGTCTTCAATGAAGAAGCTTGCTAAAGGTAGTAGAACATTTTTATACAACCACTCAAGACCATCTCCGACATTTTTCAAGATAGGCCGAATCGATTTGAATAACCCATCTATTGCTTTGAGTAATGGTGTGAAATCAAGATTCTTCGCCCATTTTTCTGTGGCTTTGGTCATGCCGTTGATATTACCTAATAAATCATCTACTGCGTCGAGGATCGTTCCGAAGATTGATTCTCCAACTTCCCCTTCTTTCCATGCCTTTTTAAGCTGCTCTGCAATATTACCGATCGTGTTGAAGATATTCGTATAGATTTCAAGGATATTGGCAGCTATACTTTCTCCACGGCCATCGTTCCATGCATTACGAAAAGCAACAGCAACTTCGTTAAGCAATTCAAGGATTCGGTTCCACATATCAAAAATGGATTGAATCAAGCGTGTTCCTCGTCCGTTGTCTTCCCAAGCTCGTTTGAAAGCACCAGCGATATCACCGATTATTCCGAGTATATCTGCAAGCAGGATCAATATATTTTCTATGAAAAGCTGTCCGGTTCCGTTGGTCCAAACTTCCATAAATGACTTGCCGATAGCAGAAGCCAAACCTATTACTTCACCTAATGCATACTTCCAGGCATTGATCACTCTTTGTCCTTGGTTTTTCCACGCATCCTGAAATGGTTTGAAGAAATTCTTTAAAATATTTTGAATATCCTTCATCCATTTAGGCGTAGAATAAGTGCCTGTCGCTGAACCAAAATCAATACCAGGAGCAGAATCTTCTTTCTTTTCATCATCTGTATCCATCGTTAGCTTGTTGATTTGGTCAAATCCCATGAGAGACTTTTGTAGTTTCTTCACTTTCTCATTGGCTTTATTTGCAGAAGACCCAGTATCGTTTAACGCTTGGATATTGTCATACAGTCCACTAGCGCCTTGTTTTGCTGCATCATAGGTTTTCCCGAATAGCATCGTAACAAAGGAAGCCAACTGCCCTGTGAGTTGAGCTACTGTACTCATTAACATATTTAATGCTGGTAAGATTGCCGTGTATATTGGATAAAATGCCGTCATAAGGTTGACTTTGATCTGATTCAACGAAGCACTGAATTGATCGTTCGTTTTCAATGCTGACATCATACCGCTAGCCAGTTTAGTAATTGCGCCACCTAACAGCTGATAAACGACCAATGAAGGTAATAGATATTTCATCGACTGACCAAAAGCATTCGTGCTTCCGGTCATTCGATTCGTTCCAGCTGTAACTTTGTTGGAATTACTAGAAAATAGACTTCCAAACTTTCCAATAAATCCAAGAGAGTTACTCAAGCCATTTCCAACGCTCCCAAATCCGTGTGAAACTGCATTGGACATACGGTTGAATACTCCGCCATATTTAGAAACAGCTCTCTCAGATTGCTTCAACCCTGTGCCTGTCATACTTGCACCCTTAGAAGCATTACCAGTTTGAATGGAGGATTGGCCTAATGCAGAGTTGACTCGTTGGAGAGCCTTCCTCAGCGCTTCTGCACGATCTTCTGTTTGGGAATACTCCTTCTGTAGACGATCATTATCACTGATTAATTTATTCATCTTGATTGATTGTTTTTGAATCTCACCGGACGTTTTCAGTGATTCAGGTGTATCCTCATAGTTCTTGAATCCAGATGTAAAGCTGCCAGTTGGTACGCGTTGATCGTTGTACTCTGCCTTCAACGTCCGAATTCGTTTTCTCATCGCTTCGATTTGTGCTTCGTTTTGGCTCATGCCTTTTGTAATGTTGCCCAGTGAAGAAGGAACTGCATCAAGTTCGCGTTTGATGGTATTCCCCAATCCAGCTGCTTGATCTTTGAACTTCGTCATTTGCGCTTGCGCACGTGCGATTTGTTCATCGTATTTAACGACTTTGCCTGTATCCCCTTGACTCGATGCCGTTTGTCTTTGCGATTTCAGATAAGCAACCTTTTCTTGCGCTGCTTTCGCTTGGCCCATTTTAGCGTTGATCTCATTGACCATCGCATCGATTTCCTTAGTCACTTTCGGGCGAGCTTTGCGGATCCCAGAAGAAAAGTTATCACCAACGGTTTCGGATGTTTGCTTTGTCGATCGTTCGAAGTTGTTAAGCGACTTCTCAAGCAATTGAGTCATCTTGTCTAATTGTTTAGAAAAGTTGTTCGTCCCTTTTTCGATATCCATATTTTTCTCAGTACGATCCATAGAGTTACCGGACATTTGTTGGATTCGACTCATAGCACTTTCGATTTGTGGCAGCACTCGTTCCAAAGACTGCTCAACTCTTGCAGTATTAATATCGAGGAGTACCTCAAGCGTTTCTAATTCCATGCTTTTTCACCTACCTTTCTTCTATGAGTTTTCTTCTCTTTCGTGTTGCATTGATCGCTTGTGCTTGAGCTAAGAATATTTCTTGATCACGCTTCATCGCGTTTTGCTTTGATTCCTCTTCTGTTTTGGCTTCCTCAACGGCTTGCTCAATCTTTTTGATAAAAGGATAAGCATCTTCGAACCCAGGCATGTGTTTAGGGTCGTTAAAAGCATAGATTGATAATTTTTGCTGCGCATAATCAAAATATGCCCTCTCTCTCATTTCATTTTCTTTTATCCGCTTGTTCGCTTGGACTTGTATCATGATTTCCTCAAGAGTCATTCCCCAATACTCAGTAGAGGGGATTCCTGCTTCAACCGCTTGAGGATACATGTGCTCAAGCATTTCAGATAAATTAGAGAAGTTTTTTACAGAAGACTGTCTTCGCTGTTCGTCTGATCCAAAGATTCCCCATCTGTCACTTCGTTCTCCGTCTCTTTCTTTCCGAAAAAACCAGCTTCATCCAAAAATTCATTCACTTCACCAAATAGATCCATAGTCGTTTTCCCAGAATCTAGGTATTGTTCGAATGCTTCAGTGATAACTTTATCCGTTACACCGCTTGTTTTATTTGCCCCTTGCAACACGATCAGCAAACTATTTGATGGAGGCAATTTGATTTCTCCTTGTTTCTTAACGAATAAGCCCATGATGCCTTCATCTAATCGTTTTTCAATTGCTAAAACGGCTTTACCATCCAATCGCAGTTGTAAAGTTAGATCACCTAGTTCGAATGGTGTTGTGTGTGGAAATTGTGCAATATTGTTTTTTGACATAGTTGTTTTCCTCCTAAGATAAAAAGGCTAGTCTTTCGACTAACCTTCTTCTGGTTCTGTTACTGCTAAAACGTGTGTGTCTGTTTTATTTCCGGTGCTTGTTGTCCCTGTGGTTGTATAGGTTCCTGGCGGCACCTCTGCAGTCCAGGTAATATTCCCGGTGTTCGATACGGCCAAACCTGCAGTAGTTGGTGCAATTGTATATTTAACAGTTTTATCAGTAGCATCACTAGGTGTTACAGTTGCTGTCAATTGACGATTTGATGCAGTCCCCGCAACTGCGGTAGATGTCTTCGGTGACAAAGTAACCGACTCGGGGTTGATTACTTTGCCGGCGCAGGTGTCATAGTCGGCCCTTCACTAACAACCACACCTAAGTTAAACCCAATGGCTTGATTGACTTCTGCACCATCAAATTTATAATATGGTTCACCAGTAAATTCTGATTTTAAGCCATCTGGATATGTGATTGTCCAATCGACCGATTTATTCGCTTCAACCAAGGCGTGAATATCACGGAAGTTATCTCCTTGATATACGATCGCAAATTCTAAGTTGTCAGTATCTTCGATACCTTTGATATAAGCTTTCTTTTCTGATCCTAAGTGTGTTACATCCACTTTTTCTGGGTCACTACCCAAAGCTGGGATAGATTTAACTGCTGCTACAGTTTTAGTTGTTGCACCATCTTTGTAGGTTAAGACGGTACCCTTTGATAATAGTCCTGCAAAATCCATGTGTAATTCCTCCTATTTTTTGTAAACATATTTCGTAACATTATCAACTACAGCTGTTACTTCAACGATGATTCGCTTTAGATCAGCTGTGTTAGCATCTTTAGTGGTGCCAGAAAAACCAATACCACTGAATGTGCTTAAAACACTTTCAGCAATACTGGTCTGGCTTTTGTCTCCGTATAATTCAACTGTGATTGTCCATTCTGTTTGTAACTCTTTACCTAATGAATCAATCTGATGTGGCTTGTTAGCTGTCCGGTAGATAGCCAATGGGAATGTATTCCAAGTTGAAGGATAGTCCGTAGCAATCTTCTTGATAGCAGTAACGGCTTGTAATATTTCAACAGTGACTGCCTTCATATTCACTCGTTCCATCACTTCAACTCCCTTAACTTGCGTTGTACATACTCTTTGTAGATTTCTGGTGCTTCACCAATCAAATCTACTAAAGAAGGATACAAGAATGGTCGTGCTGGCTGCCCTTTGGTAATATAGAAGTCTGTACCTTGAACAGTCACACGAGGAATACCGTATATAGCTTCCAAATCAACTGCAACATCTTTTGCTGGGATAAACCATGCTGTTTGCGAGTAAACTGGTGTAAATCCTTCTGGTAAGTCTTTTTGACTAGCTTCACCGACAGGACCAGTACCAACTTCACGAAATAGCGCTTCTTGCTTGTCGGACCAGACACGCCCAACAATTTGGTTTTGTGCATTGATCACAACTTCATTCTTTAAACTTCCCAATAATTCACCACTAGAATATTTCATGCTAGACGACAATCGCAATTCGGCAGCTTGTTTGATCAACTCAGTGATTTCAAAAGTCGCATCCCACATCGCATCATCCAAGATTTGCGGTATTGCTTTGACTTTTCTCCGTAAACTTTCAAGGCCTTTGATTTCAACTCCCACGATTATCATTCCTTTCTAGCATAATGTTCTTATGTGTCGAAAATGTCTGGATAGATTTGATTGTGAAATCTGGCTCTTCATCTTTGCCAACATATACGCAAACGCCGTCTAGTTCGTTCTGTCCCTCGTTGATCTTATCACCTTGGTATTTGCAAGCTTTCATTGTTTCAAGCTTGCTGCCATAGATTTGGGCGTTTACCGAACCGCTTGCCGCTTGTACATTCATACGCAACTCAATCGGATCAAACGGGTATGTGATTATTTCTTCTGCTTCTTCATCATGAGTGACTTTTCGTTTTTTTAAATAAACTGTAATTAGCTCACGTCTTCTTAGTCGCATAGAAACTCACAACCTTTCCTAATCGATATCGATTCAAACCTCGTTGGATAGATTCGGGAATATCGGTGTTAAACGACCTTGAAACGCCACCCTCAGAGCGACTAACTTCTCCTTCGTTACTTTCTTGGTTATAGGCAATCGTGGCTAATTGGCGTGCGTATACCCAAAGTGCATCAATCATTTCTTCACGATTTGTGTAGTCAAGGACGAGAAGTGCTGCATCTTCGACTAATCCCACAATATCTTCGACTTGAAGATTTAAATCTTTGGCTAACCTTTCGGATGCCTTTTTTAGCTTTTCCTCATCCATTGACTTCTCACTCCTCTTCTACTCGCCAGATCCACCAGGCGCAGTAATAGTTGGTGTCCACAATTTGTGTTTGAATTGAACGATACGAACGTTTTTAGCTTCGTATACACGTTCCCAGTTCCCACCCGTAGCCAACTCAGCATTTGTTGGAGATGAACCAGCAACAGATTTACTTGTGAACTTAACTCCACGAGGATGTAACAAGAAATGTTGACGGTTAACCAATATATCATCACCAGCTAATGCATCACGATCTGTTTCAGTAGGGACTGGAGCAGCGCCGTTACCCAAACCAATAGCACCTTGGCCAAAGATGTACGAAGTGAACACTCCGCCAGAATTAGGCATACCGTCATCAACGATCACACGTTTACCCATGTAAATTGGGATTTTTGTGTTGTTTGAATCTAACAAGAATTCAATCAAGTTTTGTTTGCGCAAGTTAGCATATACAGACGAGTGAACAGCAATTGCAGTCAGTTTTTCTTCTGCGTCACCCAATTTGTAGGAAGCATCTAGGAATGTTTCACCAGTAAACGCAGCAGCATTACCTGTTTCAGTAGAAATATCTAAGCTATTATCGCCCATTTTTGTAGTTGCAGCACCAAACACACCTTTTAAAACACTCAATAATGTGGTTTGTTGACGGCGTGCCCAATAAGCTGCAACCAAATCACCAATAGCACGCATAGGGTCGTCACCAGACAGCGCTTTGGATAAATCATTTACTTTCCAAGCTTTACCACGCATCAAGAGAGCGGCAATATCTTGCCCAGCAACGATCTTATCTGTTTCTAAAGATTCGGTATCAGACAACACTTCATCGTCACCAGTCAAATCTTGCCAAAATGGCATATTGATCAACTTACCACCAGCAGTTGCTAATGCATCTAATTCTGGATCCTTCACGACGATTCCCGATTGATACAACGCTGATAATTCAGCAGTACGTTCGATGACGTACCGGTTGAAGACTTCTGGTACAATGACATCTTCGATTTTTGTTTTAGCAGCAAAATACTGCAAGTTCATTTTCAATAAACTTTTTTTCATTTTTTCTCCCACTTTCTATTTATTTGCTAATGCCCGTAAGGCTTTTGCTTTTTCTGGATCTTCTCGCAGCAATCTTCCTTGTTCAGTGAGATTTAGCGTTTCTTTTGCAAATGGATTAACCTCTGTTTTGCTACCAGAAGAATCTAACGGACTATCAATAGAGCTTTTTAGTGCTTGATCAACTGCTTTTTGCAAGGCTGCATCCCAAGCTGCTTTAAAAACTTTAACATCCGCCATTACTTCCTCAGCAGTCTCACCTTGGATACGGTCAGCTAAATCACTCGGAATACCAATACTTTGAAGTTGTTTACCTTTTTCTACAAACAATTGTTGCTTTTGAAATTCTGCTTTTTCTTTTTCAAACTCTGTTCGGTCTTTATCCAAAAGTGCTTTTTGGCGATCTTCTTCAGATAGCTTTGCCAAACGTGCAGCTTCATTTTTTTCTTCTTCGGCTTCTTTTTGCCAACGTGACTTTTTACTTTTGACAATAGAATCGACATCCTTGTCATCTTTGAAGCCAAATTTTTCCTTAATGGCCGCCAATTGTTCTTCATTCAATTCATCGACGTTGAATTCCGGTGTTGTTTGTTCTCCCGGGTCGTCTCCAGCACCGTCTTCTGCGAAAAATTGTATATTCAATGGCATAAAAAATTTCTTGCTTGTTTTCATGATTTGTTTCTCCTTCCATACCTTTTTACGTGGATAAATGCTTGCACTTCCATAGCTTTTATAACGTCATCAATGCTTGGACAAAATAAAAAGCCCAGCGGCTGCTAGACTTCTGACTAATAAGGAACACGAATATTTTCTTGCTTTTTGTATACATCCAAATACATTTCATTCTTATCCCCGTTGTTGGTTACTTCAAAATAAAGTCCATCACCGGAGCGACTAGTTGATAAGAGCGCCTTGTTGTTTTGTAACGCTTTTGCTAGCCAAACCACATACAACTCTTCCTCTTTCAGTGGCGGATGTAGCGATCCCTTTCGTTCATTAAACGCCTTGACGATTGCTTTCTTTGCTGCCGTTACAAATTCTTGATCTCCCATTTTACAAAATCCTCTCTTTTTTCAAAATAACTTTTTACTAGACTTCCGTTTCTCTCAATGCATAACCTACAGTAGAAGTATTATTAAACCTAGCCGAGCGTTTAACGCCTGTAGCACCCCCGATATAATCGAAACTGAAACCTGTTGTGGTTGGTCTAAAATTTTCCACACCTTTGAAATGATAGGTCTGTCCATTATTTGTGAATACGATTAATTCCATTTAACTTACACCTCCATTTCTTGAATTAGTTGATTTTTTGCTACTTCCGTCATTCCTATAGCATTAAGCGACGTACTTTGTGTGTAAAAGGTCGATATAATTCCATTCTGATCTAGGCCAACCACAACAATACTTTCCGCATCTTTAAAGAATTCCTTTGATTGATCCATGAACTCTTCATTGCTGACACCACGTTCTTTCTTTCGTTTCAATTCTCTGAAATCCAAGCAATTCACACTCCCAATATTTTCTTCTTCTGTAAGGCTATTTCTTCATCTGAGTATTTTTCTTTCAGCTTGTCCATCCAATCGTTATAGGTTGTTTCACCTCTGATGGGAATGACTTTACCACTAATAGGATCTAAAGAGTTCCTAGGTAACTTCAGCGTAAGTTTGCTGTACATAACCGCTATTGTTCTACACCAAGGATGAAGTGGCGGATACGTTCCGCTAGCACCGTTTACCTTAGCTTCAGAAACTGGATAAATTTTGTGATCTTTACCTTTGCAGATTTCAGACGTTCGCAAGTCCAGCACAGCTACTAGCATGTACTCTTTTACGCCGTTATCTTGCCAAGCTTTGAGTTTCGCTTGGTTAGCCATGTAATTAGCTTCTGTACGAATCAAACGTCTAGCTACGCCAATAGAGCGGTCAAATTCACTAGCTATTGCCTTAGCCATTTCAAACTCAGACATGCCAGTCATGGATTCAACGGTGAACAATTCTTCCAACCTTGCTGCTAAAGCTTCAGTATCGCCCCACAGTCGCTTAGAATAATTCGATCCATGCCAGTGGCTATCGAGAATGTTCTTTGTATACCTGGTCGATAGTTCCTTAAACTGATAATCCTTCTTATTCCATACTTCGATGACTACGCCATTCTTAGCGTTCTCTTGCGCCTTGCGGATGACTGATTCAGCAGTAGCCTCACGATATGACTCATGAATAGCATCTACATAGAATTCTGTCTGCTTTTCTAACTGAACATCTGCAACTTGCTTAGAAACTAAAAAAGACTTGGCTTTCAAGTCTTCTGCACGAGTGATACGCTCTTTAAATGCTAATGCTTGCAACCTGTTCTTTGCTGCAACTTGTAATTCAGGATCTTTAATCTGTTTAGATAGCTTTCTCAATTCTGCTAACTCTTCAACTGATGTTGTTTGGTTCAGTATCCGTTTAGCTTCATCCTCAGACAGCCCAGATCGCTGCTGAGAGCGAGCAAATAGCTTCCTAACCTTTTGAGTTAAGTACGTCTGTGCTTGCCTATAGGCTTTCGCCACAGCTTCCTCAACTTTGATTGCGCCATCGTTTATTTTTTGTTCAGCATCGACATTGCGGCGTTCCCAATAGGATAGCTTACGTTTCTTTTGAGCCATTTAATCAGCTCCTTATTTCACCCCACCAGTTAAAATACTGATAGAAAATTTTAAAGCTTGCTCTTCGTTAAAACCCTCTTCTAAACATTTATCGAACAAATATTTACCTTGCTTGGCAATATAATCAAGACTTTTTTGCATTTCAAAGAAAGTGGCTTCAATCATTTGATTGTTCTCGTTAAACTTCATTAGTTCTTTTAACTGCTTTTCGTTCATCTTCTTCATCCTCCTGTGGATCGTCATCCAAATCCGAGTGACTATCTTCTGCTTGTACGCCCAACACTTTAGCTTGCAACTTCATGCTTTCTTCTTTTTCTTCTGATAATTGTTTTAGAACTTCGTCGACATCATCAATATCAGGTAACCAGGTTAACAATACTTTCAGTGGTAATATTCCTGCATTATAAGCTTGGACAATTTGATTAATAATATCCGTAGTATTGATAGGCAAATTTGGCTTCAATTTAATCTTAGTACCGGTGGTATCGACAGATTTGTCTTTAATTTTCAAGAAATTTTCGAACACCAACATCCGGTTGCGCAACCCTTTGATCATGTATCGTGATTTAACTGACATCAGCTGTAGCAATCCGAAAAGCTTGTATTTCATGCTCTCCCCTGAAACATTCCCTGCAAAGTTTTCGTCATTCAGATTCGGTACATACGTAACTTTATGAATATCATCTAGAATTGAGTCTCTTAAAACATCAACGCCAGTTTCATCTAACTCTTTAGTTAGATATCCAGCAGCAGTATCTGACGGAGGAGCCGAAGTTTGTAATAATTTTTCTTTCATCAGTTTTTCACCATCACCGTCTGCTAACATAAAGCCTTGTAAAAACATAATTGCATCAACAAATGCTTCTTTATCATTTAATCGATCTGATTGTAATAAGTTGTATGCGTCAATTAAGGTCATTGCCTGTTCAAAATCGCCTTGTTTTTCTTCATTGTTTCGATATTCGATTACAGGTACTGCTCCGAAGTAATGTGGCAAAGCCTTGATTAAGTCATATTCTCCCCATCCTTGACTATTGCATTTGTAAGTTATTACTCGGTTGTCATTATAATATTTAACAAGATAATGAGAAATACCACCTTGCAAGTTAAACACGGGCTGATGATGGACCGCGAACAGAGGGTTTTTGTCTACGGTATCGTCAGTTACCAAGAAAATGCCACGTGGATCAATGCACTTAATCGTAGGCTGCGTCGTTCCATCTTTATTTATCTTAAGGTAAACAAGTTCATAGCCAATGCCAAATGTAGACAAATCTTTTTCTAACTCTGTATCATGCGACACGATGTCTATTTCATCGTATAAATCTAAAATAGGTTTGATATTCTTATCCGAGTCACTGGTGTAGGCGATAGGGTTCCCAACCATGAACCCAACATTCATATCTACTACATATTTGGCATGATTAACGAGTACTTTATTATTTGGTGCAGAATCATTTTCTTTCTCCCGTTTAAGAATATCTTGCTCGCCATCGTAATAATCGGATAGCCTTTCAAGCCGTTGGGTTTGTGTTAAATGTCTCTGGATACAATAGTTGAGCAATTCGGCGCTTGGATTGTTTAAGTCACCCGCCACTTCTCTGTTCACAGCAATTGCCATTTTCTCACTCCTTTAAAAACCAAATTTAACTTTATTCTCTATCACTACTTTTATATTTCGCATATCGTTACTAAAAGCGTATCTAGTCGCATCGATCGTGTGGTTGTCTTTATCTTCAAGACGCGTCTTAGGATTACCATCTTTATCAACCTGATAATCAATATTTTCAAATTCTCTCGCTGTATTAGGTGTTCTTTTAGGGTCAATGCAAATGAAATCCAAATCATCCAACCATTGTTCACCATACTCCACACTATCTGGTCCTTTTTTAACACCTTTTACTCGTAACATCCCTTGCTCATGCACTAATTCATCAATGCTTTTCGGTTCTGCTGAATCAGCAAAGACTTCATCTGAACCATATCCTTTTGCACGTGCTTTACCAGCAAATTCGCGGTTACTAATTTTTACGCCGTAGATTTCATCAATAGCATAGATACCATTTTTTTTCTTGTCGTAGTGCCAACGTACAAATGCCAGCGGATCAGTAGCGTAACCAAAGTCAAGACCGTTGCGAATGTTATCGGAATTCGCCACCATCTCATCAGTGATAGATCCTGGTTCGATTTGTAAGTTGTCAAAAGGAACCACACCTGAACCGATTGCTTCGCCCATATACTCCCATCGATATTTCAACGGCTTATTCTTTCTGACGTTTTCCGCTTCTTCAACAAATTTCTTTGATAAATATGGATTACCAAGATACGTTGAGTGATGAACAAAAGTATTTGAATCGATAAAACTAGATTCATATTTTTTATTAACCCAAGACTGGCGCCGTTTGGGCGGATTGTATGAATAGTAAAAGCTATAATCAAATGGATATACCTTTTTTCGTTGGCTGTCGGAAGTAAATTTCCCTTCCAACTCCTCACGAAGAATAGAGTTCTCGATTGTAGTTACTTCTTCTTCGGTTTTGAATTCTGCTAATTCTTCCCACCAGCCAATAGCTAGAGGATAATCAGCATCTTTGATTGATTTAATTTTTTCAGGATCATCAGCACCAGCAAAGTAAATCTTATTCCCCCTGGGCTTATAGGTGATCTCAAGTTTTGAGTCAACAAAACGAAAAAGATGCCGAACGCCTAAGACGTTTGCAGCACCTTTAAAGTTTGCATAGGATGATTTCAAAATTGTATTTTGTACTTTTCTTATTCCAATTGCAGATACTGGATATTCCATCACATCCAACATGATTCTCATAGGGATATGAAATGATTTACCAGATCCACGTCCACCTTTTAGGACATATCGAAGGTGCTTCTTTTTCTTGGATGCTATCCAGAAGGATTTGAATTGATCAAGTACGATTTCCGAAAGCCTAACCGTCGTTTGTGTCGTCGATATCATCGACAATCACCACTTTCTGTGCTGCGTTGACATCAAGCTTATCATTGAACATTCCCAAATGACGGCCAAGCATTTCTAATGATCTCGTTTTGTCTGCTAATTTAATTTCTCTTTCGACACTCGAGCCTTTTTCTCCCCATGACTCTTTTACCTTGATTGACTGAATGACAGCCAAGTCATCGTCGGATGCATTTTCTAAAACTGATGCATCTTTTGGATCGATTAAATCAGTCGCTTTAATAAATGCAATCTTTGCTAATTCTTGAAGTACTCGGTCTTGATTAATGCCAGTACGGCGTGATCGTTCCGCCATTTTTTGTTCAATGTACGTGCGAACCTTAACTATTCTTAATAGTTGTGATCCTTTCACATCTGCTGTTTTTGGACTATAGCCAGCTCGAATAGCAGCTTGCGTGGCATTTAGGTCAATCAAATACTCATCGGCGAACAGCTGCTGCTTGGGACTAAGTTTGGCCATAAATGCCACACTCCTTTCTGAATTTTATGCAAAATAAAAACCCGTACTAAGACGGGTAACAATTATTGACTTTTTGAATCTAATTCGTTTAGTTGTTTCTTCCTTCGCTCAAGTGTTTCTTTAAGAAAATCCGCTCTTGGACCCCAATCTCCTTCTAAATTAGAACGTGATTTTCCGTTATTGAGATCATAAAGCTCTTGTTCCAACTCTTTAATTGATATTAGCAAGGACTCTTTAGTGTAATTTTTCTTTTCATCCGACATAGAATTCACCTCCAATTAAGGAAATGATACTCCTGACCTAGATTGAAAGCAATAACCAAAAAGACAGCACTAGCGAATTTCGAAATGAGATGCTCCACCTCTTTCAAAAAATTGTGCTGTCTTTCATAATTTTCGACAATATAAGAATATCATGTAAAAATCAATATGTCTGTTGAATCTGTGTTGACAACGTATTATACATTTTTACTAAATCGTATCATCTTCATAATGTCCGCATGTCTGCTTCTTATATATTGATAGGTATATCCTGTTTTTTCAGCTATTGATTCCAGCTTCATGCCATCCACATATTTCATTTTGAGTATCCGCTGATCTAGCCCTTGAAACTTTTCAATCGTATCAATAATATCTTGTCTTTGCTTTTTCAGTTGTTCCTCTCTTGTTGCCAATGATTCAATCACTTCCTTAAGTCTTACCTGCTTTTGTAAAGCTGTCAAAAAAGTTTGATGTTTCGCCAAATCGCCATCTTCGTTGCTGTAGTTTTTCCAACGATATAATTCATTCTCATTTAAATCCAACGATAGCCTTATTTCGAAAAGCTCTTGATCGATCGCTATCAGTGAAGTTACCCATTCATATATGCGAATCACCTTCTTGCATTTTTTACTTTTTGAACGTTCTCATCTTGAAATGTAATAACCGCGTTTAAAAATCCTAGTACAAGTGGATGGTTATTATATTTGTTCCCAAGATCCCCCATAGACTTTACTAGCCATTCCCAGTACTGGTCAGAAGTCACCGGATATTGTTGGGTCACTTGATTAGATTCATTCATCCACTCATGAATATCAGTAAATACTGCACTCCAATCCAATCAAATCCCCTCAATTCTGATATAGATACCTGGTTGATCTGCCCAAAACTTCTCAGCTACCAAACTGGCCACATAACAATCATCTTTCCAGAAGCCTAGATCAGTCATACAGTCCTGCAATAATTTCTGGCTATTATCCAAGTCGGGCTTCGTGTATTTATACTCTCCATTTTGATGGCCATTTATTATAGGAAACAACCACTTCACCATTAACCGAACCGGACCCATGTATTTTTCTTCCGGAACATGTTTGGCCAGATGAGAAGTCAATTTTTGACGTGCAGCCTGCAGCTCTTTCGGCTCATAGAAGTGTGGTTTGCCACTCACCACTGATACCTTCTTTTGTTGGTGAGTCGTTTCTGGTGGAATCATCGGCATGAAAAATTCAATCAAGTTCACCCGCCCACCTTTCGTCATCGGGAATATTTTTGACATATTGGCCTACTTCATAATGCCCATTTACATCTTGAATATCCTTTGCAGTTTCAATTACTTTATCTTTAGCTCTTTGAAAAGCCTGGATCCTTTTCACTTTCCCGTCGCTTCTTCCGGACATAATCAAACTTTCACCACTTAAGAAGAATGCTAGAGCTAACCACTCTTCAGCTGTTAAATCATTTTTCATACAACCACCATTTTCTGTTATTTTATTTTCGAGAACTCTGTAATTTCTGGATTTGTGAAGACCCAATTTTTGTCACGTTTACTCCTTTTATGAATAGCTATCCTGAAAGGAGCTATTCATAAGGAGAACGGACGCTGATGCGACAACGTTTTGAAGCGTGAAAGACTAGTGAATAGCTTACTAGCCTTTCACGGAAAGAATTGTTTTGAATAGCTAGTGAATAGCTTACTAGCCTTTCATTACTCAACAACTTCTTTTTTGTGTAGCATTCCGTCAATTATTTCAAAACCTTCATGTTTTTTTACCTTGTTGTAAACTGACCTCTTGCTTATATCTAAATACTCGGCAATCTCCTCTGCGTCAATAGGACCACCATCCATTGATAAACCACTAAAAGCTGTATCTAGTTCTTGTTTTGATTTCTCGCTACGTGATTGATTGGCTTTCTTCGTGCCTTTTTTCCAACTATCTTTCCCATCTTCATCTAGCTTGATATCTGCCAATGAAGAATCAAGCACATGCAGCGGATATTTGAACCATGCGTTGATCGGGTCAAATTTCGGGAATTCTCGCAACGTCCCATCTATTCGCCATGCTGTTGCCTGTCTGGATAAGCGAACTGCTTGCTGCCTTTCAATCTCTACTTGTTTCAAAATTTCTTGTGATCGAATTGCACTCATCAAATGTTGACCCATGTGCTTCACACTAAATTGATCATCTTGGCTAATTTCCCCATAAGTCGGATTGTATTGTTGGATCGCTCTTAGGTAAACACTGCAGGTAGCTTCGTTTTCCATAGCCATGTAGCGATCCTCAGTGACTGGCAATTCAATCAAGTCCAGTATCGCATCAGGATCTCGTGCAAATACTCCGGATCCGCTCGAACGGTCAATAGAATTCTTTCCACCTTGCGAGCCTTTCGAGTGATGATGACAGTAAATGACGGCACAGTTCAACTCAGTCGCGATTTTATCAAATTGGTTCGTAAACTTAGCCATTTCATGGGCGCTGTTTTCGTCCCCAGTCAATACCTTATAAATCGGGTCAATGATTACGGCCATGTAATTGGATTTTTGAGCCCGTCGGATTAATTTAGGTGCCAGCTTATCCATTGGGCTTGTCTTACCACGCAAATTCCAGATATCAATATTTGATACATTACTATGACCTTGTCCTAATTTTTCGTAGATATCAACGAATCGAACTCTTGCTGATCGATCATCTAATTCCAGATTGACATACAGCACCTTCCCCTGTGCGCAGTCAAACCCGAACCACTGCCGACCTTCTGCAATGGCGATGGCCAATTGGATAAGTGAAAATGATTTCCCAGCTTTCGATGGTCCAGCAATCAACATTTTATGCCCTTGCCGTAGCATCCCTCTAATTAATTCCGGCGCAAGTTCAATCGGTTGATCAAACAAATCGGACAAACTTTCCGGATCCGGAAGATCGTCGTTGACACTTTCGATCCACTCTTTCCATTCATCCCAAGAAGATTTCCCAATATTTGTATCGATGATAAACTGCTTTTTGTCTCCTCTTGTGGCACCTGGCATCCGACTTAGTCTGGAAGGGTTCCTGTTTTGATTGTCATTAGTCAGTCCATTTTTCTTGCAGACATCATAAAGATAATCAACCCGCTTCCGATATTCTGGATAATTGTCAGCATCCACTCTTACGATGGCATGGATCGATTTTCCACCACTGTATAGCATTGCCGTAATAGGCAGCTCAAGTTCTCGCATGATGGCATTTTGTTTTTCTAAGCTCATGTTGTCAGATTCTACTAATGCATAGCGAAATTCTGTAACATTATCATTCTTTACGCCTTTACCATCCATGGGATTGAAACGAATCCACGCACCCGCTTCTGGATTATAATCCCCAAGGACTGATCCTATATCATCCCCACAATGGGTTAATGCTTCAATTAATTGACCTGCTGTTCGGTCAAAAGCGCCTTTGTTCGAAGGCTTCCATTTTCCGTCATCGTCCTGCCACGATTCTACATTATAGGCAACCGTTTCTGATGGTTCGAATAATGTTTCCAGATAACGGATGATCTGTCTTGCTGGCTCCCACTTCACTGGCTCATTGATTTCTTTGCCCTCAATCCAGTTCCGGTCAATAATGACCAAATCATCTTTTTGAAGTGTGCCGTTCCAATCTAATTCATGGCCACCGTCCTCATTTCTAAATGGGGATGTCCAGCCATAATCTTTTGCCAGCTGTGTAATCGTTGCACCAGTGACAGGGTGATTGGTTCCTTCAAAACTATCCCACTTCTTGAAACATTCCCCTGAATGGTATCGTCCGGAATCTTGTTGGCTCCATTGATCCCAATCTAGTGCTGTGTATCCTTCATGCTTGAGAGCCATCCCAACGTTGATCCATTCCTGATAACCTAGCATTGACGGATCCACGTATTTTAATAGTTCTGTTAAATCTAATTTATTTTCCAATTTGGTATCACATGCTTTCTTTGCTATAATAAATTAAAAATGAATTGAGGTTATTTTATGATTGAACTAATACCAACAGTAGTTACTTCGTTTGCAACCGCAATGTCTACCAATGCTTTCAAAGGTGCTAAAGGACCGGCTCAAGCGTTGGATGACATTATGTCTCTTGTTGGTTTCGAAAAACTTCATTTATATGCAGAAAAGAAACGCGTTAAAAATGAAATATACATTAAAGATTACAAAGAGAAAATCGCTCAAGAACTTGTGATAATTCCTGAAGAAAGTCTTCAAGAACCTCCGTTATCAATAGTAGGACCAGCTCTAGAAGCTTCAAAATATTATATTGAAGAGGAAGAATTGAGAACTATGTTTGCTAAATTGATTGCTTCATCCATGGATAAGAGCAAACAAAAATACATTCATCCTTCTTTTGTTGAAGTCATAAAGCAGTTATCTTCAGAAGACGCTGTTTTTTTGAAAGAATTTCAAACTTACACACGTTTGCCTTATGGAAAAATAACTGCAGTTGAAGATAAAAAAAGCACTTCTGACTTTACTAAAAAGATAGAAACGAAAGGAAAGAAGACATTTTTTGAGTTACCACAGCTCCCATCTTGGGAAGATTTTGAAAAAGAGTATGCAACTAAATCCTTTCCATTTATTGATTTTTTCTATTACTCTAAAAATAGAAAAGAGTACCTCCAGAACGAATTCAGTATCTCTTCTATTAATAGATTAGGCTTGATAATAATTTCTCAAGGTGCTAAATTAACAAATCCATTAGTATATGAAGAGATCGAAACAGAATTTACTCTCATGAAGAAACAATTAGAAAAAGATCCTTCAAAAACAAATCTGCCTCGTAACTGTCATTTAATACTCGAAAAGGGCGTAATAGACTTATCTCCTTTTGGTATTTCATTTTTTAACACTTGTATCTAACTCCTTTTTTATAAACGATAATTCTTTCTCAAAAAAATGTTCTAGCCATTTCTCCATCATCTTCATATGAAACCTGATCATTATTGATGTTGTAACAAAAGAAACAAGAACAGAAATAAGTATAATTTTTACCATTTGAATCCCTCTATTCAGTAGTATATTTGCTTGATTCTTTAACTAGGCGTTGTTTTCAGATTGTTAACTAAAGAAAATAATCAGATTTTTTAACTATAGAAAGTCCAAATTCTAAAACTTCTATAACATCGCTATTTATGTTGCCGGATTTTTCTTGGAGAGAATTTTCCGGCTCTCTTAAATCTAATTTGCTTTCCACATGCCTGTTCCTTTCAAAATTATTTTCCCTCTTTTTCATCTATTTTTTTACCAATGATCACTGAAATGACCATAATCGCAACGAACAACGAAAATCCTAATACTGCATAAGCCATAGTCATCCCCCGCTTTCTATAACTTTACGGACGATCGGATCTCGATATAACATTCTGTACTTGAGTGTTTCATGTTGTAGTTGTTCTTGAAGCTTATTGATCTGTTTCTGCTGATTCACAATTGTAATAGTTAGATAACATAGTGCCAGAACAGATAAAATCGTTATGACGATTGTTTTTTTATGATTCATTGGCTTGTTGCTGTTTAATGCAATCTTTATCTGGTTTTAGATGTTTTGACAGTTCTCTCATAGACATTTCTAAAGCTTCCACTTGATTTTTCATCCACTCTTGTACATCTATTTCAGATTTAAAGTTATCCCGATTACTCCACGCCATCTCTAGCTGAACTGATCGTTCTGCAATATCATTTGCATAGTCAGTAATGTAGTTAAACTTCATTTGACTATAACCAAACGCTTTTTTCATTTACTTATTCCTCCTATTCTCTATTACTGAAACACAGAAATCTTACTAATTTTAAACTCTCCCTGAGCGACCATCGCTTGTTCTTCCACATCTTTCTCATTGTAGCCATGCAAATACATTGTTAGGGTTCGACCTTTCCAATCAATATAAATGACTTTGTACATTTTAAGATCCATCACTACACCTCTAATCCGATAGGAACATAAGTTTCAGGAATAACTGTGTTTGGTGTGCGCCATCCGTTAGATGCAATGCGACCGATCATGTTTTTAGCACTATCAAAGGACCACATACCAACGTTCTTAAAGCCACGTTGTTCAAGTTGACGGATTTGTTTCGGTGTCGCAAGGCCTGCTTCTTTTCTTTTATTCAAACGTTCCAAGATCAAGCTTGCCTTTCCGGCATTATCAATTTGATCTGGTAAAATACCCAGTTTTTCTAACGCTGACACCTGTTGATCAGACGGCGGTACCATTTCCCAACCAAAGGATGGTACATAACTCGTTAAATCCTCGGCTTGAATAGACATTTCAAATTGCAGTGGATCCACAAGCTTTTGCTTTCTTCGGCGCATTTCTGCTAATTGTTTTGCCAAGGCTTCCTCACGTTCCGCAATGACATCTTTTTCGGCTTGCACTTCTGCTTCTTCCAAATCCAATGCCAATCCTTGTTCGCCGGCATCTTCAATGTTTTCAGTCATTGTCTGAGCAACCTCATCACTTGAAGCAATCAAGTGTGCTGGATGGCAAAGCTCATGCCGTTCCGTGTGCCAAAGAAAATCAAGCAACAAAAGTTCTTCTTTGCCTTCATGTAATCGAGTTCCACGTCCCACCATTTGACTGTAAAGGGATCGAACTTTTGTAGGGCGTAGTACCACGATGCAATCGACGGATGGACAGTCCCACCCTTCAGTTAACAGCATCGAGTTACAAAGGACGTTGTATCTGTCATTCTCAAAGTCTTCCAAAACTTCCACACGGTCTTTTGAATCGCCATTTACTTCTCCTGCACGGAATCCACGTTCATTTAAGATATCCCGGAATTTTTTACTGGTTTTTACTAATGGTAGAAATACCACTGTTTTTCTATTTGAACAGTGCTTAACCATTTCATCAGCGATTTGATAAAGATAGGGATCCAATGCAGTACCTAAATCTCTTGAAGAAAAATCCCCGGCTTGTTGTTTCACTGCAGTTAAGTCTAATTTCAAGGGAATAGTTAGTGCTTTGATTGGCGATAAAAATCCTTCTTTGATTGCTGCTGGTAATGTGTATTCATAAGCTAAGGACTCGAAATATGTACCGAGGTTTCGCATATCACCACGATCTGGCGTAGCTGTAACCCCTAGTACATTTGAATCCTCAAAATGGCTCAGTACTCTTTGATAACCATCACTAATACAATGATGAGCTTCATCGATGATGATCGTATCAAAGTAATTAGGCGGAAACTGACTTAGTCGCTTCTCGCGTTGCATACTCTGAATGGATCCCACCACGACCCGAAAAAAACTTCCAAGGCTCGTTTTTTCCGCTTTTTCAACTGCTGTTTTTAGTCCTGTCGACTTTTCTAATTTGTCAGAAGCTTGATCCAGTAATTCTCCCCGATGGGCAAGGACGAGCACTCGCTCGCCCGTTCTCACCCGATCTTCGATGACCTTACTGAACACAATTGTTTTCCCGCAGCCAGTAGGCAGAACTAGCAATGTGCGCTTTTTCCCTTCCTGCCATTCTTTTTGGATAGAACTACGTGCTTCTTGTTGATATGGTCTTAATTGCATAGAAAATTCCTTTCTTAAGTTGTATAATTATTGAAAAACAATGGAGGAAAAATATGATAAATAAACTTTTTATAAAAAGTACAGAAAGTAAAAAAACAAAACCGTATTCTCCAAATTCTCTAAATATTTTTGTAGGTCCTAATAATTCTGGAAAGTCATTATTATTAAGAGAAATCTTTCAAAATTTAACGATTAGATATGATGTTCCAGAGTCAGTTTTAATAGATGACATAATCTTATCTACTCCTCCAACAGAAATTACAGATATGCTTCGTAAACAAAACGAGGAGAAAAAGGTTAGCGCTTATGAATCATATATGTACTTTTTTGAAAAAGATCAATACAATAGTCAATATGGTTCCATTCCAATTCGAGAATTCAATGATTTTTCAGAAGGAAAAGTAGATGACTATAAATCCGATAACTATAGACTTTTCAAATATGCTGTATTGCAAAGTAATGTTCTTCTTCTTAGCGGTGCAACTAGGCTCCAGTCAATGGAATCAATGGATTTTTCTACAATAAGCAATACTAGTATTTCAAATACTGTTAATACATTGTTAAATGATGAAACTTTATTGAATACTATGCGCGAATATATATTTGATGCTTTTAGTTTGTATCTAGAAATTTTTATCATTAGCGGTCAGGCAAAGTTCGTCCTATCAAAAAAACCTCTATCTGAAGAATTACGGCTTAGCGTAAGACCAGCAGCAGCCGAATTTTTGCTGTCTAACTCATATAGCTCTGAGAATTCTAGCGACGGTCGAAAAGCTTATCTTGGAATTCTTTCTGAAATAGTTGCTGGTAATCCCAATGTATTACTTCTAGATGAGCCTGAAGCATTTCTTCACCCGCCTTTAGCCCGAAAACTTGGAAATGTAATCTCAAAATTTGTTACCTCTGATAGTGAGAAACAAATCTTTATTAGTACTCACAGCGCTGACTTTATTATGGGATGCTTTGAAGCTCACGTTCCATTAAATATCGTCCGATTAACTTATGAAAATGAAAAATCTACATTCCGTCCCATCGATCAGGACTTACTTATAAAAATAATGAACAACCCATTACTGAAATCAACAAATGTTTTAAAAGCTATTTTTTATCAACGGGTAATCGTTACTGAAAGTGACTCTGACAGAGCTTTTTATGAAGAAATAAACAGCAGATTACTTGAATATAAACCCGAATGGGGCATTAAAGATTGTCTTTTTGTTAATGCACAAAATAAGCAGACAACTGGAATTATTGTCAAAACTTTAAGAGCTATTGGTGTCTCAGCAATTGCAATTGTTGACCTTGATTTCCTAAAGGATGGAAAAGGTGAGTTTGCTGATAAATATCTTGCACCAGCTAATATTCCAGTTCCTTCTTATTCTGGACTTCAAAGTAATAGAACAACTTTAAAAGAAGCATTTGATAAATTACAAAACGAACACGGCTCAACCAAGCCTGAATTCATGAAAAAGGAAGGACTTGAAATCTTAAAAAAATCAAATCCAGAAACCTATCAAATGGGTATGGATTTCATGGATACACTAAATTCTTACGGCTTATTTCCAGTTCCTGCCGGCGAATTAGAATCCTGGATGAAACACCTAGGTGTGCTTGGACATGGATCAAACTGGCTAACAGATGTTTTTGAAAAAATGGGCGATAATCCTACATCTGATGATTTTATAAGACCAACTGAAAATGATGTTTGGGAGTTCATTTCAACTATTAAGAAATGGTTCGATAATCCAGATAAAAAAGGTATGGTTAATTAACTAAGATTTTTTGAATATTAAATTCATACTGTGGTTTTCCCGAGAGTGTTTGGACATACTCTCGGGCTTTTCTTTCACTATCAAATACTTCCAAAATCTCTTTACTCCAACCTGAAATACTATATTTCCAGACAATAAAAACATACATTTGATCTGTCCTCCTAAAATGCTCCCGGTTGGTACCCTTGTTGCGGTTGGTTCGTTGCTGGTGGTTGGGTATAGTTTTGGGCTGGTTGCTGATTTGGATTTGCTACTGGTTGATTTGGATTTGCTGCAGGCTGCGCTTGATAATTTGCTTGTGGTTGTTGGTAAGCCGATTGAGCTGATCCCGGTCGATCATTTAGTTGTTTTGTTGGATCCACATCTTCGGAATAAATCATGTAGCCAGTAGAATTGTATTCATTTCCATTGCTGCCCATTTCTTTTTTAATGGATGTCACGCCAATCGATCCAATCACTGTTTGCCAATTCATTTGCAACTGTTCACCATGTCTCTTTTGACCAATGGCTCCAAAAAACGCTGAAACCATTCCTTCTGTTCGTGAATGCAGAAATAGATTGTGTTTTACGGTCTTGGTTTCCCCTGTTCGAGTGTCAATTTTTAATGTCAAAATTGCTTTATTACACGCTGGCAAAGGATTTTGACTTCTTGAATTTGGATTTGGAGTATGACGTGCTCGTTCAAACTTTTCTACTTTAAACCAGTATTCGCCCGGTTCTAGTAGTACAAACTCACTATCTTGGACAATCGTGTCATCCCAGCTTAATTCTCGTTCTTGTTGAAATTGTTGTGTCATTGATCGTTCCTCCTAAAATTGTTGGTTTTTTCGAATTTCTTGAATCATAGTAAATACTTGTGGCCATGCAGCAACTAGCACGCCATCGATGTATCCCGGATCATAGTTTTGAATCGGTGTACCTGTCGGATAGTACCCTTTTGATTCTGTCGCAACCATGATTTCTGCAGGAATGACATTGTTTATTTTCATCAAATCAACGAGTTGTTGTGGAATCCCTGCATAATCGTCTGGCTCTCGATCAAAATTTGGCTCTGTTGTTACAGATTGTGTTTCCTGAGTCGGTTCGGGCTTGTTTACTAGCGTTTCAACAGTTGCTGGCGTATTTGTTGCAATTGGTTGTTCCGTTACCTGTGGCGCTTGCTGAGACGCGAAAATGTGTGCAATTCCTGCAAAGCCCATATCCAACTCATCCAGTAATCCAAATCGATTTTTTGCATCCCATGCTGGATGGTGGGTCGTATGCATGACACGCTTTCCGCCTTGTGCTTTGAATTTTTTTCCTTTGTCATCCGAAGCGACAGACATCGTTTTGTAGTTGCAGAATAAAACCATATCCGCCCACTCTTTTGTTAAAGGGGCTGTGGTAGCTAGGGTCTTTTTATTACCCAGCTTCAGTTCCCACCGATCATAAGCTCCCATTTCATCTGGTTGTTCAAATTTACGGATTTGGGCATGTGCGGTTAATACAACATTCACGCCAATATCTTTGAGATCAGATAACTTATTGAGTAACCGGCCAAACTCTTCAGCAAGATACGTGTACCCATTTCCATAACCAAAATCTTCGATTCCCTTTTTGCCGTACTGGGAACAAATGTGCTCGATGCATAAACGCTCTGCCCAATCTGCAGTATCAATGATTAAAGTCGCACAGGGCATCGTTTGTTTCACGAAATCGATTTGCTGTAAAAGCATCGACCAGCTCCTAGGTTTATCTAAACGTGCAACGTCCATATTGTCGGTACTGCCTTCCGTATCAATAAATAATGGATTAGGAAACTGAGCAGCCAGTGTAGATTTCCCGATCCCTTCCGGCCCATAAATCACGACCTTTTGTGCCCTTGCAATGACACCTTTCGTAATGTTCATTAAAATTCTCCTTCCTTCCACTTAGGTTGTGGGGATTGCTGAGGTGTAGGTCCGCCCTCAGATGATGCTAATTTATTTTCAGTCACATAGCCATCTTCAATAATGATCTCGCACTCGTCACCTGTTGAAACACGTGTCGCAATTGCCTGTAGACCTTCTTGTTCCAGCCACTGGCCAAACTCCTTCAACGTAACCATGTCCATTTGTTCAAGTTTGTCTAATAGTATGAATCCGCAATCTGGTTTTAGTTTCCGGACGATTGCCGTCGATACTTTTAACTGATCAGATCCGGACATGTTATCCCATTTTTGGCCGTTATAGATCAGCTCGCCATCAGCCACAGAAAGCCCTTGAAGCGGTAGTTTCGCATTAGCTAGAAACGAGACCTTTTCTTCACGAATCGCCGTGATATCATTTGTCAGCACGTCGTACTGATTCTGGTAGTCTTTCGCATCTTCTTCAGCTTTGTCCTTGTCTAAGTTTGCTCGGACTCTTCGATTGATCTCGTCGACTTCTGCGATATTTTGTTGCAGTTCTTTTGTTGATTCATCTTGTAGGTTTTCAGCAGTCTTTTGCGCTGTTTCAAAGTCCGATGTTAATCGGTTGAATTCAATTTGTTCTTTCTGCAGTTGCGCTTGAAGTTCTTCAATCCTCATGTTGATCGCTTGGATATTTGATTTCGATTGTTCCAATTTAAAAGTGATTTGATTGACTTGATTTCGCTTTTGTTGATTCTCACCATTTCTGGCTAAGATCTCTTGTTGCTTGGCAACTAAATCAGCAACTGCAATTGGTTCCTTCGGTGCTTCTGGAAAATATGGCTGCTCTGCTGCAAACTTTTTCTTCTGATCGGCAATTTGGCCAATCGTGTGCCGTTGGTTATAGATTTCTTGTTCCTTGCGTTCTAGTTCGAACAGTTGATCACCCACACCAATAATCTGCAGGAGGATATTTGCTTTTTCCTTGCTAGACGAATCCATAAATTTTGGTAGATCAATGGCTAGCTCTTCGACAAAGCTGTTCAATAAGTTCTGTCCGGCTTTTTCTCCATTGGGATCAATGACCTTCAAATCAGAATTCTTTCCCTTGCGCTCTACGACTAGACCATTGTTCATGACGATATGAAGGTGTGGTGGTGTGACTGATCCTTCCCGATGTGCTTGACTTGGTTTGTATTTATTGCCACCAAGCCCCCATGCAATGGCATCAATGACACTAGTTTTCCCTTGGTTATTGTTTCCACCAACGATAGTTAATCCGCTGGCATTGGGTTCAATCTTTACCGCTTTGACACGTTTAACGTTTTCTAATTCTAATTTGTTGATTTTCACACTCACTCGTAATCACCTCGCATAAAACTTTTTAAGATTTCCGGAATATCGTTTAAATCGTTAGTCACAAATGTATGGCCGATGTTCGTTCCTTCTTCGGTCTTCATTTCTTTTAGTGATAGGAGCGCCGCTTTGCGTAAAATTTCGGCTTTTATCGGACTTTCATTATCTAAATTCCGCTCCTGCAATGCTAATAACAAACCGATTTCTGGTAGACTGCCGGCGACCATCACTTTTCCTTCTCCCTCTTTTTGCATGGTACAAAGTAAAGCAACACCTTCTTTGTGACATTCTTGCTGTAATTCGTCTGCTAAAGCTTGAATTTTTTCGTTCATATTGTTACACTCTCCTTAACTGATAATGTTACATTTGGCTTACACTAGCGGGAACTGGTGTAGGCTCTTTTTGTATTTCTGCAATTTTGGTTCCATCTGCTGAGAAGTACGTATGTGTTTCTACGCCTGCAAAGATTACAACTGTATGAATCACACTTTCTTCTTTGGATTCAATACTGAGCGATCCGGCAGTTACACTTTTTGATTGCATTGGCTGTTCTTTTTGCATGGAGTCTTCCTCCTTCTTCGCATAATGGGCAAATCGAGCATCATTGAATTTCTGCATTGATTGTTTTGATTTCAAACTGGTAGTTCCAGGTTTTACATTGGCAGGAATTCTTCCCTCTTTTCTCAGACGACCAACTTTCTGAACCACTTGCGAATATTGCTTGCCAGTCACTTTTGCTAATTCTTCGTAGTTCGATACATAGCCATTAGAGTCAAACTCGATTGTGTCTAATAAAATGCGTATGTCATCTTCTGGCCAACAACTTAACTTTTGAGGTTTAACTCTTCCGGAGGCTCTGAGTTTTGCGGATTTATTTGAACAAGATCCTTTTGATCGCCCTAGCGCTTCTCCGATTTCCTCATAAGAAGCCCCTTGCTTATACATTGCAACCAACCGCTTTTCTTCTGCAGCAGTCCATGGTCTGCCGTCACTATCAAAAGCAAGTTCCTTTTGAATTTTTGGGAATTTCCCATCTTTTCTCATGTCAGAGATCTTTTTCGTAACTGCTGGAACCGACCTCCGTAATTTCTTCGCCATCTGTTCCGTATTAATGACTTCGTTTGTTTCAGCCATCAAGGCATTTTTAAGAACATATGCAATTTCTTTCGTTGTCCAAGCTTTCAATACGCTCCCTCCTTATTGAGCACTCTTAATTTCAGGAAACCCCTCTTCGAATTTTTTCCAATTATTAAGAACACCGTCATGCAAGTTATTGTGATTGCGCAAAACGTCATCTTTACTAATTGTGACCGCACCAGAGATTTTGTACATGTTGATGTAAATTTTCTTCGGTGTGTCTGTATACCAGTGCAGGACAGTATGGAAACGATCACCGGGTTCGCTAATAACTAGTTGCAATAGTCTATAATCTTGTGTCTTCTTAACCTCCTCAAATCCTTAGTCCGTCAATCTTTTTCTAGTAGTTGCCATGATATTGCTCCTTTCTTATTTTGTTCCAGCTTCCATCAACGCTTGCGATTCGAAGTAGCATTCTTTCCAGTCAATCGTTCGATAGTATAAATCCAATATTTCTGCTTTGGTCATCTACTTCACCACCATAATTTGTATCAGCATTAACAGCAAAATAATATTAAGAATCATGCTCGCATAAGCAATTGCCTGTAACTGTCTAGCTTTGTATAACGGATTGCCGTGTAATGTTGCTAACCATTTCTTTTTCAAACAATTCACCTCAAATCTATTTGCCGATTCAAGCGGCATTGATAAAGTAATTCTTGGTACCTTTTCAGATCTCTGAGCAACAGCTCTCGTTGAGAATCGCTCAGTAAGCTTTTGCGGTCGTGTAGCTGATCGTTTAAGATACGTATTTTATCCTTCGATATGGCGTCAATTAGTAGCTCTTGTTCAAGTGTGTAGGTCATGTTCACACCTCAAAATTCTCAGCTAAGAAATGCTGCAGCGATTCTCTCTCAATCCGAATATCTTGCGGACTCCAAACCTGTATTTTTAATCCCATAGAAATCCACTTGTTGAGTTTTTTGTCTCCGATACCTAAAACATGCTTGATAGTTTCTTTGTTTCCGTACGGTGGTAACTCAAGTGTTTTTGTCAACAGCTTCATGCGATTTTCAATTTCTGCAGTCGAAATAGTAACAATCGCTAAAGCAATTTGTTTCTGTATCAATTCATCTGGTATATGCAATTCCATTAATTCGCATCCTCCTTCAATGCAGCTAAAGCATTTTCGATAGGCTCAATTTGCTTGTCTGGTTTACGCTTGCCGTTCATAATATCGGACATATACGCTCTGGAAATACCGATAGTATCCGCCAACCAATTCTGTGTCTTGTCGTACTTAGCCAACTGGATTCTGACTTTTAAAATAAAATCTTGTGACATACTGTTAACTCTCCTTTCTGTTATAATTTGTAAGCTAATTAAATTCGCTAATTTTTGTTGACAAATATTAAAACTAGTTTTAATATAGAAACATAGTTAAATAAGCACAGAATTATCCCTTTTAAATCAACATTCTTAGTTTGGCGACGTCGAATTGTTTATTTTTAGTTGGGTGTCTTTCTTATTGCTTGTTAGCTTATTAAATTAGCTTACGAACACAGTATATTAAATCTAGATTTAATTGTCAACAGTTTTTCATCTATTTTTACATCTAGTTTTAACTGGGGTCGTAGCGATTCTGGAGGATCGTTAATATGACAGCATTTGATAGGTTAAAATTGCTTTGTGCGAAACAAGGGATTTCTGTAAATGATTTAGAGGAAAAGATCGGAATTGGTAAAAACTCATTGTATTCTTGGAAAAAGAACATACCCAAGGGCACAAATTTATTAAAAGTTGCTGATTATTTCAATGTATCCACCGATTACTTATTAGGAAGAACTGATAACCCAACAGCAAGTCTATCTGGTAAACCTCAGTTTACAGTAGAAGAAGCACTTGAATCAGTCATGAGTAGTGATGGTAAGCCTTTAACTGAACATGACCGTAAAGTTTTAACTGGTATTATTGAAGCGTATCTTGAGAATAATTCTGATGCTGAGTAGGTGGTTTGTTTGGATTTGGATAATGAAGTAAATCAGATTATAGACGAGCTTGGCGTCACTATTATGGAAACGCCAAGACTCGATTCTGATGCAAAGTATATTGCTATTATGAACACAATTGTATTGGATGCTCGCCTGTCTGATCGTGTTAAGCTGTTAAGACTTCTTCACGAATTAGGACATGCAGCTAAACATAAAAATAATTATGTACTTTATAAAAAGACTTTTGCCCTTCATTCTAAAATGGAAAACGAAGCAGAAGAATTTATGATTGAAAAGATGCTTGAAGTAACATTAGGCAATCCGGAATTAGATCCTGGTTCTTTTAATTATGTAAATTTTTTAGAGAGCTACGAAATCGAATTGAGATATGAACCTTTTGTTAAACAATTCATGAGCAAGTACCTCGTCAGACCTAATTCTGACAATATATTTTTTTAATACAAAAGCGAACATACATTCGTTTTCTCAAGAGGAGTGACCATTTTGACTGATAAAGAAAAAGAAATTACTGTTGCTGAGTTAATAAATATTTTGAAAGATGCAAACCTAAATTCCAAAGTTTTATTCTATGGAACCATCATAAGCAAAAATAGCTTTGTAAGTGTAAAAGCCCCAGTCATTAGCGCGTATATATCAGATGAAAAATATAACAATGTACAAGGAGTGGTAAAGCTTTCAGGAGTACAAGAATAATTATATTATGAATTAGATTGGAGATACGTATATGGAAAATATAGAAGTAACAATCTCTCAAACTTGGAAAGGATTACCGATAAAACTGTCTAACATTGTAACCACTAAAGATAATCAATTTCTGAACAACGGTGATATCGCAGCATTTATTCAAATTTTCGGCGATCCTTCTGACTATATAAAGTCTGGAGATTTATTATGTTTAGAAGCTAATACAAGCGGCTACGATGGACACATTTTTAAATATGAACCAGTTGTTGAAATTACAGGCATTAAGCATGTTTTTTCACCTATTTCTCAGTTTATGGAGAGAAAAGAAATCATAGTGGATGATTTATCAGAGGTATCAATTAAGGGAAAAATTTTGTGTTCATTTAGGGGACTGTCCGAGGGTATTTCATTTTTAACTATGGCAAAGGAGGAATAATATGATTAAAGAATATGAAAAAAAAGACGGTAAAAAATATTGGATGTTTAAAGCTTACTTAGGTATTGATCCAGCAAGCGGAAAGAAGATTTATACAACTAGGCGTGGTTTTAAAACACAAAAAGAAGCTAGGATTGCAAAGTCTAGACTTGAATTGCAGGCACAAGATAACAAATATACACCAGAAAAAAATTATACTTTTATAGAGATCCAAAATATGTGGTTTGAAGAATATAAAACTACTGTCAGAGAGAGTACCCTATCAAGAGTATCTTTTCTTTTCACAAAAAATATATTTCCTTATTTTGGAAAAAGAAAGATATCCTCATTTACTGTCGCATATTGTCAAAAAATCGTTAATAAGTGGAAAGATGAGTACTCAACCTATAAAGCCTTAAAGACATACACTACAGCTGTTTTTGATTATGCAGTCCGTATTAATGTAATAAATACAAATCCTATGAAAGATGTCTATATTTCAAAAGGAAAATACCGAAAAAAAGACGAACGCATAAAGTTTTATGAAACAGATGAACTCAAAATTTTTTTGGAAGCTGCTAAACAAGATAATTTCCCTCTATCCTACCCCTTATTTAGACTTCTGGCGTTTACTGGAATGAGGAAAGGCGAAGCTTTGGCACTAACATGGGAAGATATTGATTTCAACAATAAGATGCTAACAATCAACAAAACCATAGCTAGAAACACAAAAAATGAAATCGTGATTAATCATCCCAAAACAGAAGCATCTATTAGAGAAATTTCTTTGGATGATACAACAATTGACATCTTAAAGAAATGGCGACAAGATCAAAGAAAGTACTTATTATCATTTGGTCACAACTCTCTCAGACCTAATCAGATCATCTTTGCATCAAAGAACAACAATTATCTAGATCCACTTAGACCAAATAATATTCAAAAAAGGTTATGTAAAGAAAACGGATTAAAAGATATCACCATTCATGGCTTTCGACATACACACTGTAGCTTACTATTTGAAGCTGGATTGTCCATACAAGACGTGAAAACTCGTCTCGGACATTCAGATATACAGACAACTATGAACATTTATGCTCATGTAACAAAAAAGCAAAAAGATATCTCGGCAGAAAAGTTTGCTAGATACCTCAATTTCTAAAAGTATGGTCAAAAGTATGGTCAAAAAAATAAAAAAAGCGCTGAACCCTTTGACAACAAAGGATACAGCACTAAGAAAAATTATTTAACTGTTACTGAAGCGCCAACTTCTTCTAAAGCTGCTTTCAATGCTTCAGCTTCGTCTTTAGAGATGCCTTCTTTAACTGCTGAAGGAGCTCCGTCAACGACTGCTTTCGCTTCTTTCAAGCCTAAGCCAGTTGCTTCACGAACTGCTTTGATAACTTTAACTTTTTGATCGCCAGCTGCAGTCAATTCTACAGTGAATTCAGTTTGTTCTTCAGCAGCACCAGCATCGCCAGCTCCACCAGCTACAGCTACAGGAGCTGCAGCAGATACGCCAAATTCTTCTTCGATAGCTTTAATTAAATCGTTTAATTCTAAGATTGTCGCGCCTTTTAGCTCTTCGACAATGTTTTCAATGTTCAATGCCATTTTGTTTTCCTCCATTTAAGTAAGTAGTTTAGTTTTTTAATACTGAAAAATCATGCGGCAATTATGCTGCATCTTCTTCTTTTTCTGCCACTGCTTTGACAGCGTAAGCCACGTTGCGGATAGGTGCTTGTAGCACAGATAGCAACATAGAAAGAAGTCCTTCGCGGTTTGGCAATTTCGCCAATGCAGTAATTTCTTCCAATGAAGAAACTTTGCCTTCGATGATACCGCCTTTGATTTCTAAAGCTTTTGCGTCTTTTGCGAAATCGTTAATGATTTTTGCAGGTGCAACAACGTCTTCGTTACTGAATGCTACGGCAGTAGGACCAGTGAATACTTCACCTAAACCTTCTAGACCAGCTTTTTCAGCAGCACGAGAAAGAATTGAGTTTTTGATAACTTTCATCTCAACGTTTGCATCACGCAATTGTTTACGTAAGCGAGTTACTTCATCAACAGTTAGTCCACGGTAGTCAACAACGACTACAGATGCGGCTGCAGAGAATTTTTCACTCACTTCATCAACGATCGCGGATTTTTTAGCGATAGCTGCTTCACTCATTTATATTTCACCTCCTGATTTTGATGGAAGAGTTTCTTCGAAACGAACGGTTCCTTTGTCTTAAAAAAAGACAATAAAAAACTCTATGCCACCGTAGACATAGAGGGACTATTGAAGGTTCTCAATAAACGTCCTCGGTAGGAAATTAAGGCAAATGCCACCTACTGTCTTCGGTACAGTTAAACTTTTAACCTTGACTACCTTACCATAGATAAGGCAGTCAAGTCAATAAAAGTTTTAAATTTTTGTATTAAATTAGAAAGAAGCTTGTTCTACATGGATCCCAGGTCCAAATGTTGTTGTAACTGAGATATTTTTCATGTATTGACCTTTTGCTGCTGAAGGTTTAGCTTTCAACAATGTTTCATGGATCGTTTTGAAGTTTTCGATCAATTTGTCATCTTCAAAAGAAACTTTTCCGATTGGTACGTGGATGTTTCCAGCTTTGTCAACACGGTAAGTAACTTTACCAGCTTTTACTTCGTTAACTGCTTTTGTTACGTCCATTGTTACTGTACCAGTTTTAGGGTTAGGCATCAAACCTTTAGGGCCTAATACACGACCTAATTTACCAACAGTAGCCATCATGTCAGGCGTTGCAACAACAACGTCAAAGTCGAACCAGCCACCTTGGATTTTTTGAACCATATCGTCGTCACCAACGAAATCAGCACCAGCTGCTTCTGCTTCTTTGGCTTTATCGCCTTTAGCAAAAACTAAAACTGTTTGTGTTTTACCAGTACCGTTTGGTAATACAACCGCGCCACGGATTTGTTGATCCGCTTTTTTAGGGTCTACGTTTAATTTGTAAGCAACTTCAACCGTTGCGTCGAATTTTGCAATATTTGTTTCTTTTGCCAAAGCTACTGCTTCTTCAACTGAATAAGCTTTTGTAGCATCAACTTTTTTCAATGCTTCTTGCATTTTTTTGCTTTTTTTAGCCATTTTGTTTCCTCCTTGATGTGGTTATAACGGTAGAACCTCCCACGTGTCCCATATTTTTCAATATGAAGCCGACTGAGAAGCTACTTCCTTAGGGCTGTAATTATTCTACAGTGATCCCCATGCTTCGTGCAGTTCCTTCAACCATGCGCATTGCTGCTTCAACGTCAGCTGCGTTTAGGTCTTCCATTTTCAATTCAGCGATTTCTTTTACTTGATCGCGTGAAACTTTTGCAACTTTTGTTTTGTTTGGTTCGCCTGAACCTTTTTCAACGTTTGCTGCTTTTTTCAACAATACTGCTGCTGGTGGTGTTTTTGTAACGAAAGTAAATGAACGGTCTTCGTATACAGAGATCACTACTGGAATGATCAAACCTGCTTGATCAGCTGTACGAGCATTAAATTCTTTAGTGAATCCCATGATGTTGATACCCGCTTGACCTAGCGCAGGACCTACCGGCGGAGCTGGTGTTGCTTTACCTGCAGGAATTTGCAATTTAACGATTTTTTCTACTTTTTTTGCCACGAGACATACCTCCTTGAGTCCGTGATGTGGTTAATTGGAGATCCAAATTTCTCCTCCCACTTTGGTGATTCATGTGCACACACAAAAAACGTGTGACGAAAGCACACTGGAATATTATAGCATCTTTAAGGAATAATTCAAGGTTTTTCAGCTGATTTTTTCGAAAAAATACTCACCAGCGCTTTTCGTTATTCCTTCGATAAAAAAATAAATAAAAATCCCTTGCTTTTGGTCTGCTTTTTTCATTCTCTCATTTTTTTATGCTACACTACTACTGGAATTCTTCCCTATTCGTTTACTACTATCGAGGTGAAAAAATGGAACAATTAAAATACCGCAGTGTATTTGATATAATCGGACCCATCATGGTGGGTCCCAGCAGTTCTCATACAGCCGGTGCTGCCCGGATCGGAAAAATCGTTCGCAGTATTTTTGGTGAACAACCAGACAGTGTAGATATCCTGCTGTATGAATCGTTTGCCAAAACCTATCGCGGTCATGGAACCGATATTGCGTTAGTTGGCGGTCTCTTAGGCATGGAGCCAGATGACGCTCGCCTAGCAGACTCTTTAAAAATCGCTTATGAGAAAGGGATCGAAGTCTTATTCGTCCCTAAAAAAGAAAAAGCGGAACATCCAAATATGGTCAAGATGATTTTGACAAAAGGTATCCACAAACTATCCGTCACTGGTATTTCGATTGGTGGTGGCAATATTCAAATCTCAGAGCTTAACGGCTTCAAAATTTCTCTGACGCTGGGTACGCCAACTTATGTGATCGTCCATCAAGATGTTCCAGGAATGATTGCGAAAGTAACCAATTTACTATCAGAGGCTCAAATCAATATCGGTACGATGACCGTTACAAGAGAAGCTGTCGGTGATAAAGCCATCATGATCATCGAAGTCGATCAGCGTAATGATCAGCTGGCGCAACAAATCAAAGTTTTGCCGCACGTTTACAGCGCTGCGTATTTTGATTAAAGGAGATAGGAACATGTTCTATACAATAGAAGAACTAGTAACACAAAGTAAAAATTATCCTTCCGTTGCAGAGATGATGATTGCGATCGAAGCAGAAAATACTGGCCGAAGTCGCGAACAGATCCTTGCAATCATGGAAAAGAATTTAGTTGTTATGGAACAATCAGTCGCTGAAGGTGTCTCTGGTGTTAAATCGGTGACGGGATTGACCGGTGGCGATGCGACACGGATGAACGACTACCTTGCTGCCGGTGATTTTTTAAGCGGAGAAACCATTCTACAAGCGGTCCAAAATGCCATTGCAGTCAATGAAGTCAACGCGAAAATGGGCTTGATTTGCGCCACTCCGACTGCCGGTAGTGCGGGTGTTGTTTCTGGTGTATTGATGGCCGTGCGTGAGCGTTTGGCACTGACTCGAGCGCAACAAGTCGACTTTTTGTTTACAGCCGGCGCCTTTGGTCTGGTGATTGCCAACAATGCCTCGATTTCCGGTGCCGAAGGCGGTTGTCAAGCGGAGATCGGTTCTGCTAGCGCAATGGCTGCGGCGGCTTTGGTTTGTGCAAAAGGTGGCACCCCTCACCAAGCGGCTCAAGCGGTGGCGATCACGTTAAAAAATATGATGGGCTTGATTTGTGACCCTGTCGCGGGCTTAGTCGAAGTCCCCTGCGTGAAGCGCAATGCCCTGGGATCTTCCCAAGCCTTTATCTCTGCCGACATGGCACTGGCAGGAATCGAAAGTGTCATCCCACCAGATGAAGTGGTCTTAGCGATGTATCAAGTCGGTCGGCAAATGCCTAGCATTTTCAAGGAAACGGCTGAAGGCGGTCTAGCCATGACCCCAACTGCCCAACGCCTACAGGCAGAAATCTTAGAAGCCAATCGTTGATTTTTTTAGAAATGAACACCAATAAAAACCAACCAAGAACAACCAATCATTGCTTGTTCTTGGTTGGTTTTCATTTTCCCATGATTTCCAGCGACAAAAAGACAAGTAACCCCCGTTTGTTAAACAAGTAACAAATGACATTGGCGGTTTTTCTACTCCCACTCGCCTACTCCATAGCGTTTCTTTTGGGCAACGGGTTTTAATACCTTCACAGGCTCGGAAAATTTAGGTTTTCCTTCTGTTTGATCCAATGGGACTAATGGCTGTTCACTTTCTTGTACTTTCGAGACTGTTTGTGTTTTTTCTTTCTGGGTAGCTGGCACCTGATCGGCTGATTTTTGCCAAAGCTGTTTGCTGAGATCCAACAAGGGAATGATCATCATGGCGACTAACCCGCCAGAAAAACCATTATTATACAAATTCAAGCCACCATGTAAGAAATCAATATTCAGTACCATAGAGGCGTGGACAAAGCCAACCACCAAGCCCCCTTTCCAGCCATAGGCATTCGTTACTGCACAGAGCATCATCCCAAAAATCGCTGATGTGACTGTGACCGTCTCGTTGATAGTATACACACTCAATAGGTTGGCGATCGTCACTCCTGCCAATAAAGGGAGTGAGTTAAAGACATGAGAGCCACAAGCAGAAAAGCCGATGACACAAAAGATCGCACCGATGACAGGTCCATTTAAAACCGCACCAATACTGACTACATAAGCCACCAACAAGAACGTCATCAAGCCCATGTTAATCATGGTATTGTAGACGCCGGTATCACGTAAAATATCGCGTTCGATTTTGCCACTATGAGACCAAATCGCTCGCATATTCAACCGTTTTTTCTTGATCGCCATCAGCGAACCATAGCCTACGAGCATACTTCCTAAAACCAGCATCATGAAAATCAAACGCGGTTGCTGTTCTTGTGACACCATTGTTCGCAGCTCGATCGTTAGGCCAAACATCCGACAGATAGCGGCAACTAGTGTACATAGCATTCCTGAAGTGAACCCCGCACTGTAAAGACTGACACTTTGAAATAGCGCTTGAAAGTACAGTGCCATGGGAACCATCAAAAAACCGGTAAAAATTCCAATGCCATACCCCATCACTAAGCTAAAATAAGGTGGCAAGGAATCATTGAAAGCAAAATAGCTGACGATTGGGGAAACCGATGACCCATAGAGGGCGATCAACAGAAATTTTTTCAATGGTTCGTTCATAAAATACGAATACAGTCGAACGCCTAAAAATATTGGGATAAAATTCAGTAGATTTTTTCCAAAAAAACCATACCCAGTCACCATAAAGATAGCGGACACCGCACCGCCTGTGATCGGCACCCGATAATGATAACAAATCGAGATCGCTACAAACGTCATCAAACTGCTGTTTAATAAAGCCGTCCCTACAGAAGTCATAGCAATATAATCTGTCACAAGATGACTTTCCGAAAATAAAATCAACTTGAGCTCTTCGACTACCACCCTTGGATCGAAAAACAACATGGCAAAGAAAAACAGCAGCAAATTAAAAAGAAACAACAAGCTATACCCATTATGTACAGAAATCATCCCTTTAGTATGGGGATGAAAAACATTGTGAAACTTTACTCTAAAAAAAGTAACTAATTTTGACATAGGACCCCTTCCTCTTATAAAGCGCTTACTCATTTTGAGAAAAAAAGTGGGCCAACGAATTGGTCCACTTTATTCTCATTACTGTTATTTTACCGTAAATGAGCCGTTCATGCTAGTCTATCCAGCAGTTAAATTTTATCTACTTGCTCAAAATCAAGTTCCGTACTGGTTTCACGACCGAACATATCGATGTTCACTTTTAGTTTTTGTTTTTCTTCGTCGATTTCTGCTACTTGACCTTCTAAACCAGAGAACGCACCTTCGATGATTTTGACGGTTTCGCCGATTTCTACTTCTAACTCAACTGTTCGGGTGCTCATACCAATCGAACGCAAAATCGAATTGATTTCTTCTTGTAATAAAGGCGCCGGCTTGCTTCCTGCACCATGAGAGCCAACGAAACCAGTCACACCTGGTGTATTCCGAACCACGTACCAAGATTCATCCGTCATGACCATCTCAACTAGCACATAACCAGGAAAGGTTTTATGAACGATTTCTTTGGTTTTGCCATTTTTTTCTTCTGTTTCCACTTCTTCGGGAACAACGACACGGAAAATATAATCACCCATCCCCATACTTTGTGCACGTGACTCTAGGTTTGCTTTTACTTTGTTCTCGTAACCTGAATACGTATGTAGAACATACCAATTTTTTTCAAAAGATTCCATTTTTTTCGGACTCCCCATCTTTTTGTAAAATAAAAAAACCTCAGCTGCACCGAAGTTTTTCCTCAAAGCGATTATAGCATGATTTGCGATAAATGACTAGCGCTATCAGTAAGAAGTCTTACTTTAGGATCCAATTGAAGACTGTTTGAATCAGTGTGTCCATCACAAAGAACATCAATGCAAAAATAATGGTTGTTTGAATCACCACAAAGGTATCTTTGCGTAATTGTTTTTTTGATGGCCAAGAAACGTTTTTCATTTCTTCAACAACATTTTTCAAAAATTTCATTCGATTCCCTCCTTACTTCGTTTCACGATGCAAAGTATACTGATTGCAATACTTGCAAAATTTGTTGATTTCAAGGCGTTCGCCTTTTTTACCTTCACTGACTGATTTTGAATAGTTGCGGGATCCGCAGACAGAACAAGCCAAAGCAGCTTTTTTCGTTGCCATCTTAGTGTCCTCCCCCTTTTTATAAAGTTTTCCAACACTAAAAATACCACTTATTTAAGATTGTGTCAATTTTTGATTTTCTGTCGTATAAATATAGTTTCTGCTGATTTTGTGGTATGATAATGGTGTTAAATGGGTATTTGGGAGGGAAAATTATGTTATTAAAAACAATGGTTTACAAAAAACGCGATTTAACAACGGTAAAGGAAACAGCTACCTTAGAAGAAGCGCTGGCAATTTTAGAAGAGTCTGGTTATCGTTGTGTGCCTATCCTAGATGAATCAGGAAAGATTTTTAGAGGAAATATTTATAAAATGCACATCTATCGCCATAAAGCAAACGGCGGTGACATGACTTTACCCGTCACCTATCTGCTAAAAAATGCGACGAAGTTCATCTATGTCAACTCTTCATTTTTTAAGGTTTTCTTTACGATCAAAGAATTGCCTTATATTGCGGTACTAGATGAAAACAATCAATTTTACGGCATTTTGACCCACAGCTCCTTATTGAATATGTTGTCACAATCATGGAGCGTTGAGCAAGGAAGCTATGTGTTGACGATCGCATCAACAGGTCAACAAGGCGACTTAGCGGTTATCTCAAAAATAATCGCAAAATACAGCAGTATCGCCAGCTGTATCACACTGGATATCGGCAAAGACGAATTTATTCGTCGTACGATGATCACTTTACCAGCAAACACATCAAAAGAATTATGCGACAAGATCGTTACGCAACTAGAAGCAAAAAACTTCAAAGTTGTGGAGATCGAAGACTTAAAAGCAGAATAAAACAAAAGATCATTCCTTCATTTCTTAGGAATGATCTTTTTCTTGTTTTTTGAGAACCATCAAAGCAAAAAACAAGTTTTCTTTAAACGCGTTTATCAAAACGAACAGCACGATTGATAATATACATCACAGGTGCCGTAATCGTCATTACAATAAATTCACTCAATGCCGTTGTTGCAAATGTTGGCCAGAAAGGCAATGCTAAGGTGATATTTAGCATAATCGCAATCAGGAACATGCTTAATGAAAAAACAATGGTGTTAAATGCCAGTCTTAAGAAAACATTTGGAATCTTCTTCTGTACCAGCGCAGTCGCTCCTAAAGCCAAAAAGCTTCCGACCCCACCGAATACGACATCCAAGATCCCCATTCCAAAGAACAAGTTATACACAACAACCCCGCCGACGACACCCCACATCAATTTTCTGTTGAAAACGACTAAGTGATTCAATCCTTCAGATATCCTGAATTGAATCGCTCCTGAGGCAACTGGTGCGACTAGAACCGTTACAGCTATATAAAGTGCCATGATGATCCCATTCGCTGCGACGACACGCAAACGTTGATTGGTTAGATTTGTTGATTTTTCCATATGATCCCTACTTTCTCCGAGTTTTGATTACGCGGGATGGTTGATGAACCGCGGTGCGCTTCGCACAAGTACTTATTATACACATTAATAGCCATATATCAATGTTAAACTGGCCATTTAATCATCAAATCATCTCGAATTCACCTGACAAAAATTTATGCAGATGGAATTGCTCCCTCTATTCCTTCATTCGTTGATTCAAAGAAACACTTCGCAGCTTTCATTTTCTAGTCCTATTCGACGATCAATGAGTCATCCATCGTCAGATTTTCTAATGGCTTGTGATTCAATCTTTACCCTTGAAAGAGATGGCAAAAATATTATTTTTAGGCCTACCGAAGAGATGAACGATGAAGATGGTGGCTTTATGTTGAAACCTCGCTAAATGAAGACGCATCTCGTGATGGAAGGTTAAATGCTGAATTACTATAAGATCCTCCTAATCTACACACAGTAATCATCTTGAATACGTTAAACATCCCTTTTCGTTAATGGAAAGGGATGTTTAGAATGAATCAGACGATGCAGTTACTTTTTGAACAAAAATAGCTTTCTTCTCGTTGCCTCGTTACTTTTTGGCAAAGCAATTTCTCATAGATGTTTACTCAGCGAATGCCTGCCACACCTCTATTTAGCAGGCCGATAACCAGCTTTATACGCTTCCACTTCCGTCTTGAACATACGAATCGGACTTGTCGTTTTTTTATAGTATTGACTACCCGGTATGTGGTAAATCTTTTGCTTGGACCCTTTGATCAACCCTTTGCCTTGTTTGTCTACGTACTTTTTTAATCCATCTCGAAATGCATCATTCGTCGTTCCAGGTGCTTTCCCACCTTTTTTCACCAGTTTGACCTGGATTGCTTCCAGTTGAAAGCCAAAGCCGGACGTTCCTGAAGACTGCCCGTTTTTCGCCCATCCCATCCAGCCAAATTGTTGTGTATTGACTCGATAATAGACATCATAATACTTAGCGATCTCACCGGTGAGTTTGATTTGGATCGCCTCCAACCGTTGCCCTTTTCCACTTGTACCAGACAGAGTCCCATTTTTTCTAAACGATTTTTCCCATCCTTGTTTCTGAATGGAGGTTTTATATTCAATATTCCCTTTGTATTTTTCATTAGTAATTTTTATCTTGATTGCTTCAAGTCGCTTTGCTTTCCCTGTGGTCCCTGACGTCTGACCATTTGTTTTCCATGATTGCCACCCTTGAGACTGGATATTTGTTTGATAGCTCACACTTGGTGAAGATGCAGCAAAAACTGTCATCGGAAAAACAACGAAGCCAAGCAATAACACCAATAGTATAGAAACTTTTTTCATTTTAACCCCTCCTTATTTTTGATTATGCCAATAATATTGTTAAAAAACAATCTATTTATAAGCAATAAATAATTTTTCATCATTTCAACTCACTTAGAAAATGAACTGCTGGGTAAAGCGTAAAATCAACACTTCTAGAGGGCGTTCCAATTATTGTATTATTTCAAACTCGAAGTTGAAAAATGCTTAGCATCAAACTAGCTATTCAACTACTGATAGAAGGTGCATCTTGACTTACGAAGAAAAATCAGTGTTCGTTTTTCTGAGAATCGAAACGAATGACCGCCTGCATTGTGGTATAATCTAATTCGTTGAAATTTATTTTGGAAGGATGTCATGATTGAACTTATTTGGATTGACCTTTGGCTTAAGAAATGTAAAAACGGGAATCAGTGTATTCCTCTGTATTTTGATCAGTTTTCTTTTGAATCGAGAAACCTACGTCGTATCGACGATCACAGCTGTTTTCACATTAAGAGAAGATCATGAAAACACCGTCAAATACGGGAAACATCGGATTGCCGGTAATAGCTTTGGCGCAATTGCCTCCGTGTTTTGTATAGCAATTTTTAACTTTTTCGGACATTCGTCCTTTATACAAATGATTGCGATCCCTTTAGTGATCATGTTGATGATCGCTTTACTGGTCAAATTTGATTATTCCGAGGGAACAGTTGGTGCTTGTGCCACACTATTGACGATTTTATTTATGATTCCTCAAACTGAATCTTACTTGTATGCTTTTAATCGGATTGTTGATAGTTTTATCGGCATGACGATTGCGATATTGGTGAATCGCTTTTTTCCATTTCCGAATAAAAGTAACGCAGGGACGAAGACGACAACAAATGAGAGTGACTCATTTTAAAAATGGAAAAGAAAAAAACCATCTCAAAACAGCTTTGAGATGGTTTTTTTAAGAATGGATCAGTTACTGAAAAGAACTTGTTGGTCTTCAATTAATGGATAAGAAATCGGTGCATTACCTTCCAAATCTTCTTTATTCATATCAACTGCAACGATTTGACTATTTTCATACGTACGATAGTAATAGATTCCTTTATCTGTATTGCAGCAAGAAGTATAAATCGTGTACTCATAGCGCTCATTGCCTATGTCACAAAGTCCTTTTTGTTGCTCAACCGAACCTAAAATATGGAAGAACTGACTAATGCTTTCGGATTCAGATTCTCCAGAAACCGAATTCAATCGGGTAAAAGCTACTTTGACAAAGCGAGACATCGAAGAAAGATCTCCTGGCAGCCCTAAGCCTCCCATTCCACGACTATATTCATCAAAATCCAGCTTGTCAGAAAAATGAGTTTCCGGAGTTTTCGATGATAACACACGGTAGTTATTCAAATTGAACAATTGATAGTCAAATGGCGGATTATTTGTCAAAACTCCCACCGGATTTTCATGAATATGAAGGCCGTCACTCATACTTTCCACAACGATGGCACTTTTTTTATCAGCAATCATCCAATGCAAAGGCGATAAAGGCAATTCCTCACTAAAATTGATCCGAACGAGATTGACATTAGCTAATAACCCTTTTACCTCTTCGACAGTAGCGCATTGTCCTAAGAGCCATGGGATGAACTCAAAAGGCGTAACATTCTCTTTTCCTTCTTGAAACTCATTATAGAAAGCATTTTCTGGAAAATTCAAACCAGCGATACCTAAGCCTTTTTCGTTGACCGCATCATAATACAGTGGGTATTCAGCGACTCCAGCAGCAATCCCAATCATTGCGTAATGGTGATCTATTTCACTTACTTTGCGAAATTTGAATGGATAATTTCTCGGAGTAATGGTCACTACTTCTTTATAAGAAACATCATAATCAAAATTTCTGCCAAAATAATGATCTTTCGTTACATAAGTTAACGCAGTACACATAATACTTCCTCCTAAAATAAGTTTTTTACACTACTAATTTACTCCTATCGCTTTTTTTTAACAAGGAAAAAGCAATAAATAATAATAAAAATACAATTAAATGATTTAAAATCATTTTAATATACTGTATATAAGGCAATTTCAATCTAGTATTCTTTAGTTAGCCTACCTTCTCGCAAATTCACTTTGATTACAAATTCTTTAGAAGAGCCGTTCAAAAGCGGCGATGATCATAATCTCCACCCTTTTTCCTTTACCTTTCATTAAACTATTTAAATTTCTCTAAAAGGCATCGACAAAACAATGTAAGCGATTGCCCAATATAAAAAATGTGCTATACTATAAGTGTAAGGAGCAAGGATTCCCAGTAAAGCAGACGAAGCAGGTTCTGCAAGAAAAGAATTGTTGTCAACTTAGAAAAAAAGACAAAGGATGTGGGAATTTGAGTTACTCCTTACTAATTGAATAGGATTCGGCGATGGGCATCGTTACCTGAGGATCAAAGTGGACATAAGAACCTTTGAAAACCCAGAAAGCACAATCGTCGAATCTATTTTTTTGCTCTTTTTTTCAGGCATCGTCTCCCCGCCTTCTGTCGAAACATGCTATAATTAAACGCATTGAACGAAAAAACGATATGGAGCTATTCATAAAATGAACTATTATTATCACTTCCTCGTAAACCCTGCCTCAGGCAGTGGAAGGGGGAAAAAAGCGGCGGAGCGTGTGCAAAAAATCCTAAACAAGCATCGTTTCCCCCATCAACTCTATTTAACAAAATCGCCCGGCGACGAACGAAACATCACCCGAAAACTCTTAAAAGAACGCCTTTTGCCTTGGGACGATGTTTATTTAGAAAATGGCGAAATGCTATATCCATTGCTGGTCGTTATCGGGGGAGATGGAACGCTGCACCAAGTAGTATCAGAGTTACAACTTGAACAACAACAAATCCCCGTTGCTTACATCCCCGCTGGCTCAGGAAACGATTTTGCGCGAAGTATCGAGTTGCCGCGGGAACCGGAAAAAGCATTTTGGAAAATTGCGGGTACTACTAAGCCCCAAGAATTGGCCATTATCCACTATGATGAGCAGATCCAGGAGGAAAGCGGCATTGCGCTTAACAATGTCGGTATTGGCCTTGATGCGGCAATCGTCTACACCACCAATCACTCTGTGGCAAAAAGTAGTCTGAATAAGTTTAACCTCGGCTCCTTTTCCTATATCGCTGCAATTATTCGGGTTTTGTTTCGCCAAAAAGGCTTCCCGATCTTAGTTGAGTGTAATGGGCAACAATTCAGTTATAAGAAAGCTTTTCTATGCACTACGACCAACCATCCTTACTTTGGCGGCGGTGTTGCGATCGCCCCAACCGCTTCGGTCAAAGAGAAAAAGTTTGATTTTGTTCTTGTCGAGCGTGTATCGATTTTTAAGATTTTCTGGCTGATCGGTTTACTGATGCGAAAGAAACACATGAATTCACGTTACTTTCACCATCTTTCCACGTCGAAGCTGAGAATTATCTCTACCGTGCCCCAACATGGACAAGAAGACGGTGAGGAAATGGGCCAACGTCCCTTTGATATTACTTTTACAACAGCTAGTCAATTATTTTGGTGCCCATAAAGAAAACGATACAAATCGCTGCTGATTTGTATCGTTTTTCTATACGTTAGATTATTAATTTTTCGCCGAGTTGTATTGCCAACGACGGCTTTTTTCTCTTCCCAAAATAAATTGGATCATTGAAAATACTGCTGCAAATGTTACCAAGACAAAGCCATTGAACCAGAAGGATTCATTGAACCTTTGATTATACGTGAGGGTCTCACTGATCAAGGTATTGTTTTGAACAAACCAATAGGTTGGCGTGAATGCCGCGATTTTATTGACGATATCCGGCAGAAAGTTCGCGGACACAAAGACCCCACCGATAAAACAGCTTCCGGTTATAAAGATATTGCTGATACCGCCGATCGCTTCTGAATTTTTCACAAGAGAGGTGACACAAGCCGAGAAGCTGATGACAGGTAGTAAAAACAAAAACGTGTTCAAAATGTGGTACCAAGCTGCTGTATCCCAGGATGTGCGAATCACTAGTAACACCATCAGTAATAAAAAGCCGAAGGTTAAAAGCAGCGAGTAACTGATTAAGCTTAACAGGATTTTCCGCTGTAGCATCCGCTTTGGAAGAGGCGCACTCTGGTTTCGCTTGCTGATTTCTTGGCGGTTAAAGGCCAGATTGATCACACCAAACCCGCTAAATATTGATAGAAAGAGGCCATATGACAATAAGTTAAAGGTCATGCCTGTTAACATTTTTTTCATTCGTTGACTATATTCTGTACTGAGCTCAACTTGCCCTGTGACGGCTAGCGCTGTTTGTGTTTCTTCTATCGCCTCACTGACTGTTTTGCCTTCTTCTTGAAAAAGTAAAAGCGTCTGTAAGAACGTGTTCACTTGCTGGGTGACAATGGTTTTAGAAAAAGCATCTGGCCGGCTTTGAATCTCGATCGTTGGCATCTGGCCAGCCTCCACTTGTTTGGAGAAATCAGCTGGCAAATGCAAGACAATGTTTACACGATTAAAATAAAGGGCATCGTCAATTTCTTTTTGTGAGGTCCCCTCTAAAGCAACCAAGGTTTGCTTTTCCTTCAAGTACTCCCGAAGACCATCAACGACTGGCGACTCCTCCTCACTGATCAAAGCAATGTTGGCTTCTTGTAAAGAGGTGTTTTCGACGTCGATGCTTTGCGCATAAAAGAACGTGACACCAACTGTGATCAATACTCCAATTAGTAAGTTCGACTTATTTGCCTTCAGCAAAGTCCAAATCGTTTTATAAAGCGTCATAGCGCACCCCTCTTTCGATCCAAGCATTTCCAATTGACAAAAGGACGATAAAGCCAGTCAACCAGAAAAGATTGGTATAAAAGCTACTCAAATCTGTATAGTAATACAATTGATAGAGACTTTCACTGATCAAATTGACGGGATTTACTTGCCCCAGTATCGGCACATGTAGATCAAGCCAATACTTGATTTGTTCCGAGCCCATCATCCCAGCAAAAAAGCTCATTGCCATTGTAACGGAGACCAAAATGCCATCTTTTTGCACCAAATTCATTTTTGGCGTCAGATTTCCAATCAATGTCCCTAGCAAAATCGCACACAATGATCCTAATGCGGCAACCAGCAACAACCATTGCCAACGATCACCAAAGTCTACTTGATAGACAAAACGAAAGACGGCTAAGATAAGATAAATTTCGACTAACACAATCGTAAAACTCGCCGCCAAATTCGCACTTGAAACCAATGTCCGATTCCTTGGTATCAAGGAAAGCCGAATACCATTCGCGGATTGATTGGCTTGCTGATCCTGGACATTGCGGACACCCCACATCGTCCCAAAGAGGATCGCCATCCCGATCAAGGTAAAGAAATAGAAACTTTTGACACTCATGTCACGATCTGCATTCACTTCTTGAAAAGTCGCCTCCTGTTCAAATGCGGCCATAATTGGTGCAAGATCAAGCGTTTCAAGTTCTGCAGCTTTACTAGCAATGATCGCTGTACGTTGTAAAAATTGATCCATTACATTTTTCATCAACGTCTGACTCATGCCCGCTTGGCCCACATGCAGAGAAATGGTTTTGTCGTCAATCAGGAAATATCCAGCTAATTTACCGGCGGTCAGCTTTTCATCTGCCTCTGTTTCCTGTAATTCCTCGAGTGCAAATAATGGTTTTTCATTGATTTCCACTTGTTCAAGGACGGTGGGAAAATTTTCCGTAAGCGCGGTTTGATCCCCGGTTTTTACGATCCCCGTCGTGATTGTCTCTAAATTTCCCGCTTGATCGATCTCCCCAAAGGCCGCCATAAACAATAGGCCTAAGAGAATGGGAAACGCCAACGTCCAAAACAACATCGATTTATTTCGCAGTAGCACTTTTGTACGGTATTTATAAAAATGCCAAAACATGGTTTTCCCTCCTCAGTCTCTCAATTCCTTGCCTGTGATCTCTAAAAAGACATCATTTAAGGTTGCTTCTTTGGTTGCAATTTTTCCGTAACTGATTTTCTCTGCTTGTAAGAGTGTCAAAATGGGTAACAAGACCGTATTGAGTTCCGTTGTTGTTACTTCGAGCTGTCCGTCTTTGTAAACGATTCCGTTAGCAGTAATGGTGTTCTGAATCGCTACCAACACGTGGTCAGGCAATAAGGGGATGTCGATGGTCAAACGATCTGCCGTGCGTACCATGTCCTTCAGAGATTCCTTAGTCCCTTTGGCAATCACCTGTCCCTGATCCATAATCACGATCTGGTCACACAGAATTTCTACTTCTTCCATGTAATGGGTCGTGTAAACGATCGTTGCTCCTTGGCGATTTAGCTCTTTGATGCTCTCCAAAATTTTATTACGACTTTGGGGATCGACAGCTACTGTTGGTTCATCCAAAAAAATCAAACGTGGTTTATGTGCGATCCCGCAGGCGATATTCAACCGCCGTTTCAAGCCACCGCTCAGCTCTCCTGGATGAAAGGTCACGAAATTTTCCAAACCCACTAATTGAATCACTTCTTCGATCAATCCTTGCCGTTTCTCTTTGTCAGCAACATATAACCCGCAAAAATAATCGATATTTTCTTGCACACTAAGTTCTTCAAAGACGGCAACATCTTGAGGAACGACCCCGATCATTGCTTTAACGGCATAATTTTCAGGCGTCATGATTGATCCAAACAGTTTGATGGTGCCTTTGTCATAGTTTAACAAAGAGAGCATACAGTTGATGGCGGTCGATTTCCCGCTGCCGTTTGGTCCCAATAATCCTAAAACCTCTCCTTCTTGTACTTGCAGATCAAAATGATTCAATGCCACAAAATCACCATAGCGTTTAACTAATTTATCAATTTCGATAATCACGATGAAAAACTCCTTCCAAATTTCTTGTTAATCTGACTATAATAAACTTCAAGGAAAGAAACTAGTGACGATTGGCTAAACTAAGCATGACATTTGTCACAATGAAGGAGTTTATCATGTCTAAATCTCGACTACTCAGCGAAGCTGGCTTCCTACTCGCCGTCTCATTACTTTTATTGGTAAATCAAGGTTTTGTTGCTGTGCAGGTCATCTATCTACTGATCGCCGTTATATTTACTGGCGTCAGTTATTTACTGCCTAGAATAGCAAACTGGTTTTTTCAAGTTATTCTGTTGCTTCTATGTACGTTTTGGCCAGAGCTTGCCCTCTTTCTGCCTGCATTGATGCGGGTGATCGCTCCGGAAGATAGTAAAGATGATGTTCTATTTTTATTAGGATTTTTATTGATCGCAACGGTTGTCCATCATTCTCTCACGGAGCTCGCTTTTGTCATCCTTTTGTTGCTCTTTGCTTTTTACTTACGCAAAAAAGATCAGCGAATGTCTGATCTTGAGAAAAAGTACATCGCTTCAAAAGATACCCATTGGGAAAAGCAGCAACAGTTATCGCAGCAAAACAAAGCGCTAGCCCTATCACAAGAAACAAAGTTAGCCTTGCAAATTGCCGAAGAACGAAATCGAATTGCTCGCGATATCCATGACAATGTCGGCCATCTACTGTCGAGTGCCATTTTACAGATTGGCGCGCTTGAAATGATCAATCAAGAGCCAAAACTAAATGACCCCCTAGCAAATTTAAGTGCTACCGTTCATACAGGGATGGATCGCATTCGACAAAGTGTTCACGATCTCCACGAGACATCAATTTCTTTCCAGCAATCCTTAGAGTTTCTAATTGCTGATTTTCCATCACCTGTCACGATTGAAGGAAACCTATTTGAAGGGTTGAATGAAGCACAGCAAAACTGTTTCCTAATGGTCATCAAAGAAGCCTTAACCAACAGTATCAAACATAGTCACGCGAAAACCCTCGTGTTGCATTTTCGAACGCTGCCTGCATTTTTTCGCTTGCAAATCACGAATGATGGCGTCCGCACACCTCAAAATCCAGACACTGGAATCGGTCTGAAAACGATGCGTCAACGGGTCCAAGAACAACAAGGACAAGTTCATATTTTACAAGAAAACCAACGCTTTCAACTGACGATCATTTTACCAAAGGAGGAACACCCATGATTACTGTAGTTATTATTGACGATGATCCGTTTGTGACCACATCTTTGCAAACCATTTTAGAAAACACAGAAGAGATTCAGGTGCTGGGCATCGGCCATTGTGCCGAAGACGCACTGGAATTATATGAAACCTATCATCCTGACGTTTTGCTGACAGACATCCGCATGCCGGAACAAACGGGGATCGATGCTGCCAAAGAAATATTGGCTAAATTTCCCCAAGCGATCCTTTTGCTATTGACTACCTTCAAAGATGAAGAATACATTCGCGAAGCCTTTTCCATCGGTGTGAAAGGTTATTTGATCAAGCAGAATTTGCAAGCGATCATCCCTTCTGTCAAAGCCGCTTATAATGGCCAAGTTGTCTTCGGGAATGAAATCGTTGAGACCTTCACGCAGCTAATGAAGAACGAACCATCAATTAACAATCAAGCTTCTTTTAGCGAACGTGAATTTGCGATCATCAAAGAAGTAGCCGCTGGAAAAAACAATAAAGAAATTGCCGATGCTTTGTACTTGAGTGATGGTACTGTCCGTAATTACATCAGTCAATTACTGGAAAAACTGGAATTGCGGGATCGCACGCAATTAGCAATCTATTTTTATCAGCATTTACAGTAAGTCTCATCGATTGCAAAAAAAAGCCTGAAGAATGCGAAGCTGCATTCTTCAGGTTTTTTGTTTTCTACTCGATTATCCGACTGTCGTAGTTTTTAGTGGACAAGCTATGGATTTCCGGGACTGCCGGGATTCGTTGGATTGTTCGGTGTGTTAGGCGGGAAAATCGGCGCCTTTTCTAACGTTTTTTCTAACCCTGATTCATCCCGCTCGCCTCGTTCTGCATCGGGACTTTCATCTAGTTTAAATTCTTTTTCCATCTCATCTAGTTTCTTAAAGTCGTTGCCAGATTCTTTTGCTAATTTTGCTAATTTATCTTCGGTTTCTTTCGTCATAACGTAACGCCTCCTTTTGATTTTAGCTTAGCATAAGAAGCTAAAAAACCAAAAGAAAGCGCTCACTAAGGTACCTTTTTTAGTATTTTCTCATCTTTCAATCAGCCGTTTTTTGCGGGCATAAAGTCGTATGGAGAACAGTCCTTCATGCCAATCATTGGATCCACTAAATGCTTTTTGACCATCGTTAAGGTCAATACACCATCGTTCGACGTTTCTTCGATGAGTGCTTCTTCCCCCATAGTCCCTTCACTTAGGTCTTTTCCCCCTGACAGAGGCTTTGCAATTTCTGTCTGATTTGATGTCGACGGCTCAGTCTCAGCAAAAGCAAACAAGTCCAGCCCACTATCAGAGGTCTTTTCTGCAACTTGCTGGTTCGCAGCAGCTTCCGCACTGGATTGGTCCTGTAACTTCGTCGATGACGTTTTTACTTTCCTGTTTTCAGAGGAATCATCATAAAACGGATCATCCGCTTCTTCAAATTGGGCCAATTTTGCTCGTTGCAGCGGCGTCATTTTTTCCGTACCATTGATACGTTCTTTTAATGTCGTTAAGCGAGTAGCAGATTCGTGGCTGACACAAGTTTGGTAGGCTTGCGGTTCACCAAGTAAAATCAGCATTTCTTTGCTGCGGGTCACAGCAGTATAAAGCAGATTGCGTTGCAGCATACGTTGGTATTGATGAACCATCGGCAAAATAACCATTTGAAATTCACTACCTTGAGATTTATGGATCGAACAACAGTAAGATAATGTGATCTTATTCCATTCATTCCGCTTATAGGTCACTTCATTGGCATCAAACTGAATGACCAGTTCGTCAACCTTGTCTTCCGACTGTTTGGCTAGAGTGATCCCAACGATTTGGCCCATATCGCCATTAAACACGTTATCTTCTGGTGAGTTTACCAACTGCAAAACCTTATCACCGATACGATACACCGTATCATTGAAGGTCACCTCTTTTTTTGTCCCATCATTGGGGTTAAAAATCTCTTGCATCATTTTATTCAGAGCATCGATCCCGGCTGCCCCACGATACATCGGTGCCAACACTTGAATATCTTGCGGCGTGTAGCCTTTGTCTTTTGCCCGTTTCACGATCTGAGCGATCAACGGTTCGATTTTGTAAGCATCACACGCAAAGAAGGAGCGATCTTTTTGGTTTTGTGTAAAATCAGCAGGCAGCTGTCCGTTTTTGATGGCATGAGCCAGTGGAATGATGCTTGATCCATCTCCTTGACGATAGATTTCCGTCAATTCTTGTTTCGGGATCGCATCGATCGCTAGCAAGTCATGAAGGACTTGTCCTGGTCCCACAGAAGGAAGCTGATCTTTATCCCCCACAAAAATCACTTGCATGTTTGTAGGGATTGACTTAAAGAGCGTATTCGCCAACCATGTATCGACCATAGACATCTCATCGACGATCAATAAGCCGCCTTCTAATTCTTTCGGGCTAATCGATGGCGCTTTTTCACGTCCGTTCAAGCCTAACAAACGATGGATCGTCCCGCTTGGCAAGCCTGTCGTTTCATTCATCCGTTTGGCGGCTCGACCAGTCGGTGCTGCCAAGAGAATCGGAAAGGTTTCTTCACTGTATTTTGATGGCTCTAAGTCCAGATCGTTCAACTCAGCAAACAATTGTACGATCCCATTGATCACCGTCGTTTTCCCGGTACCCGGACCACCTGTCAAAATAAACAATGGCGAACGAATGGCTTCTTTGATTGCTTCTTCTTGCGAAGACCCATAGGTGATACCTAAATGCTTCTCAATTTTTCGCAGCGTTTTGCTGATTGTTTTCTCAGGATAGACGATTTCTTTTTTGCGGGAAAGCAAGCGCTCGATGGAACTAGCGATTCCCCATTCAGAAAAGTACAGACTGTTTTCGTACAAACGAGTTTCTTCTTGCTGGATTTTTCCTTCTTCCACTAATTGAATGATCGTTGATGCCAGGTCGTCTGGCGCAATCTCAATAGGACGACTCGTTTCTAATAAACGCAGTGTCTGCTCTAACAAGTCTTGGGCATGGATAAAGGTATTGCCTGTCTGCAAGGATTGCGCAAAGATCTGATGCAAGACCGCCGCTCGAAACCGTTGCGGCGACGAAGCTTCGATCCCTAGCTGCTCAGCGATGCCATCTGCGCGTTTAAAGCCAATGCCTTCAATGTCTTCCACCAACTGGTAAGGATTTTCTTCGATAATTGATAATGCTTCATTTTTGTAGGCTTGATAGATTGCAAAAGAAAGCTGACTACCAAAACCATAGCGGCTCAAGCCAACGATCACTTGATCCATCCCATGATTTTGCCGTACAGTATCTAAAATCATTTTTTGCTTACTTTCATTCAATCCTGGAATCTGCTCCAACAATGTTGGTTCTTCCAGCATCCGGTCGATCGCTTCTTCTCCTAAAAGGTCAACGATTTTTTCAGCGGTCTTCTTGCCGATCCCCGGAAATTTTTCTCCAGAAAGATAGGCGATCAACCCTTGTTCAGAGGTCGGTTGTTCTTGTTGGTAGCTTTCGGCCTTCAACTGGACACCATACTTGGGATGATTGACCAGCTCACCAAAAAACCGATACTTTTCCTCTTCTTGGATTTCGCCGAAACTACCAGTAACGACGATCTCCGAGTCTTTGTAGTCGGCATTATTCTCAGTGACTTTAACTAATAGTACTTTATAAAAATTGCTGGGATTCTGGAAAAAGATGGCGGCAACATGGCCGACAAAAAACGTTCTTTCTGGAATCATGGTGCCGCTCCTTTCATGGTTTACAACAAAGCGTCTAATCCTGCCTGATTGCTTAAAAAGCTTGCTTCATTCCAAAGTTTTAGTTCAAAAGGCAATACTTTTTGTTCATTCGTCTCTAATAAGCTAACGCTGTTATTGACTAATCCACCTTGCTCTCTTAATTCGGCTAATGGTTTGCCTGCAAGCCACTGAATAGCAGCCGTAAAGGATGCCCCATGCCCGACGAACAATAATGGGCCTTCATGCTGCATCACCGCATCCATGACGACGGTCTCGATCCGGCTCAATGTTTCTTGGATCGGCTCACCTTTAAAGGCACTTGGATCGTAACGATCCAAGTGATTACGCAGATCAGTCAGTTGTTGGGGATACTTCTCATGCATTTCATCGATGGACTGACCTTCCAATTCACCGAGTCCGATTTCTCGCAGATTCTCATTATAAATGATTTCAACTGGGTGTTGGAGTCTTGCTTGGATCTCTTGGGCAGTCACTTTTGCTCGCAAAGATGTACTTGAGTAAATCTTCTCAAAAGGAATAGCTGCCAGATAATCACCGAGTAATTTAATTTCGTCATAACTTTCTGGCAATAACGGCGAATCCCCCAGCATTCCTTGAAAGCGGCGTGCTTGGTTCCACTCTGTTTTTCCGTGACGGGTAAAGTATAATTGCATCGAAAAAGCCTCGCTTCTTAGTCTAATTTGTCGTTCTCATAATGATGCGTCAATTCCAATTCTGGGAAGCCTTGCTGTCGCAAAACTTCATAAATGATCAAAGCAGCCGTATTTGATAGGTTAAGGGAACGAACATGCTCATCATTCATTGGGATCCGCAAACATTTTTCGGCATGCTCACGCATAAAACTTTCTGGAAGCCCCGTCGTTTCTTTCCCGAAAATGAAGAACTGATCATCATCTGCGGTGTAATCGACGTCAGAATACACGCGATTGGCAAATTTCGAAATCAGATACAACGGACGCTCCCCTAAAAAGTCCATAAAAGCAGCTAAATCTTTATGATAGGTAATATTGACATCATGCCAATAATCAAGCCCAGCTCGTTTTAATTGCTTGTCATCCGTTGAAAAGCCTAAAGGCTCGATTAAGTGTAAATGAGTATTTGTTGCTGCGCACGTCCGTGCAATATTTCCCGTATTGGCCGGGATCTGAGGTTCAAAAAGAACGATGTGATTCATAGATAAAAACTCCTTTCGCTCGGATACTACCGATCGGTTCTCGCTTTCCTTTGTGTCTCTGTATCTTGCGTTTTACAATTGATTCTCAATAGATTCTTCAATAACTTCTATAGTACCATATTTTGGCACGCTTGTTTTTTAGAAACGACATTTTTTGTATAGAATTTTGGGCATAAAAAAAACGTACCAACTCGGTGTCGATCACTGCGAGTCGTTACGTTAGTGAAGCTCTTTTCACTAACTTTTATCAGAACAGGAACCTGATAAAAACCAATGAAAAATGACTTGAGAACAATATATCACTCCCATGGCATGATTGCAAGAGTAAATAACAAAAAAGTTCAAAATATTTTCAGGAAATTTTCGCAATCAACACCTCAACATCAACAGTGATCTGTCTCAAAGGAGCTTGCCGGAGCTTTTCTTTGCGTTCCTCCGAAGCCCCCCACTCTAACGGGGACATGGCAAGTAAATCTTGGCGATTTTCTTCAGGGATCGTAAAAACATGTGTCACTCTTTGACGGGAGGCGTCAGGGTAATGTTCAAAAAATTTAGTGACGACCCGTTCATTTGAGTATTGCTGTTTCGCTTCATCATTCGGATAAAAAGCAGCCCGCAATTCTTTTAAATAATCCGCCGCAGGGACGACTTTGATCAACTGTCCACCCTTTTTCAAAATACGATTGAACTCCCCATAATTTGACGGCGAAAATAGATTGAAAATCGTATCAAAGCTCGCTTCAGCAAACGGCAAGTTGGTCAGATCCGCCACACACCAAAAAGCCGGTACGTTTTGATTGGTTGCTAGATAAACTCCGTCTTTGGCGATATCAAAGCCGACAGCCGCCTGGGTCTCTTCATTGACCAGCTGAGCCAGAAAACTGCCTTCGCCGCAGCCGACATCTAAAAGATGCTTAGCATCCCCCAAAACTGCTTTGATGCATTCAATGACTGGTGCATACATGCCGCTAGCAATCATACGTTGACGCGGCAGAAACAGTGCTTGATCATAATCTGCTTTGACTTGATGATCCAAAAAGAAAAGTGTGCCTTTCTTTGATAAGTCAAATCGATGACGATTTGGACAAACCAAGCCATTTTCGGTCGGGAAAAATGCTTGGCGGCACAATGGACATTCAAATAAGTGATAATGGGCGTTTAAAAAAAGGCGCCCGCGATCGATTTTTTTTAACATTCAACTTCCCTCATCTCTGCTCTACTTTAGCATATTCATGTGGTAGAATGCTAGTGGATAGAATAACAAATCAACTGAACAACCATCTATTGGAGGTAAATCATGTTAAAAGAATTTTGTGCAGAAAATTATACCAATATTCCCTTAGCAATCGCCCGAGGCGCACAGCGGATTGAACTCTGTGATAATTTAGCGGTCGGCGGAACAACACCAAGTACCGGTGTGCAAGAAGAAGTTTTGCAATATGCTGGTGAAAAAGGAATTCCCGTTATGACAATCATCCGACCTCGAGGCGGTGATTTTGTTTACAATGACACTGAGTTGAAAATCATGCACACCGACTTGATCGAAGCAAAAAAACTAGGAACAGACGGCGTTGTTCTAGGTTGCTTAACTCCTAGCGGCTGGTTAGACGAAGAAGCATTGGAGCTATTGTTAGAAACCGCAGAAGGCTTGCAGGTTACTTTTCACATGGCCTTCGACGCGATTCCTGCAGCGCGCCAATTTAAAGCGATCGATTGGTTAGCTGAGCATGGCGTACAGCGGATTTTGACCCATGGTGGTGCTGCAGGGACTCCGATTGAAGACAACTTCGATCATCTGAAAGAATTGATCGCCTATGCTGGTGAGCGTTTAACGATTTTACCTGGCGGTGGCATTTCCTTTGAAAATGCCCAACATGTTGCTGATACATTAGGTGTAAAAGAAGTTCATGGAACCAGAATCGTCGACCTTAATGATTGAGCTTGCGTGACACAAAAGAATCAAGCAAAGAAATCCCCACAAACGATGAGAACGCATCGTTTGTGGGGATTCTTTTTATATGGCTTGCAATAAGTCGTATTGTGATTGATACAAATGATGGTACAAGCCTTTTTGTGCCATTAGCTGATCATGGTTACCAGATTCAGCAATCGTGCCCCCTGCCACGTAAAAGATTCGATCAGAATTTTTGATTGTGGACAGCCGGTGAGCGATGATGAATGAAGTTCTGCCTTCTAACAGCTTCAACAGTCCTTCTTGCAGCAATTCTTCTGTCTTCGTATCGATACTAGAAGTAGCCTCATCTAAGATCAAGATTTTTGGATCAGCCAACAACGCTCGGGCAAAGGAAATCAGTTGCCGTTGCCCCGCAGATAAAGTACTTCCTCGTTCTTCGACGACGGTTTGATAGCCGTCTTTCAACTCCGTGATAAAGTCGTGAGCACGGACGATCTTCGCTGCTTCAATGATCTCTTCTTCTGTCGCATCTAATTTTCCATAGCGAATATTTTCTATGATCGTTCCTGAGAAAATAAAGGTATCTTGCAGCATGACCCCCATCTGTGAGCGCAGGGATTCCAGCGTCACGTCACGAACATCCATTCCATCCACTTTGACACTGCCTTCATTGACATCATAAAAGCGGCTCAGCAAGTTGATGATCGTGGTCTTTCCTGCACCGGTAGGACCAACCAAAGCAATGCTTTCCCCGGGTTCGATGTGGAAATTGACATCAGAAAGAATGTTTTTGCCTTCTTCGTATCGGAAGGTCACGTGTTCAAAATCAACGGTCCCTTTCATCGTCGGCAATACTTTTGCATCTGGTTTGTCTTCGATATCTGGGACTTCATCCATCGTTTCAAAAATCCGTTCAAGATAGGCTGTTGCTGTAATCAAAGAATTATAAAAATTCCCGATATTGATGACTGGATTCCAGAAATTATTGATATAACTGATAAAAGCGATCAGAGTACCTGTGCTGACATCGACACCGATTTGGCGAATGCCGACAAAATAAATCAAACAAGTCGTAATGACTGAAATGTTTTGCACCCCAGGCCACATGAGAAACTGAATTTTGACAGCTTTCATCCAGGAAGTCCGATAATCATTGCTGACTTCTTGGAAAATCTCTGCATTTTCTTCTTCCCGTGCGAAGGATTGGGTGATCTTGATGCCGGCAATACTTTCATGAATGTAGGCATTTAAATTGGACTGTTTATTACTCAACACCTGATAAGCTTTGCGCTGGTTATTTTTGATTACCATCACCATGATGAACAAGATTGGCAGCAACGCAAGGGAATACAGGGTCAATTTGAAGTCGATCGCAAACATAAAAATCAAGGTGATGATGACGTTGAAAACATCGGAAATCAAATTGATTAGTCCATTACTCAACAGGTCACTCAGTGTATTGATGTAGTTTACGATGCGGATCAAGATCTTGCCATGGGGCCTTGTATCGAAATAAGAAAACGGCAGCCGCTGCAAATGTTCAAAAATATCAAAGCGCATATCCTTCAATACGTCTTGCCCAATATTCGTAATATGGTAGATACGATAACGCATGCAGACGCCAATAACGATCAAGGTCACTAGAAAGGCAGCTCCTAAAAGCAGCAATTGATTGACATTTTTCTCAGGAATCGATGAGTCGATGGCGATCTTCGTGAAAACAGGCGCCAGCATTCCTGCTAAGTTTGCCAGGATGATCGTAAATAGTACTTTCCCAATACTTTTTTTATACGGTACGACGTATTGGGACAAACGCTTGAAATCCTTCCAGCTAAATTCCTGGTCTAATTCCTCATCCACATCAAATTTATTTCTCGCCATCGTCTTCACCTCCTGACAAGCCTAATTGTTTTTGATACACTTCATAGTACTTCCCTCGCAGTTTGACGAGTTCTTCGTGAGTGCCTTGTTCGACAACCCGACCTTTTTCCATCATCAAAATCTGATCGGCTTCTCGAACAGAGGAGATCCGATGAGCAATGATAAACGTCGTTTTCTCTCCTGTTAATTTTGTCAGCTCTTGTTGGATCTTCGATTCTGTCTCCATATCGACGGCAGACGTCGTGTCATCCAAAATCAAGATCGATGGATCTTTGGCTAAGGCCCGCGCAAGGGAGATCCGTTGTTTTTGTCCGCCAGAAAGTCCGACGCCTCGTTCACCGACAATCGTCTCGTAGCCTTGAGGCATTCGAGAAATAAAGGTATCTGCATCGGCGACTACGGCCATTTGGCGAATAAAGCCTTCATCTGCTAAAGGATTTCCAAAAGCAATATTGTCAGAGATAGTATTAGAAAACAAGAAGACATCTTGCATCACCATCGAAATATTTTCACGCATTTGACGCACAGGATACTCTTTGGCATTTTTTCCATCAATCAATACTTCCCCTTCAGTCGGATCATAAAAACGTCCAACTAAATTTACTAACGTCGTTTTTCCAGAGCCGGTTTCGCCTAAGATCCCTAACGTTTGTCCCGGCCCAATCTTGAAGTTGATGTTCTCCAGTACATTTTGCTCTGGATCATCTGAAAAATGGAAAGAGACATCTTTAAATTCCACAAATCCTTTGATCGGTTCTAATTTTTCTTGTTGGTGAACCGGTATTTTCGATTCTTGTGCCAGCATTTGTCGAATTTTGATACAGGCCGCAGAAAATCGCTGAACATCGTTGATCAACCAGCCACTCATACGCATGGGGTTGTTCAACATCCATAGATAACCATTAAACGCAACAAGATCTCCTAAGGTCATGTCCCCATTGATTACGAAAATTCCGCCTAAAACTAAGGCAATGACTGACAAACTTCCTGCTAAGCCATCAAGCCAGGGCAGATAGGTACGGGAAACTTTGGCAGATGCCATGTTGCGGGTCTTAAAATCTTCGTTGTAGGAGCGAAATTTTTCGATCTCAAAATTTTCACGAGCGAAGGCTTTTACGACCCGATTGCCGCCAATATTTTCTTCTACCATTGAGTTCAAGCGAGAAAAGCTCTCACGAATGTCAAAAAACAATGGGTGTGCCTTTTTAGACATGCGGTTGGTCAACAGAAAAATGATCGGTGTGACAGCCACCAGTGCCAGCATCAATTTCCAATCAATAAAGCTCATCACCACCACCGCTGAAAAGAACCATAAGATACATTCAGCGATATTATAGGTCACCCAAGAAACAAAGTGGCGAATGGCATCGGTATCCCCTGTCATTCGTGCCATAATATCTCCCACACGAGTGTGATTGAAAAAGTCGAAATCCAATTCTTGCAGTTTCTGATACAAATCTTCCCGTAAATCGTATAGCGTATTTTGTCCGACCCGTTCAAATAAAATCTGATAACTATAGCGGACAATGGTGCGAATGACGGTCGTCGCAATCATGATCAACAGTAATGGAATCAATAAGTGCGTTTTTTGCTGATTGATGACATCGTCGATCACCATTCCTCCCAAGTACGGATTAACAATGATCAGCGCTGCATTGATCACTAAAAATAGGATCGCCAATATGATTTTTCCGCGGTTCTTTTTGGCATAGCGCCAGATCCATTGTGTATTACTCATCTAATTCCCCCTCTCGTTGTTAAGCTTAGCGTTTTGAAAAGCGATTTAAATGGTTTTTCTTACTCATTTTGATGTAAAATATTAGTAAGAAGCACCATTCCTTTTTTTTACAGGAAATGGGCACCCAATTGGAGTGAATCAGCCATGAATTTAGTTAACCCTCGGACCTTCAATCCCGAAATCATCTATCTCTTTGATCCATGGACGCAATCAGAAAGTCATGGAGAAATGCACCATCATGACTTTTTAGAAATCAGTGTCTTGTTAGAAGGAGAAAGTATGTATTATTTTGAAAAAGAACCAGCGAAAAAAATTCGGGCTGGCAGTGTCATGCTTTTCAATCCTGGCGTCGATCACTGTGAATTGCAGCCTAAGGGCACTCGCTCTCATCAGCTGCATATTGGTTTGAAAAATATTTCTTTGGAAGGGTTTAAACGAAATTTTTTCCCTAACAAACATCCCTTGTTGGAGCTAGGCAAATACCATCATCAAGTTTTGGAAAAAGCATGGCAGTTGGTGAGAGAAAGCAGTGAAGAGCGGGATGAGTTTCAATTGATGCAAAAAGCTGTTTTGATGGAGATGCTCGTCTACATTTTACGTGGACTAAATGAAGACCACATCAATGTCGTTCCTTACCTTTCCAAAAGCCAACGAAGACAACAACAGATCGTCAACTATACCGTCTATTATTTGGAAAATCATTACAAAGAAGAAATCACGTTAGAGAAGCTCGCACAAGATCAATTTCTTAGCCCGACGTACCTTTCAAAGATTTTTAAAGAGGCGACAGGGGTCAGCCCCATTAACTATTTGATCGAAATTCGCTTAAAACGTGCCAAAGATATGTTGAAAAATGACAACCTCACGATCAAGGAAGTTGCCTCAGCCGTTGGCTATCAAGATGCTTATCATTTTAGCAAGTCTTTTAAAAAACTTTATGGTGTCTCCCCTTCTGGGGTGTTGCCAAAACCCAAAAATTAAAAAGCAAGCCAATGATCCTTCACTGGAAGAAAAATCATCGGCTTGCTTTTATTTTGTGTTCATTGAATAAAATAGTTCATAAAAAGACTGGCAATGTTGAAGTAGATCAAGACACTGGTCAAATCACTGAGGGTCGTAATAAACGGACCGCTCGCCACTGCCGGATCAAACCCAAGTTTGTCCATTAACATCGGAATCAAGCTTCCTGCTAAGTTGGCTACTGTGATAGCACACATCATTGCCATCCCAATGACAAAACCTAAAATTGGATTTTGTTTCCAGACGGCCACGATAGCAAAAATCGTTAATCCGGTAATAGCTCCTGTGAAAAGTCCTGTCAGCACTTCACCGACCACTGTCTTCATAAAACTATTTTCTTTGTCATCATTGATCGCTAAGCGACGGACGGCCACCGCTAAAGATTGGGTACCGGCATTGCCGGCGGTTCCGGTAATCAGTGAGATAAAGACAGCGAGAATACTCGCTTCACTGACTAATTCTTCATAATGGCTGATTAAACTGGCGGTGGCCATTCCGAGAAAGAGTAAGGTGATGAGCCAAGGCAATCGTCTCGAAGACGCCTTGATCGGGTTCTCACTGACTTCTTCCACATTGACCCCTGCCAAACCAGAGTAATCACTGGCTGCTTCATCATCGATAACGTCGATAATATCATCGACGGTCACGATCCCTAATAGATGATCGTCATAATCGGTAACAGGTAGCGCGAGAAAGTCATAATCCCGGAAGGTCTGAGCGACATCTTCTTGGTCATCTCCAACATGGACGGACATGACCCGCTCGTTTAAAATATCAGCGATCATGGTATCTTCATCATTGATGATCAAGTCTCTTAGAGAAATAACCCCAACAAGTTTGTTATCAGTATCCACAACATAAATATAATAAATCGTCTCAGCGACATCGGCGGCATTTTTTAAGACATACATCGCTGAACGAACCGTTTGGTTGGCCACAATGGAAACAAACTCGGTTGTCATCAATGATCCAGCTGTTTCATCTTCATAATGCAATAGTTCTTTGATCTCGCTAGCGGCTTCAGCCGTCATTAGACTCAAATATTTCGCCGTTTGTTTCTTGTCCAATGTATTCAGTAGATCGACAGCGTTATCGGTATACATCTCTGCTAACATCGTTGCAGCATATGCCGGACGCATTTCTGAAAGATAGTCCACCATGTTTTCGTCGTCTTCTTCAATGACGTCAAACATGTCTGCTAATTCCTTCGGCGATAGATACGTATAGACGATTTGTCGAGCGTCTGCTTCTAGAGATTGGTAGAATTGCCCCTGCTCGTAGATATGCAGATCCAAGAATGCCTCACGAAATCCCTGGATATCATTGTCTTTTAATGCTTGATTCAGTTGATCAAACCGTTCGGTTAATTCTTGATTTTCATCCAATCTCTTCACCTCATTTGTTATTGCTTAACGATAGCTGAACAAACAGCGGCCATGTCTGCAGGTAAAGGCAGGTCAAAAGCCAACGGTTCATTCGTAAAGGGATGCTGAAATTGCAGCTGACAGCAATGAAGTGCCTGTCGTTTGATCCCAAAAGCCATTGATCCCCCATACATCTCGTCTCCTAGTAAGGGACAACCGATCGCAGAAAAATGGACCCTTATTTGATGTGTCCGGCCTGTGTGTAGTTGAATGTCGACTAATGCGCAATCTGAATTGCGCTGTTTTAGCCAATACTCCGTACGTGCCTCTTTTCCTTCTTCACTGACCTTGCGTTTCAAAAGCGAGGTCAAGTCCCGAGCTATAGGCAAATCGATCTCGCTATGGGCGGATAATGCGGAAAGCTCTCCCGCAATGAGGGCTTGATATTTTTTGACAACTTGCTTCTTTCGTAACTGGCTATCCATCTTTGCATGGGCAAAGCCATGTTTTGCAAAAAGCATCAATCCTGATGTGTCACGGTCTAACCGCGTCACTACATGGATCACTTGGTCTTCATAGTGTTGCGCTTGATAGTAAGCTTTGACTCGATTAGCCATCGTGCCGGTCGGATGGTATTGTGCAGGAATCGATGAGATACCAGCCGGCTTATTCACGACTAATAGATGGGCATCTTCATACACGATCTCAATCGGTGTCGGGTCAGGCAGCATCGTTTCATGTTCCCCTTCAGGAGGAATTACAATAGTTACCCTATCATTTTGCGCCAAAGAAAACAAGACGTTTTGCTCGTGGTCGTTCACAAATATCTTTCCGCCTTGAAATTTGATTTTCGCTAGTAACCCCTTGGATACTCCTTGTTCCTTCAAAAAATATTTGACTTGCTGCCCTTGGCCGGTATAGTGATACGTAAATTCCATGAGTTCATTCTTCTCCAATAAAGGAATCTTTGACCCGATTCCAAAAATGCATATGCCGATAAGACGCAAAATGAATCCGTTCATCGGCAATACGGTAATAAATTGCATCGATTTCTTCTTGTTCGATGGTAAATTGATCGATCGTCACTAAATAGTCGGTACTTTGCTGCAGTTGCACTTTGACCCATTCATGGTGACCCACGACGATCGGCGAACCAAGGGTCCGAAAGACACGATTGTTCAACGAAGCAATCTCTGCCAATTGAAAGGCATTGATACTTGGGTGCAAGACTGCACCACCAACACTTTTGTTATAGGCAGTTGAACCGGTTGGCGTAGAAATCGATAAGCCATCCCCGCGAAATTTTTCAAAGAGGTCTTCTTTAATAGAAATATCGGCAACCATGGTGCGATTGCCACGCTTGATCGTTGATTCATTCAGTGCAAGGAAATGCTTATCTGGTTTGCCATTCGCATAAGTGATACGAACATCTAATAATGGATAGCTGACGCTTTTTTGATGGTCATTGCACAAAGACTCGACTAATTCTTCCAATTCATAATCTCGCCAGTCCGTATAAAAGCCGAGGTGACCCGTGTGGACCCCTAAAAACTGCACTTGATCCAACTTATGATTGTACAAGTGAAAAGCAGAAAGAAGCGTGCCATCTCCACCAACAGAGATCACTAATTCAGGGTTCTCTTGATCGATCTTGTTTTCAGACTGCTCCAGGAGAACAGTTAAACGCTTCGTCACTTCTACTGACTTACTTTCTTGATTATGGACGATTGCCACGCGGATGCCATTCATTCGGTCTCCTCCTTTGGCAACTTGGGCGTGTCATGTCCGCCACGCTTGCCTTTCCCATGAGAAAACAACCGCTGTGCCTCTTGGATCTCTTCACGAATATTAGACATCTCTTCATCTAACTGATAGGCAGCTTCTGCAGAACGTCGTAACCGCTCGCTAATTTCAGCAGGAAATTCTCCTTGGTATTTGTAGTTTAGTGAATGTTCGATCGTTGCCCAAAAATTCATCGCCAGTGTACGAATTTGAATCTCCGCTAAAATAATTTTTTCTCCATCGATCAATTGAACGGGATACTCGATCACTAGATGGTACGAACGATAGCCGCTGGCTTTTTTATTGGTGATATAGTCCCGTTCAATGATGACTTTCATGTCTTTGCGTGTTCGCAACAATTCAACGACTTGGTGAATGTCTTCCACAAATTGACACATGATTCGCAAACCGGCGATATCAGACATCTCTTCTTCAAGCCGATCCAATGCAATCCCTCGTAATTTGCTTTTCGTTAAAATACTATCCACTGGCTTGACACGACCCGTGACAAATTCAATGGGAACATGTTTGTTTTGTTCCCGATATTGTTTTCTTATGCCTCTTAATTTTACTTTTAATTCTGAAACCGCCTGTTCATAAGGCGCTAAGAATTCTTCCCAATCTCGAATCATTCTTCTCCCTCGATTCTGTTCATAACATACCCCTTATTCTACCATACTCTTGGAATAAAACTGAATGGACAGAAGTGCAGAAACAAAAGATTTTTTGTCTGATCCAATCGTTGCTGCTTTTCTTTGTATAGTTTCTTTGACGGAATAGTTGAAACAGCGTACACTATGGTTGCAATAGAAAGAGAGTGAAAATCGATGGTCGAACAAGTAGAGATTGAATATAAAACGATGCTGACGGAAAAAGAATACCACCAGTTGCTTACTTATTACAATTTATCAGAAACAGCCTTCAAGACACAGACCAATTATTACTTTGATACAGCAGACCATAAATTGCGGGAAAAGCAATTTGGTTTGCGTATTCGCACGACGACTACCCATGCGGAGTTAACACTAAAGACCCCCATTGAACACGGTCTACTAGAAACGACTGATCCTTTACCGAAGGAAATCGCTGCGTCATTAATTGATTCAGAAAAAATTCTATCTACGGGTGTAGTTGCTCAACGCTTAAGAACAGCGAATATCGAACCTGATTCATTACGCATGATCGCAGCATTAAAAACGAGACGGGCGGAATTCCCGATCAAAGAAGGATTACTCGCTTTGGATGAAAGCTGGTATGGTCAGCAACATGATTATGAATTGGAGCTAGAAGTAAGCGAGCCGCTCCAAGGAAAGCTTGCCTTTCAATCGTTGTTGCACACCTTTGATATTCCTTACCGACCAGCAAAAAACAAGATCATTCGTGCTGTTGAAGAAAAATCATAGTAGGCTGCCCTTTTGCTTACTTTTTTCGCGTTTTTTTGCTATATTTAATAAAACATACTTATTTTGTTTTTCAAGATACGAAAGAATCTTAATTGGGGAGAGATTCAAATGATCGAACTATTTTTATTTATTAATCCGATTGGGCCTATTTGTTATGATATCGAAAAAGAGATTCTCAACAGATTAAATACAAATCGAAAAAAAATCCATTTGCAGATCCTACCTTTCGTTAATTTATTTTCAGTAGGTGTTTCGATGGACTATTTGTCCATGAACAAGGCGGATTTGGTCTTGCGTAATGAACAGACCAACCAAATCTACGCTGCGTCACTGGACTATAAAGCAGCCCAGTTGCAAGGGAAAAAAATTGCTCGGGATTTCTTATTGAAACTGCAACAACGAATAGGGATCGAAAAACAGGAATATTGTGACACCTTAGTAAAAGAGCTATTTTCAGAAACGAACGGTGATTTAGAGATGTTCTTAGAAGACCGTACATCTGAGCTAGTGAAAAAGAACTTTGCCACCGACCAAAGGGTAGCGAAAGACATGGGCATCACGATCACACCTTCTGCTGTGGTGTATGATTTTTCAAGCGAAGAAGAATATGGTGTCCTCTTGGAAGGATCAGAAGAGCTAAAAAGTCTTCCACTTATCTTTGGCACAGCGACAGAGCTTGATACATTTTTACAAAGTGCACAATCCTTACAAGCACCAAAACTTTCCATGATTCATGAAATTGATCGCGGGTTGATTCTTTTATGAAACCCTATTCAATAGCAATGCTGCGCAACGAGCCAAACGATGACTTTACGTTTGGCTCGTTGCGCAGCGTTTTCATTGTGCGCGAACAAAAAACAAACCAATCCATTGTGGATTGGTTTGTACTGTTTCATTTATGCTTCGATTTCTTTAACGAGTGCTTCCAATTCATTCAAGCGTTGCTCAAATACTTTCATCGCATCTTCAATATAATCTGCTTTCGTCATATCGACGCCTGCTTTTTTCATGACTTCGATTGGATAATCACTACGTCCGGCTTTCAAATAGTTCAAATAGTTGGTTAAAGCATCCGGTTCGCCAGCTAAGATTTTCTTCGCCAAAGCAGAAGCTGCGGAAAAACCAGTTGAATATTGGTAGACATAGTAATTGTAATAGAAATGAGGGATTCGTGACCATTCGAGACGAATCTCAGGATCTTTTTCAACTGATGGTCCGTAGTATTTCGCATTTAACTCGGCATAATTCTCGCTTAAGAATTCACTGGTCAACGGTGTTCCTTTCGCATCTTCTACGTGCATGAAATGCTCGAACTCGGCAAATTGCGTTTGACGGAAAATCGTGCCTTTGAAGCCATCAAGAAAATGATTCAAGACATAGGCTCTAACCCGTGGATCAGTCTCAGTCTGAAGCATGTATTCCGTTAATATATTTTCGTTCGTCGTCGAAGCGATTTCTGCTAAGAAAATCGAATAATCGCCATAGGCATAAGGCTGGTTATTCCTTGTGAAATAACTATGCACACTGTGCCCCATCTCATGAACAAGGGTGAAGAGTTGATCCAATCGATCATTCCAGCTCATTAAGATATAAGGCAACGTGTCATAAGCACCTGACGAATAGGCACCACTGCGTTTGCCTTTGTTTTCAACGACATCGATCCACCGATTGCTGAAGGCTTCTTCAACTACAGCGAGATACTCTTCCCCTAATGGTTTTAGCGCTTCTTTCGCTTTTTCGACTGCTTCTTCATAGGTGTAGCGAATCGGTGCTTCCCCTAAAATCGGCGTGTACACATCATACATATGAAGTGTGTCGACAGCCAACAGGCGTTTTCTTAATGCCATATAACGGTGTAGTAACGGCAAATGTTGATTAACGACGTCCACTAACGTATCATAGACACTTTCAGGAATATGATTGGCACTCAAAGCGGCTTGGCGTGCGGAATCGTATTTACGGGCTTTGGCTTTAAAGTTGTGGGCTTTGATATTCGTACTTAAGGTTTGGGCAAAGGTATTACGGAATTGCTCATAGACGCCATAGAGACCTTTAAAGGCCGCTTCTCGAACAGAGCGATCTGTACTTTCCATCAACTCACCGTAGACACCATGTGACAGCTGCACTTTTTCCCCATTTTCGTCTTCAACGACTGGAAAATCCAAGTCAGCATTGTTTAAAACAGAGAAAATATTGCCAGGGGCACCAAAAATTTCGCCAGCACCGGCCAATAACGCTTCTTGATCGGCAGGCAAAACATGGGGCCGCTCGTTGATGGTTTTTTCGATCATATGACGATAAACTGCTAACTTAGGTTCTTGATCGAAATAGCCCCAAATCGTTTCATCGGACATCGTCAATAACTCGGGATCAAACCAAGCAACGGCTTCACTTACTTGCGCAACTAAACTGCTGGCTTTCGCATATAAGCCTTGATAAGTCGTATTAGCGGTGTCTTGGTCGTTTTTTAGATGGCTGTACACATACAGTTTCTCCAAGCGGCGAGAAAGATCTAAGACAAATTCTAAAGCGGCTAAAAAGGCTTGCGGACCGTCTGCTAAAGTGCCTTGGTAACGGCTGGCTTCTTTGACCTGTGCTTGAATTTCTTGAAATTCTATGTCAAAAGCCGCATCATCGGCATAGATTTTCGTTAAGTCCCACGTTTTTTCGACTGGGATCGATTCACGTGCTGGTAATTGTTTTGTTTCTGACATTCCCTTCACTCCTTGTTCATTGGTTAAAAATATCTTATCACACTTTTCAACGAAACCAAATCATTGGCTTGAAAAAGAAACCGAATTTTCTAAATATTGGCATTCTTGAAAGATTTCTCGCAATATTTCTCTTTGATCAAGCAAAGGAAAGTGCCATTGCCAATGCAACTGCCTCAGCCGGATCAACCACTGCTCAAAACTAATGGGACAATCACTTAAATAGAGAAAGCGAAAAATCAGTATGCGGTGTTCAAATAAAATGCCAAACCGACTTTCACAGTAGCACCACAGAGGCAGCTGTGAGACATTCCCATTCAACGGGTATACTATTTCTTGAATCTCTCTGATTTTGGGCAGTTTATTTCGTAGTTTTCGAATCACCCACAATCGATAATCGGTCGCTACCCATTCAGAAAAATTGTGGGTCTTCGATCCTTCTGTTTCGCACAAAGGTCGAAGTGTCTCTTTCCTGTAAGGCTCCCCTTTTTGTGTAGCAATTCGTCGACTGCTTACCCCTTCTTGATAATGCCATTTGATTTGGTGAAGCCTCACTAATGCTTGATTTCGCGTATCAATGAGCCACAAGCAAAAGCCAGTAGACTGATAAGTACAGCAGGCTTTTGCCAAAAACGACCACTGGCGTTTCGGATACAATTTGGTCCCGAGGATCCACCAAGGCTGATAGCCATTTGCTAAATAAGTGGTGGTTCGTTCCAGAAATCGTGAAAACTTGAGGGAAGAACACTGGACTTCAATGGCGATATTCTTGTAACAAAGGTCAGGACGCTGTTGGAGTTTAGGCAAAAAGGCTTCGATCTCAATCCCTGTATCTTGAAACCACTCAAACAAAAGTTGTTTTGCTTCCAAATGTTCCTTCGTTTCCCCTTCACTGTACGTCTGACAATCAGTACTGGTTTGATGGGCAAAGTGGGGCTGTCGCTTTGGTCCCTGCCTCAAAATCACTTCTTTCTGACATCCTGGGCAATAAAAAGGGCCCGATGATTTCTTTCTCCCTTTCGCTGCAATGACTTCTTTTCTTTGGTTCAACGCTTTCAGCATCTGGCTCACCTCAATAAAAAGATACGCCATTTTCTTTAATCACAATTGAAAAAGCCAAGAACATTGTCAAAATGTCCTTGGCTGGAAATGATTTTCATTCATTAATCATTCTTGAAGTAGAAACGAGTCAATTCAAGTGCATCGTTTTCCATAATCAACTCACCGTATTCAGATAAAACCTCTGGTGTCACTGACGTCCGCTGAGCAAACTCCATCAAATAAGAAAGTGCATTTTCCACTTCAATATCAGTAACATCTGCATCCATGAATCGAATTTCAATATAATAATGGTTGCCCATTTGGTAAAGATTGGTTGCAACAGAATCCAAATATACTTCGGATGCCAATTGAATCATATCTTCGAATCGCAACAACTCGAATACAAAACGATTGCCGATATCTTCTGCTTGCTCCGACTCTTGTAATTGAGCCGCCACATGTTTTTTCAACATATCGGTAATGTCTTCATTCGCTTCATCGTTCATCTCATCAAAATTTTCCATTCCTTCTGGTGGAAGATTTTTGCTAATAAACAATTCTAACCCATCGCCTTTAGGCAAGACTTGGAAAGTTACAGCTTCACTGCCTTTAAATTCTTCGTCAATATCAACTTCTTCAAGAATACTGTAAAAGAAGTTTTCAATTTCATTGTGATTTCCTAGAAGGTCAAGAAAAGTGATGCCTCTCGCAGCTAAGTCTTCACTTTTGATCAATACACGAATGGTGTTCTCATTGATATGTTCCATTTCCATATTAGCTACACCTCACTTTTGCTACTCACTATAGGTTCATTGTATCGAAACCTGATAAAAAGTAAAGAGAAAACGAATATCCTCTTAAGAAAAACGTAAAAACTCAAAAAAAGACTCACTTTCTACGAGAAAGCGAGTCGATGAAGTCAAATTTATAAGCCTGCCATTAATTGCGCTTGTCTTAGTTCCAGTTGGCGAACATCCCTTGGTAAGAACCGACGAATTTCATCTTCGTTAAACCCAACTTGCAATCGTTTTTCATCAATCATGATTGGCCGACGTAATAATCCTGGATTTTCTTGAACAAGTGTCAATAAATCTTTTAGGGGCAGGTCATCTAGATCCATATTCAACTTTTGGAATACTTTGGATCTGGTGGAAATAATTTCTTCTGTGCCATCTTCTGTCATCTGTAGAATTGCCTTAAGCTCAGAAATATTTAACGGTTCTGAAAAAATATTTCTTTCAACAAAAGGGATTTCGTGCTCTTGTAACCACGCACGAGCTTTGCGACAAGATGTGCAACTTGGGGAAGTGTATAGTGTCAACAACGTGCATCTCTCCTTTTTAATTTTCAATCAAGCAAGTCCTGTTCCCTCGCTTGATTTCAATTATACAGGTTTAACTAAAAAAAATCTAGTCTAAATCTCATATTTTTTAATAAAACTCGAAAGTTATATTAAAAGCGAAACCTCTTAGGCAAAAGGTTTCACTCAAAAACTTTGTTTTTAAATGAGAAAACTCAAATTTTTTTTTAATATTACTTCTTTTATACAACAGTGTGTCAAAGGTGTATCAAAAAGATGTCAGAATATTAAAATACTCTTTTAGTTGAATCGCGCGTTTTTTAATTTTCTATCTGTAATTACATGTGTAATCAAAATACAAGGAGAAAAACCAAGTCCATGGCTCAATCGTTTTCAAAGGAAAAATTTCACGAACCATTGTTGCCTTCAAACCGACAGGGCTACAATAAAAATATATGTTATTTTTTTCGGAGAAGATTTTCAACTCATCCCTTCAATCTTGATTCAATTGTATCACATTCCTTTTTAATCAGAAAACCATACAAGCATTTCTGTCATAATCGACATTAAAACAGCAGGAGAAATGAATATCTGCTTATAAATGAAAAGGGTTTCTCACAAAAATTTAGTGAAAAACGATCAACCCAAGAAGCCCGTCTTTTTATGCTTTTTCCTGACAAAACATAAAAAGGCTAGGGCTTTCTTGAATGGATCGTTCCTTTTTTCTATGAGAGAGACGGTTCCCCATCACGAGCGAATTGCGCATCATGCAATGCGCGATAATGTCCCCTTTTCGCCATCAATTCTTCATGGGTTCCTTCTTCCAAGATGCCTTTTTCACTAACGACAATGATTCGTGTTGCATGTTTGATCGTCGCAAGACGATGAGCAATGATCAAGGTTGTGCGACCATCTGCCAATGAATTCAAGGATTCTTGAATCACTTGCTCGGTTTCCGTATCTAACGCTGATGTTGCTTCATCTAATATCAAAATCGGCGGATTTTTCAAGAACATCCGAGCAATCGCTACCCGCTGCTTTTGGCCACCGGATAATTTGACTCCTCGTTCACCAATGACTGTATCCAACCCATCTGTCATTTGATCGATGACTTTTTCCAAGTGTGCTAACTTGACTGCCTTTAGAATCTCTTCTTCTGTTGCATCGAGTTTGCCATATGCAATATTTTCTCGAATCGTTCCTGGGAAAAGAAAGACATCTTGCTGGACAGTCCCAATCTGCTGACGTAAAGAAGCCAAGGTCATCTCCTGAATATTGATGTCATCGATCGTAATAGCACCTTCCGTGACTTCATAAAAACGTGGCAAGAGATTGCATAACGTGGTTTTCCCTGAACCACTTTGTCCTACGAAGGCGATCGTCTCGCCGGCTTTGATCGACAAATTGATGTGATTCAAGACTTTTGTCGCATCCGCATAAGAAAAAGAAACATCATGGTAGACGATATCTCCTTTTAATGATTGAACGGCCCGTGCCCCTGGTTTGTCTTTGATCGTCGGTTCTTTATCCAATTCTTCCGTCAATCGTTTGAAGCCGGCGATTCCTTTGGGATAACTCTCGATCATCGTATTGACCTTCTCAATTGGTCTAACAAAGACATTCGACAATAAAATAAACCCTACAAACTGGCCATTCGTCAGTTCACCGCGAATCACGTAGTAAGCACCAAAAATCAGAGCAAACAAGTTGATCAAGCGAATCAGGAAGTAATTGTACGCTGAACTGATCGCCATTACCTTATAAAAAAGGATCTTTGATTGACGATAGATTTCGCTCAATCCATCAAAGCGTTTGTGTTCGAACGTTTCATTGGCAAACGATTGAGTCACCCGAATGCCGCTGACAGATGCTTCCACTCCGGCGTTGAACTCACCGAGGTTGTCATAGATCTGTGTGTTGACTTTGGTCATTTTCTTATTGAAAAAAACTAAGGCGATCGTAATCAATGGAATCAACGCAAATGTCGCTACCGCTAATTGAACATGCATATTTAACATCAATAGGAATGAACCGACTAAAGTCATGATGGTAATAAAAACATCTTCTGGCCCATGGTGAGCGACTTCAGAAATTTCAAAGAGATCCGTAGTCAAACGACTGATCAGCTTGCCAGTCTTTTGATTGTCATAATATTCAAAAGATTGCGTTTGCAGATGTCGAAACAGTTCTTGACGCATATCTGTCTCAATATTGACCCCAAGTTTATGACCATAAAAAACTACGATATATTGCAACACAGTATTGATCACATAAAACAAGAACAAGCCTAAGCATGCCAATAGTATCAGGCGAAAGTTGTTCTGGGGCATGATCTTATCGATTACTTGGTTGACGGCTACGGGAAAGGCCAGTTCTAATAAACCAGCAAATACCGCACAAGTAAAATCCAACATAAATAGTGACCGATACGGTCGATAATAACGGAAAAACCTTTTTAACACATTTCCCCCTCCTCAATAGCTTTCATTATAAGCAACTCTTTGAAGAAATGCAAAATGAGAAACATGTGAAAATGGGTAAAATTCACTATAATTTTGAAAACCTATCAAGACGCGGATTTCTAAAAATAGTAAATAAAACCTTTATTTCACAAGGTTTTCCCTCTTTTTTTTAGAGTCATAATAGCTTATGATTGATTCGAAAACAAACTGAAAATTTTCACTAACTCTGAAAGGCGTGTCTCTTGTGATCACTAGTATTCTTTTTGATGTCGATGATACCTTATATGACCAGCAGCAACCATTTCGTAATGCCGTAACCTCATGCTTCCCACAAATTGCCCCCAAAGATCTAACCGCTCTATACTTACGGTTTCGGGTGCACAGTGATGAGCAGTTTGGACGGGTATTGGCCAATGAATGGACACTAGATCATTTTCGCTATCACCGACTGACGCATTCATTAACGGATTTAGGGTACTTACCTATTAAAATGGAAGAAAGCTGTAAATTCCAGCTGTGTTATGAACAAGAACTAGATGCCATTACGCTACATCCTGAAGTTGAGTCAACCTTGAACTATTTGTCTAAATTACCAATCAAGTTAGGGATTATTACTAACGGTCCCACCGACCATCAACAAAAGAAATTGGATCAGTTGCAATTGACTCGATGGATCAAACCAGAGCATATGATCATTTCCCAAGCAACTGGCTATCAAAAGCCGCAACTAGAAATTTTCCAATTGGCAGAAACCGACTTTGCTCTTGATCCAGAAACGACACTGTACGTTGGTGACAATTTTGATAATGACGTGGTCGGCTGCAAAAAAGCCGGGTGGCAAGCCTTGTGGTTCAATCATCGTCTCCGTCAAGCGCCTAATGGATTGGAAGATTTGCCAGATGTGTCGATCACTGCTTTCTCACAGCTGCAAGACAGTATTGACACACTAATGCAAGTGCCTGCATACATGTATAACTAAAAAAAGATGGACCTTCGCTCCTGCGGTAGGTCCATCTTTTTGATTGACTAATTTTCTTCACCGATACTCAAAATCAGACGAATATCTTCTTCGGTCATTTGTTGCAGCTGTGTTTCGTTGCCTTGGATCACTTTTTGGAAAAGTTCTCGTTTTTCTTGTTGCAGTGCATCCATTCGTTCTTCAATGGTTCCTTCAGCAATCATTCGCCAGACTTCGACAACATTTTTTTGACCGATCCGATGGGCTCGTCCAGCGGCTTGTTCTTCCACCGCCGGGTTCCACCACAAATCGTATAAGATTACAGTGTCTGCACCGGTCAGATTCAGTCCTGTTCCTCCTGCTTTTAATGAGATCAAGAAGACATCTTTTTCACCACTATTGAAGGCATCGACCATCGTCAAACGATCTTGTGGCGGGGTACTGCCGCGCAAATAAAAGGATTCAAACCCTTCTTGAGCTAGCTCTTCTTCAATGATCGAAAGCATGCTAGTGAATTGAGAAAATAGCAGCACACGACGGCCATTTTCTTTGGCTGCTAAGAGTAAATCTTTTACCTGTTCAAGTTTCCCAGAAGAACCTTCATAATCCTCCACGAATAATCGTGGGTCGCAACAGATTTGCCGCAGTCGAGTCAAACCAGCTAAGATACTGATTCGATTTTTACGGAAAGACGTAGAATCCATTTGCGCGATTTCTTCCCGCATTTGCCGCAAGTACGCCAAATAGATTTTCTTTTGTTCTTCTGTAAGGACACTGTAATAATTTGTCTCCAATTTTTGCGGCAAATCATGCAGCACGGATTTTTTGTCTCTTCGCAAAATAAAAGGTTTGATCATTTTCGCAATTTCTTGTGTGGACAGTTCTTTAAATTTCTGTTTGTTCGGGAAAAAGCCTGGCATAATCATTTGGAACAAGGACCACAATTCTTCTAGATTGTTCTCGATTGGTGTGCCACTGAGGGCGAACCGCTGTGGAACTTCCAAGGATCGCAAGGCCTGTGCCGTTTTGGTCGCACTGTTTTTGACCATTTGCGCTTCATCTAAAATCAAACAAGTCAGATCTAGTGCTTGATAGGCATCAATATCTTGCCGCAAACTTGCATAAGAAGTGATGCGAACGTCCGCTGGCTGCGCCATCTGCCCTTCGCGCTCTTCTTTCGTTCCGCTGATGACAGTCGCTGAAATCGTCGGCGCAAACCGTTTGATCTCTTGTTGCCAGTTGAACGTTAGACTGGCAGGTGCCACGATCAATGCATTCAACTTTTGTTTCTCTTGTTTTTCTGAAAGTAAGTAGCTGATCGTCTGAACGGTCTTCCCTAACCCCATTTCATCGGCAAGAATACCGCCAAATTGATAATGGCTCAACATTTTTAACCAACGAAAGCCAACTTCTTGGTATTGCCGCAACTCAGCATGCAAGTTTTCTGGCAGCTGCGCCTCAAAGTTTTCTGGGTGGATTAAGTCTTCCGTCATTTGCTGAAAGCCCGCGCTAAAGCTGGCTTGATCAGCAAACTGCTCTTGCAGGAGAAGCCCTTGATTCATAGGAACTTGGATCGCCCCATCCTTCGCTTCGAGTGAAAGACGCAATTTTTTCAGGGCAGCACTTGCTTCTTGAAACTCTTCGGATTCCAATGAAAGGACTTGCCCATTTTCTGTGGTATAAAATTGCGCAGATTGCAACAGACTCCGCAAAACATCGTTAATCTCTGATTCTTGAATGCCGCTAACATCAAACTTGATATCTAACCAAGAACCATTTTCTTCGATGACGATTTCTGGACGATGATGTTGGGCATCAAGATAGAGTTCCCGCAGCTTCTTGCCGATGCGAACTTCACCTAGTTGTCTCAACACCGGAATCTCTCTTGTGAAAAAGGCATAGAGTTGTTCACCTATCGGGAGGTTTTTTTGCCAGTTCTTACTGCTAGCTTGATAGCCAAAGGTTTCAATAATGGCTTCGATCCGTGCTTCTTGTTGGAAATCACGTAAAATCTCTGGATGATTTTCTGGCATGTATTGATGTTTTTCATCACTTGAAAAAACGACTTCTCCATAAGTAAAATCAACTTGTAGATCTACTTGACCTTTGATTTTCCGCAAGGAGAAAACTGCTTTCAATTCAGATTCTTCGATGTCATTTTGAACCTCAGGAGCCACTTGGACACGCCCAATTTTTCGCAAATAAGGCAAAACTTTCATAAAGAGATTCGCCAGCTCTTCTTTTGGATAATCAATGATCGGCTGTTCAAACCGTTTAAACAGCTGCTGCATCGTGACATAGATCTCCTTTTGCTCGACAGTCAATTCATAAAAGGTTCCGTCCAACAGCCCCCAGTTATAATAACTAAGTAAGTGGTCGAAGTCTTTTACGAACTGCAGCGGAAAATGATCCGCTTCTTTTGTGACTGAAAACGTCAATGGTTCCCCCGATTGGAAGTCTACTTGGCTGACCTTGGTTTCACCAATGGTGATTTGCGTATAGACATCATTGAATTGCAATAGCAGTTCCTTGCCGAATTCAACGGGCAGCAGCAAGTATTTTTTGTCAAGTTTGCCATTGATTTGAATGCCGGCTTGCCCCATTAATTGCTGGGTTTGCGCGATTCCTGCCAATCGATTTAATAAAGCTTGATTTTTCTCATCAAAGGCATCCGCAGAAAGGAAAAAGGTCTGTTGCTTATTGGCCGTATAGTGCTTGTTTTCTTGATACATCTGTAAAAATTTGTAAATGTCTTTGACGACATAATTCCTGGCCGTGCCACGATGCCCGACCTTCAAAGAGACGCCTAAAATATCCATCTCTTGGTGATATGGATTTGTCGCAATCGTATCTACCCGAAATTCAATCTGTAACGGTTTACTCGCTTCTTTTTCGCTGTTTAAGCGGGCAAAACCATTGGAAAACATCTCTGAAGCAGAAAAGGCTTTTTTGATGGGGGTTTGTTCATTGATTTTCCGTGCTTTTCCTTGTTTGCGTAAATAGAGTTCGACGGCCACCGTATGTTTGCAATAATGGTGCTCTTCCCAATAAGGACATTGGCAATAATCCACTTCTTTGGCAGTAGCATCCAAAGTAACTAAATACAATTCTGTTCCTAGTACTTCTGCGTGCCACACATTTTTCTCTTTATCCGGTGTGACAGACAAGACACGACCTTCATTAACGTAGGTTCTACCTCGCTCGATTACTTTTTCTGGAATACTCCACTTCATAAGAGCCCTCCTCTCCTTATTCTTTTATTCGGATCCGGCTTTGCCCGCTGCCGTTAGTCTCTACGAAAACTTGTTGCAGGATTCTTGCCCGCAATTCTCGAACATGACTGATGATTCCAATCATGCGACCTTCATTTTCGATCATTTCTAATGCTTCCATCGCCATTTCCAATGATTCTTCATCAAGCGAGCCAAAGCCTTCATCGATGAAGAGTGCTTCGATCTCAATCCCGCCAGCTCGTTGCTGGATCACATCTGCCAAAGAGATCGCCAACGCTAAGGCTGCAATAAAGCTTTCGCCACCTGACAGCGTATGGGCTCTTCTGACTTGACCGGCATTATCGTCATAGATATCGATCTCTAATCCTGTTGAGCTCCGATAGCTCCCGACTTTATCTGCTAATTCAAATTGATAACGGCCGCGGGTCAAACGGGCCAAGCGTTCGTTGGCGACATCTAAGATCTCCGTCAAAAATTGCTGTAGTACATACCGTTCCAAACTGGTTTTTTTGACGTTTTCACCATTGATGGTTTCTGCTAATTGCTGAAGTTGGCCTAATTGGGCAAGTTCTTCGACATTTTGCTGATAAATGACTTGCAACTCGTCAAACAACCGTTGATTGCCATTGACTTTCTCCTGTTTGCGGACTGTTTTTTGCTGCAATTCCTCCATCACAGTCTGCAACTGAAGGTAGGCCGTTTCCAATTGGTTTAAATCTATCGTAGCTTGCTCTTTTAACTGCGCATCTAACAATGCTAGCCGCTGCTGAACAAACGCCGTTTCTTGCTCATAGGTTTTGATTTCTTCTGAGAGAACGGTTGTTTGAGGGGCTTGGGCAATCAAGTCCCGCATCGTTTCTTCAGTCATACCAGCTTCTTGGAGTCGCTGCGTCAGTCGTTGTTCTGCTTTTGTCTTAGCCGCTTGCTTTTCTTCAAAAAATTGCTGCAGATTTTTCAGCTTCTCTGATAGGATCGCTTGTTGCTCGTTTATCTGCGCTTCTTGTCGGGCATCCGCCTCGATTTGTTGCGTATATTCCATTAGTAAACCATTGGTTTCTCCTAAATCAGCTTGTAATTGTTCATACGTTGCGCCTGCAAGTTGTTCCTGTAAAGAAGCCAATTTCCCCTCCGCAAGCTGGCGCGCTTCTTGAGCTTTTTTCACTTGCTCACTGACTTGCTGATAGGACTCGTTGAATGTTGCTAGCTGCTCATTTACTGCCTGATGTTTCTTCTGCGCTTCTTCATAAGAAGCGGCTTTTTGTTGATTAAACGATTGCCGTTTCTTTAGTTCCGCTACCGTCGTTTCCTCGGTAATCGCCTCTTGGCTTTCTATCGGCTGCAAGGCAGCAAATGCCTGTTGAACTGCAGTCCAAGCTAATTCCACTTGCTTCTGCGCAGCAGCACTGGTGGCTTGCCATTCGCTGATTCGCAATGTGGCTTGCTCCTGCAGCGTTTGATTTGCCGATACTTGCTGCTGGATCTTCGTCAATTTTTCTTGTGTTTGCTCAAGTCTTTGTTCACTGGCAATGATGTCTTCGATGCGATAGGTCGTGTGCTCCTGTGTATTCGGATGATCCAATGATCCGCAAACCGGACAGGGTTCATTTTCTTCCAGCAAAAGACGAAGCCGAGCAATTTGCATTCGAGCATTTTGACTGGTTTCTTGTTTTAACGTTTTTTGCAGCTCCAGCAAGGATGCTGCTAATTGCTGTTGTTCAAGAACCAACTCCGAATGAATTTGTTGCTGTTCCCCTGCTTTTTGCTCGGCTTCACGAAACAGCATTTTTGCCTGCTGCCATTTTTCTACCTGAGCCTGCGTTTCTACCAATTTCACCGCTTCTGCTTGAAACCCTCGCAAGGTGTCGATTTCTTCTGCAAGATGCTGTGCTTGCGTTTTGGCACTTGCTTGCGCTTGATTTATTTTCGTTAACTCGATGGTCTGTTGTTGTGCGGCTTTTTCAAGCTGCGCCACTTCCTCTTGCTGGGCTTGTGTGCGCTGTGCTAGCGGGATCTGCTGCTGGATTCGTTGAACTTTTTGACTAGCAGCTTCCTGTTTTTTCTTGATGCCGTCAATCAACGATCGTTGGTCTTGCCAGCTTATTTGTTGCTGCTGAATTTCTTGCAGTTGCTGCTTTGTTTCGTTGATTTGCTGAGCAGCTTGCTGTGCTTCTTTCACTCGTTCTTCTTTTTGCTGCATGATTTCTTGATGATCAAGCGCCCACACCAACTGGTTCAACTGGGCTTTTTTCTGAGCGATCTCGGTTTTTTTAGCATGCAGCTCTCGGGCTTTTTCTTGTAGACCTTGCCTTTCGATCCGCGCATTTTCGATTTCTTTTGCACGGTAAAAAGCCTCTTGCGCAGCTTTCATTTCTTGCATTGTCTGGTCTTTTCTCTGCAATAACTGCTGAAGTTGGATCTGTTGTTTTTCTAAATCTTGCCCCCACAAAGTCAGACATTCCGCAACCGTTAAAACTTCCTGCTCTTCTTCCCATTCAAAACGCTCCATGATCTGCGAAGCGACTAGTTGCTGCTGTTCAAGCTTTCTGCTTTGCGCTTTGACTTGTTCTTTTAGCCATTCATTAAATTGCTGGTACATTTCCGTACCAAATAGATTTCGCAAAACGCGTTCTTTCTCATTACTGCTAGCAATCAGAAAATTACGAAATTCTCCTTGCGGCAACATCATGATTTGAAAAAACTGTTTGGCATCCAGTTGCAGCAGATCCTTGATAAACGCATCAACCTCTGTCCGTTTACTGATCTGCTTTTTCTCTTTGCCATCTGCGTCAAAAATCGTCAATTGAACTTTTGCCGTTTGGTTGGTGACCCCGTCACCACGTTTTTTTGCTAACGTTTGTTCCGGTTTCCGTTGGATCTGGTAGGTAAAACGCTGATGTTCAAAAGTAAAGGTGACGCTGGTCTCTTCGGTTGGTGAAGCAAACATCGAACGCATTTCTTTGCCTGAACGCAGATTCCCCGATGTTTCACCAAATAAGGCAAATGTCATGCCATCGAAAATCGTCGTTTTTCCTGCACCAGTTTTACCGCTGATCAAAAACAACCCGCCAGCTTGCAGCTGACTGAAATCCAATTTTTCATCGATGAATGGCCCAAAATTTTTCATTTGTAAAGACTTTGGTTGCATGACTATTCCCTCTTTTCCACGACAAATGCTTCATTTAACCCTTGTTCGATCCATTTGGTTTGTGAATCGAGCAATGAATCTCCTGTCATCTCTTGAAAGAAATGACTGATCAAAGTCTGTGGATCGGTTTCTCGTGTCGTTAATTGTCTTTTTTTTGTCTGTTCCCGTCCATTCAACCGTTCGACAGATAAAACAAACGGATAAATTTTTCGCAACTGATTCATCATATTTGGGATCACAGCACGATCCGTCAGCAGAAAATGCCAAAACGCCTCACGATCCAGATCACGGTAAAAAACCGGATCAATCAACTCCTCAAAGGACGCCGTCAGCTGCTGGATATCCCTTTTTGGTGTCAGCGGAATAAATTCATTGGTATCTTTTACGGTATCAACAAGATAGATCCCTTTTTGGTTCGTCCGTTCAGAAAGAGAAAATTTCAGCGGTGAGCCGCTGTAGCCGATTTTCGGATGTTTCAGAGCCGTATTGGCATGTAAATGGCCTAAAACCACCCGATCAAAAGGTGCAAAAGCGGTGGTCGGCACACTGTCCAATCCGCCAACTTGAATTTTCGTTTCAGAATCCGTTTGGCTAGCGCCCGCCACAAAAAAATGGGTCACTAACACTTGTTTTTTTGACGAATCAAAGTGCTTGGTCATCTCCTCAATCACTCTTTGGACACTATCTGAAATTTTCATTAACGGTTCGTCAAAAAATATCCGGGCCTCGATCGGTTCGAAATAAGGCAGTAAAAAGAATTGTGTATCGTCAAACTCAACCGGTTGTAAACTTTGTTCGATGCTAGTGGACAGATAAAAACGTGTTTGTTGAAACCACTGACTGCCGGTTTCTAGCCGCGTTGGGCTATCATGGTTTCCTGAGATAGCCAATAATGGCAGTTCATTCGTTAAATTGATTTCAGCGATTTTTTCATTTAGTAATTTGACTGCATCAACAGCAGGAACAGAACGATCATAAAGGTCCCCCGCAATGACGATGGCATCGACCTTTTCTGTTCTTGCTAGCGCTATGATTTGATCAATGATTGCTCGTTGGTCTTCCAGCAGATCATAGCCATGTAGTTTTTTTCCGATGTGCCAATCAGCTGTATGTATAAAGCGCATTTCTTCACCTTCTTAAAAAATATCCTTCCAATCATTATACCACTTTCCCTGATAGTTCGACATCTCTCTTCCAGCGAAATTTCATTTACCACCCATTTTTGATAAAAATAGCGAACACCTGACATCATTATGTTGAAATGTTTTTTCAATTATAAATTTATATCTTGAAATATAATTACACTTCATTTACAATGAGTGTGAAATCGAATTCAACAATCGCTTTCATCACTATTTTATAAAGAAAGGAGAAACGATATGCTAGCAATAGGACTCATGTCAGGAACCAGTTTGGATGGGATCGACGCTGCTTTAGTAAAAATCAACGGCTGCGGTACCGAAACTGACGTTCAGCTGATGGAAATGGTTACTCTGCCCATTGGTGAAGAATTGAAGGAACAAATAAAAACCGCTTGTGATCCGGTGGAATCAAATGTTCCCCTCATCTGCCAATTAAATACTGAATTAGGGTATCAATTTTTGAAAGCGTGTCAAATCCTCTGCCAAAAAGCCGGTATTGAAGAAAAAAGCATTGATTTTGTTGCCAGCCACGGACAAACGATCTGGCACTCCCCCGATGCTGATCCAGCGAAAAACAGCACCTTGCAAATTGGCGAACCTTCGATTATCGCTTATGGCTTACAAACGAAAGTCGTTGCCGATTTTCGAGTGATGGATATGGCTGCTGGTGGTCAAGGTGCCCCTCTTGTTCCTTATACAGACTATCTGCTCTATCAATCAGACACCAAAAATCGTTTGCTGCAAAATATTGGCGGCATCGGCAATGTTACTGTACTACCAAAAAGTGGCGGCTTAAACGAGCTGTATGCCTTTGATACAGGTCCAGGGAATATGGTCATCGATGAATTAATGGTTCAGCTATTCGGTCAGCCTTATGATGCGTTTGGTGATACAGCCCGAGCGGGAGCAATTATACCCACCTTGCAAAAGGAATTAAGAACTCATTTTTATTTGTCCCAGCAACCGCCGAAAAGCACCGGGCGTGAGCTTTTTGGAAAACAATTCGTGCAGCAGTTATTGACCAAGTATCCCGAAGCAGCACCTGAAGACTTGGTGAGGACTTTAACCGATTTCACCGCTTTTTCCATCGCTGACAGTTACCAACGGTTCATTTTTCCTCAGTTGGGAACAAACGATATGGAAGTGATTCTCTCGGGCGGCGGTGCCCATAATCATCTGCTGATTGAGCTGATCCAAGGCTATTTACCCGAATCAGTAGCCGTTGTAACACAAGATGACATTGGCGGTTCGAACGATGCCAAAGAAGCGGTGGCTTTTGCCATCTTAGGAAATGAAACCCTTCACAGCCGTGTCAATAATGCCCCTGCAGCAACCGGGGCAGCCCAAGGCGTGATTTTAGGAAAAATCATTCCAAATCCATGGGAAGCAAAAATGTGAAACACCTTAGGAGGATAAACCATGTTAGATAAATTCACTCAATTCATCGAGCGCCATTTGGCAGGACCGATGGAAAAACTTGGCAGCCAGCGTCACTTGCGGGCGGTTCGTGACGGGATCGTCTCAACCTTGCCATTGATCATCGTCAGTTCGTTCTTTATGATTTTAGCCTTTCCACCGCTGCCTCAAAGTTGGGGCATCTATCAATTCTTGTCTAGCAATGCCACAACGATCTTATTGCCTTATCGAATGACGATGTACATTATGAGCTTGTATGCGGCATTTGGGATCGGATACAGTCTTTCTCACTCTTATAAGCTTGATGGTCTTTCTGGTGGGATCCTAGCTACGACCGCCTTCTTACTGACCTTCACCCCGGTCAATATCCCAGCAGAAGCTTTGGATGCTGCTGGAACGGTCGGCTTTGTCTTACCAATGGCCAATTTAGGGAGTGCTGGAATGTTCGTGGCGATCATCACCTCGATCCTTGCTGTTGAAATCTATCGATTAACGGACAAATCGAAATTTAAAATCACGATGCCAGAACAAGTCCCACCAGCAGTCGCTCGCTCTTTCGAAGCCTTGACCCCTACTTTAGTCATTATTTTAGGAATGGGCGCGATCACTTACTATATCGGTTTTGACTGGCACACGATCGTTGCAAAAGTCGTCGATCCTTTAGTCAGTGCCGCAGATACCTTGCCAAGTGTGCTTTTGATCACCTTCTTGACGACCTTCTTCTGGTCATTCGGGATCCATGGTGCTTCTATCGTTGGGTCACTGGCTCGTCCATTATGGTTACAGTTGTTAGAAGGAAATACCACAGCGCTTGCTTCAGGAGATATGATTCCCAATATCGCAGCCGAACCATTTTATCAATGGTTCATCTGGATCGGTGGGGCGGGTTCAACGATTGGTTTGGCTATCTTGTTAGCGTTTCGCACCAAATCGGAATTCGGTTCAAAACTAGGAAAAACAGCCTTAATCCCAGCTATTTTCAACATCAACGAACCACTGATTTTTGGTACACCGATCGTTTTGAACCCAATCTTGATCCCACCTTTCATCATTGCACCACTGATCAATGGCGTCATTGCGTGGGTCGCTACCTCAGCTGGTTTAGTCAATGCAGTTACGGTCAATGCCCCTTGGACGTTGCCTGGACCCATTGGCGCTTTCTTAGCGACTGGCGGCGATTGGCGTGCGATCGTGCTAAATGTTCTTTTGATTCTTTTATCGATCCTGATCTATTACCCATTCGTAAAAATCTATGACAAAAACGAATTGGAAAAAGAAAATCAACCAGTCGCACAATAATGTGTAAATAACGGTCGTACGAAGTACCCACCAAGACAAACAGAAGAAGCGGTCCTCAGCAGCTTTTTCCAATACCAAGAGGTGCTTCGTGCGTTTTTTTAGAAAGAAGGAAAACCATTGAAACGAGAAATTGGCCTTTCGATTTACCCCGACCATAGCGATCCGTTACTGGATCAAGACTATTTAAAAAAAGCTGCTGCCCTTGGTTACTCTCGCTTATTTATGAGTATGCTAGAAGTCAGCGAAGGCAAAGAGACCGTCAGAAAAAAATTCTCTTCGATTATCGGGTTTGCCAAGAACCTTGGCTTTGAAACGATAGTAGATATTTCGCCAGCTGTTTTTAGTGATCTGGCGATCTCTTATGACGATCTTAGCTTCTTTGCAGAATTAGGTGCGGACGGTATCCGCTTGGATCAAGGGTTTGATGGCAATAAAGAAGCCCAGCTGACCTTTAATCCATTTGGCTTGGCGATTGAATTGAATATGAGTAATGATGTGAACTATTTAGAAAATATCCTTTCTTATCAAGCCAATGAACCTTTTTTATATGGTTGCCACAATTTTTACCCCCAACGAGGCACAGGCTTAACGGAGGCTTTTTTCCGCAGCTGCAGCCAACGTTTCAAAAAATATGGGTTGAAAACAGCCGCCTTCATCACTAGTCAATCAGCCAAAATTGGTCCTTGGGAAGTCAATGATGGTCTGCCAACCTTAGAATCTTGTCGCGATTTACCATTGGCGCTGCAAGGAAAGCTGCTTTTTGCTTCTGGGTTGATCGATACGGTGATTATTGGCAATGCCTATGCGTCGGATGCAGAACTGAAAGCTCTGGCGGCGATCGATCGCTACAAACTGACCTTTGGCGTTTCCGTAGAAGCAGAAGCCAGCGAAATCGAACGGAGGATTTTAGCTGAAACCAATCATTTTCGTCGCGGTGACAGTAATGCGTTAGTCGCTCGTTCCACACAATCACGGGTGAAATACCGTCCCATCGAAAACCTCCCTCATACAAACCAAGAACCGTTTGCTTATGGGGACATCGTTATCGGCAATGATACCTTTGGTCAGTACAAAAACGAATTGCAGATCGTTTTGACCCCTCACCAAGACGCCCGAAAAAACAAAGTCGGCGCTATTCCCAAAGAGGAGTTGCCTTTGTTGGAATATTTGAAACCATGGACCAAATTTGCTTTCGAATTGTTGGATTAAATCGTTAGAAAAAAGCCGCTGATCACAAAAGGATCAGCGGCTTTTCTTGCGTATTAATCTTCTCTTTTGGACTCATCGATTTGATAAACAAATGACGGATCGATCGCTTGATCCAGTGTGTCAAATGCACCTTGGATGCGCCGTTCCACTTCCGCCAAGCCCTCTTTGTCCATCTTTTTGATGTCACTGATGTCAATGGGCTCCCCAAAGCGGACAGTCACTCGCTTGCGTTTAAATAAATCCTTTAACGTCAGCGGTCCTTGATAAACAGAGGGAACGATCTTGACTTTGGCCATTTTTGCGATCAACGCCATGCCACCTTTTAAAGCCGTTGCATGTCTTGTACCACTTGGAAACATGATCAAACTAAGATCGGTTTCCTTCAAAATTTTGACTGGCGTCTTTACCGCACTCGGTCCCGGTTTGTCCCGTTTGACTGGAAAAGCATTGGCATGGATCAAAATGAACCGTAAAATCGGGTTTTTGAACAGCTCTTCTTTCGCCATAAAACTAAATTTCTTTGGCCGAGCAGCCACTGCTAGGTACAATGGATCCCACCAGGTTCGGTGAGGAGCCACTAAAATATAGTTTTCATTTTTAGGTAAAACCTCTTTGTTTTGATAACGAGCATTGCCGTTGATCAAAAATAATACTACGCGAACCACACCGCGCATAAAGCGAAAAAACATACTCATTTTCCTTTCTATTTCTCTCCTATTCAAGTATGCAAAAAAACGGTTTAAATGACAAGCATTTTTTAGCGTTTCCCATTATTCTTAATCGTAGTATAATACATTGAAATGAATTTAGAACAGGAGTATGCTTCATGTTGCAACCGAACGAACGCATCGACCAATTGTATGCCGATGACATCAAGATCATTCAAAGTTCCGAAGTTTTTTCTTTTTCATTAGATGCTGTCTTATTAGCAAATTACGCTAGAGTGCCAAAAAGAGGTGTGATCGTTGACCTTTGTGCAGGGAATGGTGCAGTCGGTTTATTTATCAGCAAAAAAACGACCGCTCATATTTATCAGGTCGAATTACAGGAACGCTTAGCGGATATGGCGCAGCGCAGTATCGAATTAAACGACTTGCAAGACCAGCTGACGGTCTATCCTATGGACTTGAAGGACCTCTTTCAAAAAATCAGGCCTGATTCCGTCGATCTTTTGGTCTGCAATCCGCCTTATTTTAAAAATGTACCGACGGCGATCAAAAACCCGAACCCCTATTTAGCGATCGCCCGACACGAGATCACCACAACTTTAGATGAAGTGATCCAAACCGCCAGCAAAGCATTAAAAATGAACGGACGGTTTGCGATGGTTCATCGACCGGATCGCTTTCTCGATATTTTGGACCATATGCGTGCCCATCGAATCGCCCCAAAACGCGTCCGCTTCGTCTATCCGAAAGTAGGCAAAGAGGCAAATATTTTATTGATTGAAGGAATCAAGGATGGTAAGGCGGATGGCTTTAAAATTGATTCCCCTCTCATTACCTATGATGAAACAGGTGCCTATAGTTCAGAAGTGAAGGCGATGCTCTATGGCTGCTGAGAATCATTATTTTTATGTCTTGCGTTGCAACGATCAGTCCTTCTACGGTGGTTATACCACAGATTTGAGTCGCCGCTTATTAGAGCACAACAAAGGGATCGGGGCAAAATATACCCGTCCTGCTAGTCGCAGACCTTTGCAAATGATTCATGCAGAAAGCTTTTCCACTCGCAGTGAAGCCACTCAAGCAGAAGCCGCCTTCAAAAAATTGTCTCGCAAAAAGAAAGAGGACTACCTGAGCAGCCATAGCGAGAGTAATGTTATCTGACCAAGCAAAAAAACTACCTGCGCAAGGAAGATTCCTGCTTGAGGAAACTTCCTTGCGTGACTTAGGTAGTTTTGTTTTATGGTTATTCATTCCTATTCGGTAACGCCCATTGGGTTTGACTTTTCCCGAATTCTTTCGGGATCACAGAATCAACGGATTGATATTCGAGGGTTTCTTGGGTCTTTGGAATCGTAATTGCCGTTAAATAGTTGTTGGTTTCGGAATAGAATCCAATTGTTTCAAAGGAAGGATCCGTCAAATGGTATTGAACCCCCTGCAGTTTAGCAGTTGTTTCCTCTTCCACAAATGTCGGTTGATAGCGAGCATAGTAAACCTGGGCGCCCATTTTAAAATATACGGAGTTATGAGCAGAACCAAGATATTCAATCTCCCGTTCCACCGGTATTGCTTGATAGATCCCTAAAGTTTCAATCGCTTCATTGCTTTGGATGCGCTGATAAATTGCTGTAGTATCAGATTCATAATATTTATAGCCTAGAAACATTTTTTCGCGGTCTCGGATATTCGGTGTGATCAGCGCATTATACGTTTTGAATTCACCATACATTTGATCACCAATAAAAAAACCTAATAGACACGTAACGACTATGCCGCCAAGCAATAGCGTCACTTTCGGGTTGCGGTTTTCTCGATAAAGCAGAACCATCAGGAACCCTAATAACGCAATCAAACCAACCACCATGAGAATTGGTAGGATCACATAGTAAAAACGCTCACTTTGCAGCCATTTTTCGCTCGTCATAAATGCAATCATTTTTTCTTCCCCTTCGATTCCTCCCTACCCACTGTTTTTCCCTTGGTCAAACAGTAGAAGGATCGTCCTTTCATCCCTTTTCTTGTCAGTGACTCTTACGACGCACAATTCACATGTAAATTCTTATGAAATTAATTTTACCATAAGTATGTATAAAAGATAAGTATTCGTTGGATTGATTTTCACGACCAGCATCCATTGACAAAAGGAGGGTTTTATCAGATAATATTGATGCTAATCGGGAATGAATGTCTCCCTCAGTTCTTACTGAAACCGCAATTTTGCTAATGACTTCTACCACTTTTTTTAGTGTGTAGTAGTCATTTTTTATTTTCACTCGTTCGTCATAGTTGCAAGAGCATTATTCCTATATTTTTTAAAGGATCGTGATAGAAATGAAGAAACAAAAAACCACGTATTTTGAACTGGTTGCATTAGGATTGCTCAGTCTGGTGATTGGGGTGCTTGCTGGAGCCGTCGATACTTTCTTTGGTAAAATCCTACTTTCCTTAAGTGCTTTTCGTGAAAGTCATTTTTTGCCCTTGATTCTCCTTTTACCAATTATCGGTATTTGTTTTACTTACCTTTTCCAAAAGTATGGTGACCGAAGTCCTCAAGGAATGAATTTAGTGTTTTTAGTCGGACATGAAGAAGAAAAAGACATTCCGTTGCGCTTGATCCCATTTGTGATGGTGGGAACCTGGCTAACGCATTTATTTGGAGGAAGTGCCGGCAGAGAAGGGGTGGCAGTTCAATTAGGAGCCACCATTGCCAATCGTTTAGGAAAATGGCTCCGACTAGAAAATTATGCCAGCACCCTGATCATGATTGGGATGGCTGCGGGATTTGCTGGTTTATTTGAAACCCCGATCGCTGCGACGTTCTTCGCACTGGAGGTACTTGTCATCGGTAAATTCAGTCATTATGCACTCTTACCGACTTTGCTGGCTGCTTTCACCGCTAGTACGACTTCTCAATTGTTAGGATTAGAAAAGTTTAGTTTTGCTTTGTCACCGTCCCCCGATTTGACTTTGGCTGTTTTTCTGAAATTACTTTTAATTGGCTTACTATTTGGTATTGTTGGCGGCAGTTTTGCGGGATTATTAGAAACGATGAAACGGATCATGAAACGGCGGTTTCCTCATCCTCTCTGGCGTATCGGCATCGGTTCACTCGTGCTAGTCTTACTTTTTGTCCTTTTGTACCATGGTCGTTATTCAGGTTTAGGAACGAATTTGATCAGCGCCAGTTTTGCTGATCAACCCATTTATTCTTATGACTGGCTGTTTAAGTTGGTGTTAACCGTACTGACCATCAGCATTGGTTTTTTGGGTGGAGAAGTCACCCCTTTGTTTGCGATCGGCGCCTCTTTGGGCGTCGTGCTGGCACCACTCTTTGGACTGCCCATTGAACTGGTGGCAGCCCTAGGCTATGCCAGTGTCTTTGGCAGTGCTACTAGCACTTTATTTGCACCGATCTTTATTGGTGGGGAAGTTTTTGGTTTTGAAAATCTGCCGTTGTTTGTAATCGTCTGCTCCGTCGCCTACTTTGTCAGCAACCCCTATAGTATCTATCCCTTACAAAAGTCATTGGCAGATGGGAAATGATGCACTTTTGATCCCTCATCCAGAGCAAAAGAAAAAACCGCGAACAAATCGCGGTTTTTTTCTTATTTCGCACGTTTCAAGTAGGTACCTTCAGCTGTATTGATTTCTAGCATTTCGCCTTCTTCAACAAAGTCAGGAACATTGACAACTAAGCCCGTTTCCATCGTTGCTGGCTTGCCTGAACCAGTCACAGTCGCCCCTTTGATTGATGGCTGTGTTTCAACGACTTTCAAGATCACACTTGATGGTAATTGCACGCCGATTACTTCGCTGCCGAAGAATTGGATTTTTACTTCCATATTTTCAAGAATGAATTTCATTTCTTCTTCGACCACTTCAACTGGAATTTCGTATTGTTCATACGTTTCCAGATCCATGAAGAATGCTGTATCATCCATTGTGTACAAATATTGTACAGCTTTCGTATCGATATGCGCTTTTTCAAATTTTTCTTCGGGACGGAAGGTTGTATCGTAAGTCGAACCAGTCCGAACGTCTCGTAATTTCATACGCATAACCGTATTTCCTTTACCTGGTTTGTGATGGCTAGCATCTAATACTTTGATAAGTTTGCCGTCTTGAACGAATGTCATTCCAGCTCTTAAGTCACTTGCATTGATCATAATTTTGAAATCTCCTTCACTATGTGATAATCCTTGTCTATTGTATCAAAAAAAGCTGCTTTATTCTAGCTAAATCAGTGGGAAGGTCGCACAAGTTTACGGCGCTTCTCCATATAGTGAGGGTCATACTCATCTGTCTCAATATAAATATAGACTTTTTTATCTGCCATCTGGTGTCGAATCTCGGCTTCAATCTCATTAATGATCTCATAGCCGACCTCTTCTTGTTTTGCGGCAATATCAACTTTTGCCGCAATCAAAATTTCTGCTGGTCCTAAATGAACCGTTTTAACATCAATCAAGCGATCAACATCTGGCCGTTCAAATGCTCTTTTGATCACTGCTAGATCCCGTTTTGTGACACTTTCGCCAATCAGTAGACTATAAAATTCGCGGGCTAAGAAAATGGCTGCTACCATCAATAAGAGACCAATCAATAAACCACTGAAGGCATCAAAAAATGCGTTCCCCGTAATCATGGTTAAAATCGTACCAAATAGTGCGATCATTAGGCCGATCATTGCACAAAAGTCTTCTGTGAAAATAATCAGAATCTCACTATGCCGACTTTCTTTCAAAAAACGATAGATTGGTTGACGTTCCACATTCAGTTCGCGGATCTCCTTGATCGCGATCCACAACGAACTTCCTTCAACGATCATCCCGAAAATCAAAATAGCGATCACCAACCAAGCGTTACCAACTTCATGGGCAGGATGCAGCAGCTTTTCTACCGCTTCCATCACACCGAGTGCGCCCCCACCAAAGAAGAGCATCATGGCAACGATCGTGCTGAAAAAATATTTCGCTCGACCTTCACCAAACTGATGCAGTTCACTTTGTCCCTTTGTTGCCCGTTTATCCCCGATCAACAAAAAGATTTGATTGCTACAATCTACGACACTATGAATGCTTTCATTCAGCATGGCCGCACTGCCACTTAGTGCATAACCGACAAACTTACTGATTGCCACCAAAATGTTTGAGATCAAGGCAGCGATGACCGCCATCATGCCATTTGCTTTCTTTTCCACACCTAACGCTTCCTCTCATCAATAAACTCCCTGCTTTATACTCAGCTATTCTTCTCGAATGAATCATGCCTGACTAAACGCCTTCAATCAACAGGTGCTTGTTTTTTTAGCTTCGCTTCTCGGCGGCTGATTTTTTTGGTCCAAAAACCGCCTGAAATATACTTGGGTTCATAACTGATGATGAACGCTCGTTCTTCCACTGCTTTGATCGTCTGATAGAGCTTTTTCTCACTTTTTCTTTGGGAGAGAATCTCTAAAATCAGTCGCGGTCCTTCTAAGCCTTCTCCATAACTTTGTGTAACTCCGTAGCCTTCTTGTCGTAAGATCTTAGGCAAACTTTTTTCCTCATCCGTATTACTAGGCAAGATCACGGTAACCATTGTGTACCCGAGAGCCAGCTTATCTTCGATTTTGATCCCGATACTGACTCCAGCGGCATAGCCTAGCGCATAGAACAAGAGATTCAGTGGGTTATCCAAACGATCCAATACCATAGATAATCCTAAAATATAGATCGTGATCTCAATCATACTCACTAATGGGGCAATCACACGATACCCTTTCATTGTCAATAAAAATCGCAATGTATTCAATGTAACATAGGCGAGATTGATAAAGAAAATCATCGCCAGCATTTGTAGATCAACTTCCATCTTTGATTCCCCCTTGTTCTTAGCATATCAAAAGGTCAGCGAAAATTAAAATATTTGAGCAGGAGTTAACTACTAAAACACTATAATAAAATCAATCAAACACCTCCATGAATAATAGCACCGTTTTTTTCAAAGACGCTCAGAAAATGAGTACACAATTTGCGATTCACTCCCTTTCATAATCTACAAAAACCAGTTTCTCCATCGAGTGATTCAGACCTCCGACTGTCATACATTCATTTGTTACAATGACTACTCAAAAAACCAGTTAGATTTAAGTTTCTAACTGGTTTCATCCGTATTTTTTCTTTCAATTCTGGTTCCTGCTATTTATTTTCTGTTTGCTAAGTTACTCCGAACGAAAATAACCGTTTGCTGAATCCTCCCGTTGATCGTCTTCAATCATTCCTTGTAAAGAACGATCTAGAACGGACCGCTTTTTATCGCCATTTTTTTTGTTATTAGCGCGAAACTCACTGCGAGTCATGCCCACCGATTGGGGGCGATTGAATTTCTTTACCGTCGGATCATTTTCTTCTTTGACTTGGTAGGCTGCTGGTTCGTTATCAAATAACAAATAACTCTCTTGTTTTTTTGCCATTGCATCCATCAAGTCATTAGACGTAATTTCTGGTTTTTGTTCATCAGGGATTATTGAAGCTGGGATATATTTAGGAACAAAATACGAACGCCCTGAGTACTCTTTTTTTGGTGATGAAGCTACTTCCGCTCGTTCTTGTTTGCTTGTGACTTGATAAGAAGAGTGCTTAGCATCCTTACCAAAAAAATTGGTTTTTCCTGTCGGCATCTGCTCTTTCACCGGACGTTTTCCATACTGAGGTAAGTTGGCACGGTGGTTGGCGAGTTCTTCTTTTTGACGCACATTATGTCCGCGATCCCGTTGGCTTGACTGCACTTTACGCTGCAAAGATTGATTTTCTTCCTTGTGAGAATGACTCACGGTATCTTTGATTTCTGTTAAAATCCAATCATCTGCTTTACTGAAGGCGGGGCGATGCTCAGATTGCAGTTTCACACCATCTGTATCATCATAAGCAGGAAAACGGAAGTGTTTTCGTTTCACATCTAAATAATTTGCCACTGTACTCATCCTCTTACATGCATTTTTTTCATCATACCACAAATAAAAGAGAATTTCACGAAAGACTACACCATTTCAACCGAAGTCACTTCAACTGTTCCCCAAGGGAGGCACTGACTCCGTCAAGCTTGCCGCATTTGGTTCTTTGATATGGGCAAATAATGGATCGATCTGCCAAATATCTGCTGCATAATTTCGCACCGTTTCATCCGCTGAAAACTTCCCAGCATTCGCAATATTCATTAGACTGATTTTTTGCCAGCGATGGGTATCTTGATAAGCAATATCTACCCGATGCTGTGCATCACAATAGGCGAGGAAATCTCTTAATAAAAAGTACTCATCATTGTATTTCAAAAGTGAATCAAAGATCTCGCGACCTTCTACTTGGATATTCGGGATCGTCCCATCTATAAAGGCATTGACTACCCGTTGTAATACTGGATCTGACTCATAATACGCATAGGCAGAATAATTACGCTGGGCGTAATACTGATACACTTCTTCTTCCGTTAGCCCAAAGATCGCAATGTTTTCATCACCGATCGCATCTCGAATCTCAATATTCGCACCATCTAAAGTGGCGATCGTTACTGCCCCATTCAGCATTAATTTCATATTACTTGTTCCCGATGCTTCTTTTGAAGCCAACGAAATTTGTTCACTGACATCCGCTGCTGGAATAATTTTTTCTGCCAAAGAAACGTTGTAATTTTCTAAAAAGACAACCTTGATTTTGTCATTGATGCTTTCATCATGATTGATCAGATTCGCCACTTCATTGATGACTTTGATGATTGATTTGGCATAGTGATAGCTTGGTGCTGCTTTAGCGCCAAAGATAAAGACTCTTGGATGAAACGTTGCAGTCGGATCGTCTTTGACCTCAAAGTAGAGCTTCAAGATGTGCATGAGATTTAACAATTGTCGCTTGTAGGCATGTAGTCGTTTGATTTGCACATCAAAGATTGCTGTTGGGTCAACTGTGACACCAGTCGTATGTTGAATGTAACGAGCCAGCGCTCGTTTATTGCTCATTTTTGCGTCGGCAATTTGTTGCAGAACGGTTTCGTCCTCATAATAGTTTTTGAGCAGTTGCAGGTCTAATGGATCATTGCGCCAGCTTGTACCGATGGACTGATCCAGCACTTTGGCTAATGGTTGATTGGCTAGCTGAAGCCAACGCCGTTGCGCGATGCCGTTGGTCTTATTGTTGAAACGGGCAGGATAAATAAGATAAAAGTCATGGAGTACCACTGATTTTAGTAAATCAGAATGGAGCTTGGCTACGCCATTGACACTGTGGCTGCCGACGATCGCGAGATGTGCCATATGGACTTGATCATCAATAATGATTCGCGTCCGTTCCAGTAAGGCTTGCGGATGGACCCCTTGCATCGTTTCCACAAAACGGCGATCAATTTCTTTGATGATCTGATCCATTCTTGGCAAAACTTCTTCAATCATGCGCACAGGCCATTTTTCTAAAGCTTCCGCCATAATCGTATGGTTCGTATAACTCATGACTTTCACGGTAATCGACCACGCTTTTTCCCAAGCAAGACCTTCTTCATCAACTAAAATGCGCATCAGTTCTGGGACACAAAGGGCTGGGTGCGTATCATTGATGTGGATCGCTACTCGTTCACTCATCATGGCCAAAGGTAAATTCAATTTTTTATAATAACGGACGATACTTTGGATCCCTGCAGATACAAAAAAGTATTCTTGCATCAGCCGAGTCCGTTTGCCTGTCTCATTGGAATCATCAGGATACAAGACCGCTGTCAGATTTTCCAATGCTTGACGCGATTCTAGTGTGGCATAGTGCGCCTCATCTTCTGCAGGGACCTCAACACTCCATAAGCGCAAGGTGTTGAGATGGTGATTTTGATAGCCAACCATTGCTGTATCATAAGGAACCGCCCGCCAGGTAAAGCCACCTTCATAGACTGGGGCTAATTTTCCGTCCTCTCCGGTAACGAGATAGACCTGTCCGCCGAAACGAATTGGCACCGCCTTGCTTTCTTTGCGGACTTCCCAAACATTCCCCGAACGCAACCAATCATCGGGCAATTCTACTTGATGACCGTCAATAAATTTTTGTTTAAATAATCCGTAACGATACCGAATCCCATTGCCATTTCCCGGCAAACCTAAAGAAGCTAATGAATCCATAAAACAAGACGCCAAGCGACCGAGTCCCCCGTTGCCTAAAGCCATGTCTTTTTCTGTTTCCGCAACATCGTCAAGTGAAACCCCTAGCTCTTCAAAAACGGCTTCTGCTTGCTCCAACAGCTGCATATTCAACAGATTGCTCTTTAACATTTTGCCGGGTAAAAATTCGATAGAAAAATAATACGCTTGTTTTTGATCCTCCAACAAGAGATTTTTTCTGGTCTGGCGCCAGTCTTCTGAATACAATTGCTTCACAACATTGGCTAGTGCCTGAAACAATTCCTGCGGCGATGCTTCATCGATCTCTATCGCAAACAGTTCGTGCACGTTGGTTTCTAGCAGTTCACGCAATCGTTCTTTTGTCATAGGGTTACACTCCTTTATGCTAACCGTTTATAAAAAAGAAGAATTCTTGCCGCCAGAATGGCTAGTCATACAACTAACCGTTCTGTTGCAGACAAGGATTCTTCTGTCTTAAAACAATCAAACTTTGATATTATTATACAACTCAACATAAAGATCTGAGCTTTGATTCCAGCTAAAATCTTTTTTCATTGCTTGCTTGACTAAAGCGTTCCAGGTTGTCTGATCCGATTCGTACAATTCGATTCCTTGTTTCAAGGCATTCATCAAGTAGAATGGTGAAAACTCTTGAAAGCCAAAGCCGGTACCTTGTTTGGTGATCGGATTATAGGAATCTACCGTATCTTTCAAGCCACCGATTTCATGGACGACGGGTAATGTACCATAACGCATCGCGATCATCTGCGATAGTCCACATGGTTCAAAGGCGGAAGGCATCAAGAAGAGATCCGCTGCTGCGTATAACTTTTGCGCCAATGCGATATCAAAAGAAATCGCGGCGGCACATTTGTCAGGATATTTCTGCGCAAAGTAACGAAAGCCTTCTTCAAAATCATGCTCACCGGTTCCCAATAGGATAAACTGGACATCAAATTGCAAGAGGTTTTCCATTTCTTCAAGAACTAAATGGAACCCCTTTTGAGTGGTCAAACGACTGACAACGGAAATCAACGGAACCTCTTTACGAGTTGGCAAGCCAAACTGTTCTTGTAGCGCTCGCTTGTTTTTGGCTTTTCCTGATAAATCCTCGACACTGAAAGGATAGTCCAAATGAGGATCGGTTTCTGGATCGTTCATTTCATAATCAATTCCGTTTAAGATGCCGCTGAGTTTGCCGCTTTCCATACGTAAAATGACTTCAAGCCCACAGCCGAACTCAGAGGTTTTGATTTCTTCACTATAGGAAGGACTGACGGTCGTGATGCGGTCAGCATACAAGATTCCTGCCTTCATAAAGTTCAAGCAATCGTTTAAGCGCAAGGTTCCATCATCGTATCTTTCCGTACCCATCCCAAAAAGATCTGGTAATATATCGCGACTATACCACCCTTGAAACCCAATGTTATGGATCGTCAAAACGGTGCGTATGTTTTGATACGCTTGAATCCAATGATATTTTTCTTTGATCAAGAACGGAATCATCGCCGTATGGTAGTCATTGACATGAACGATGTCTGGAATAAATTCAATGCGTTCCATCATTTCGATCACGGCTAATTGGAAGAAAGCAAAGCGTTCCCCATCATCATAAAAATCATAGAGACGTTCGCGACCAAAATAATAGAGATTGTCTATGAAATAATAGGTCACAGAGCCTAGAACTAATTTTTTGATCCCACAATATTGCTTGCGCCAGCCGACCGCCACTTCAAAGGAAAAACAATCCTCCATTTGGTCTTGGTATTCGGCAGGCATTTTCGTAAAGTAAGGTAAGACGACAACTGTTTCGACGCCTTTTTTGACCAACTCTTTTGGCAATGCACCTGCAACATCCCCTAATCCGCCTGTTTTAAAAAACGGGGCGCATTCTGCTGCTGTAAACAAAACCTTCATGCGCTTGCTCCTCCGATAACATCTTCTGTCACATGAGAATTCTTCTTAATAACGATCGGCGCATCTTTGGTTCCCTGAACTTTTACACCTTCTGCGATGGTCACATTTTTATCTAAGATCGCATAAGAAACTTCCGCACCTGCTTTGATTTCGTTATTCCCGAAAATGATTGCGCCTTTGACTTTTGCCTCAGGATGGATTTTCGTACGACGGGCAACCAGTGACTGTTCGACCATACCTTCCACGATGCAACCAGAAGCAAAATGGCTGTTTTTCACCTCAGACGTCTCCGAGTAATAGGTTGGTACTTCATTCTTCAATTTGGTATAAATTTTTTGATTCGAATAAAGCAATGAAGTGAATTTGTGAACATCTAACATATCCATGTTGGTTTGATAATAAGAAGAGATGTCGTAAATATTACTTAAATAACCAGTATATTCATAAAGGCCGGTATTCTCTACAGAGATCATTTCTCTTAAAAATTGACCGAGATCCGCCGTTGCGCCAACCGTTTGGCCTTCTTTAAGAGCCGTGATCAGTCGATCCGTTTGAATAATAAAAATATCCGTACATAAATTGACTAAGGAGCCAACTTCCCCTTTTTTCGCTTGGATCGCTTCTTCTAAGTGACCTTCACTGTCAACATTGAACAACAAGTCGCTTTCAGAAACATGATCACTGCCGATACGTTTATACACCACAGTCATTTCATTGCCTTGTAGTTGATGAATTTTCAGCAATGCACGCAAATCAATGTTGCATAAGATCTTACTGCCCATAAATACAGTATGATCTGATTTGGATTTTTCCAGATAGTCAATGACATTATAGTAGTACTCTTGCCCTTCGGCTTGCTTTTTCAATGAGTCTTGGAATAAGTGGATAAAGAACCGGTTTTGTACGCCGTCCAAGTTCCACTCTTTTCCGCCACCGATATGATCGAAGACCGACTGCGTTTCTCCTTCATTGAAAATCATATAGACTTGTTTGATATTGGCATTTTCGATACTTGAAAGATTGAAATCTAGCAAGCGATATTTGCAATCAAATAACAAGGTTGATAGCGGACGATTTTCCGTTAATGGCATCAAGTCTTGGTATCGCTGTAGGTTCCCTAAAATCGCACACATTTTATTAGTTCTCATCAATCGTCACCCCTAAAATTTCAGAATAGCCGACTACGGCAATTTCGTCTGTTCCATCGATTTCTGCGTCGTCACCAATCACTGCATTTTCCCCAACGATCACTCGGTTTAATTTGACGTTTCTGCCGATCACCGCTCCTGGCATGATCACACTGTCTTTGATTGTCGAGCCTTCTTTCACTTGCACATTCTCTGATAAAATGCTGTGCTCGATCTCCCCAGCAACATAGCAGCCATCCATCACAAGCGAATTTCTTGCAGCACCGGTTTCAGTCACAAAATGTGGGGGTGCGATTGGATTTTTAGAGAACACTTGCCAGCTTTTATCACGGATATTCAACTCCATGGCTGGATCAATAAATTCCATGTTGGCTTCCCATAAGGAATCGATTGTTCCTACGTCTTTCCAATAGCCAGAGAAGCGATAGGCAAAAACGTTGTCGCCGCTTTCGAGATAAGAAGGAATGACATGTTTCCCAAAATCGACCATTTCGCCGTCTTTTGTGTAGTTACTCAATAGCATACTGCGTAGACGACTCCAATCAAATATATAGATCCCCATCGAAGCAAGATTGCTTTTTGGTTCGGCTGGTTTTTCATCAAATTCGATGATGCGGTCATTTTTATCAGTATTCATGATCCCGAAACGAGAAGCATCTTTCATCGGAACTTCGAGAACTGCAACCGTCAATGAAGCATCATTTTCTTTGTGTTTTTCCAGCATTTCTTCATAATCCATTTTATAGATATGATCGCCGGATAAAATCAAGACATATTGCGGGTCCATCTCATCAATATAGGCGATGTTTTGATAGATGGCATGGGCGGTTCCTTCAAACCATTTTTCGCCTTCTGAATTTGAATATGGCTGTAAGATGGTCACTCCGGTACTGATGCCATCCAATCCCCAGCTCGCACCATTGCCGATATGGTTGTTTAGTGCTAATGGCTGGTACTGAGTGACAACACCCACATTTTTGATTCCTGAATTGACACAATTACTCAACGTGAAATCGATGATCCGATATCTGCCACCAAATGGAACCGCTGGTTTAGCAATATTCTTTGTTAATTTCCCTAATCGAGTCCCTTGTCCCCCTGCGAGGATCATTGCTAACATCTCTGTTTTCATTTTGTTTGGTGATCTACTCACCTTTCCCCCTTTACTCTTTTTTTCGTGATTTTGTTGGTCCTTTTTTACGAGTCATTTTGATTTTTTCTGGTTTGATGATCAAAGCCCCAAGTGCAGGCAAAATTGTTTTGATTTGATAATCATATCGTTTAAAAGGGGTATGACTGGTTTGACAGTCTTGGTTATTAGCAATCCAAGTTCCGCCAAATATATCCCGTTCCGTGTTTAAAATCTCACGATATGTTCCTTCATACGGAACACCGATCGCAAAATCGTGCCGCTCCACCGGTGTTAGATTGACCACCACGATCAAGAAATCTTTTTTGGTTTTCCCTTGTCGCAAGAAAGTCAATGTCGTTTCATCTAAGTTATCTGCATCGATCACTTCCAACGATTCTTCCTGATCGTCTAGCTCCCAAAGACCTCGTTCTTCTTTGTACAATTCATTCAAGGTTTGGGTGAAGAACTGCATTTTTGCATTTAGGGAATCGTTTAGATCGACCCATTCAAGACCGTGATCGTACTTCCATTCTAAAAACTGACCCCATTCACTTCCCATAAACAATAGTTTTTTTCCTGGATGCATCATCATGTACGTATAAAGATTGCGTAATTGTGAAAACTGCTTGTAGCGGTCTCCCCACATTTTGTGCATCAAACTTTTTTTACCATGAACAACTTCATCATGCGAGAGAGGCAAAATATAATTTTCTTGCATCCGATACATAAAAGAAAAAGAAAGCAAACTTAAATGGTCTTTGCGGAAAATCGGATCCATCTCGTAAAAACGCAAGACATCGTTCATCCAGCCCATATTCCATTTATAATCAAATCCTAACGCGCCCTCTTCGACCATTCCTGTTATTTTGGTCTCAGAAGTACTTTCTTCTGCTATCATGACCACTGCTGGATGGGCTAATTTAATAACGGAATTAAGCTTCTGCAAGAAGTAATAGCCTTCAAAATTGCGATTGCCGCCTTCGTGATTGGGCTCCCAAGGTCCTTCGTCATAATCGCGGTAAATCATGTTGGAAACAGCATCCACTCGAATCCCATCGATATGATAGAACTCAATCCAAAACAAGGCGCTTGAGATCAGAAAGCTTTGGACTTGCGGTTTCCCTAGATCAAAATTGATTGCTCCCCAGCGCACATTTTTGGCTCGATTCTCGTCCATGTATTCGAAGGTTGGTGTCCCGTCATAATAAGCGAGGCTGTCGTCATTGACACAAAAATGTCCAGGTACCCAGTCAACAAAGACACCAATATTTTCTAAGTGGCATGCCTCTACAAAGTCTTGGAACTCTTCTGGTGTCCCATAATAGGAACTGAGCGCAAAATAACCTGTCAACTGATAGCCCCAAGAGGTACCTAATGGATGTTCCATCAATGGCATAAATTCAATATGGGTATAACCCATTTTTTTCACATAAGGAATAAGTTCATCTTTTAATTCAGAGAAGCGATAAGGGGTGCCTTCTTCGTGATGCTTCCACGAGCTGGCATGAACTTCATAAATATTTAGAGGTCGGTTAAATGTTTTCTGTCTTTTTTTGCGGCCTTGCCACAGTCCGTCCCGCCATTTTTTGGGAGGAATCTTGTGCAAGACTGCCGCTGTTCCTGGTCGAGCTTCAAAATGGACAGCAAAAGGGTCAATCTTTAACACTTCTCGTCCATTTGCTTGTTTGACTTTGTATTTATAAAGCTGGCCTGCTTCTACTTGATTGGTCTCAATTTCCCATACTCCAGATTCTGCCCTTTTATTCATTGGCAAAGTGTCTGTCCATTGGTTGAAATCGCCAACAAGCCAAACTTGTTGAGCCTTTGGTGCCCAAACGCGAAACACATAGCCGTTATCGACTTGATGGGCTCCTAAGAAATGTTGGACATAAAAATTTTCACCACTCAGAAAGTCTTTTTCTGCAGTCAGTTCCTGTTGTTTGGTAACCACTCTCTCATCAGTCCTCCTTCAATTCATCTTGATCGCTTATTCTGTGACCATCGATCACTGTCACGATTTTACCCTTTGAGAAAGATTCGCAAGCAAACGTTCTCTACTGCTAGCATAGCATAAAATAAATTTCTAGTAACGTAATAACCCTATGATACGAACGAATTGTTCTGGACAGAAAAAAACAGCTTGAACGTATCTGTTCAACCTGTTTCAGCTCTACTTTTTAGCTTTTGGAAAATGAAGTATGTGACTACACATAACTGAAACAAACTTACCAATACTAGGATAAAAACAACCATCATCGGAAGTGTCTCAGTTAATTCAACATATGCCAACAGTGTCCCAAATGCAGAAGAGGCGGAGCAAAAACACCAAAATCGAAACCCATAAAAACTCGTCACTACGGTATAAAGACTAATGATCCCCAATAAGAAAAGCTGAGTAAATCGGTCAAATACCGTATCGGTATAATAAATTTCACCTAACAAGACTTGGATCGTACCAAAACTAGTTGGTACTTTGTAAAGCGTCAGCAGTGCGCCGATCAGGCTGAATGCACCAATCAGAAGATGACTGCCAGCTAAGCCGATTCGAATGTTTAGTTTCACGCATCTTTCACAACCTTCAATATTTGATCCTTTTTTGAAAACAACTGTTTCTACAGTCACTTTCTTTCCCCGCTAGAGCCGAAATCATCTTCAACTATTTTTCTTGCCAAAGCTCTTTTACTTGCCCGTCAGTATACACTTTATAGGCTTTATTTACCGCCAATGATTTACCAGTGTGACCAATCAAGTAGTAATTCCCATCACAGTCAAACTCACTCTCACTTAATAGTTTATAACTCGTTACTGGACCATCAGCCATTTTCTTTGCCAAGTAACGCAGAGCATGGGCTGGATTCACTAAGTAATTTTGATTCACTAGCCAATCAATAACCACGGAAACGATTGTATTTGCCCCAAATCGTTCCTTTTGCTTCAATGCCAGAATGAGATCTCCGTCAGAAAAACGTGTTTCATCGATCCCCGCATTTGTAATTGCTTGCCGAGCAGCTTCTATTTCTGTCATCGATACGAATGTAATCATTTCTGCTTTCGTTTTATGCCCTTCCAACTGTTCAAACTCAACCGTTTTATATCCTTCCATTTTTATATCCCCTTTCAAAGTTCTGAAATCATCATATCACCAAGAAATCAAAACTCCAAACAAAACGATTGTTGTTTTTTAATTTTTATTCATCAAATTATCATTTTAAAGAAAACTAAAAAAAGCTGTTAGAATGATGTCTAACAGCTTTTAAAAAATCATATAATTTTAAACAAATAACACAATTATTAGAAATATCAAATATTATTGAAAAATAAAGTGTTGTATGAACCTATCCTTATTGCTAATTGAGCAATCACTAATCGTTGCAAGAAACTATCCTTTTCAGAAGGAGGATAACGACCGTTTTTTAGATTATCACAATTTATTTCTTCCAGCAAGAAATCTAGCTCGGAACTGACAATTTTCAATCGTTGGAGCGATTCTAGAAAAATACTTGAACGCACTTTTTTGTTTTTACGGATACGTTCAAAGATGACACTTACTTGATCTAAGTAATAGACTGGATCGACATCGCCAATCAAATCCATTAGTTCGTCATAAACCGCTAGATTTTGTAGCTGGCGATTTGCTTCAAAAAAAGCCGGTAGTGTCGGTGGCCATGGCGCTTCTGCGTAAGTGATCATCTGAAACGTCTCATGAGTCAACGAATACACGACTCCTTGCTCCACTCCTTGCAAACAACCATAAAAATATTTGTTTTCAGCACTTGTCACCGTAAAGCTTTTGATAAAATCAGCAATCTCTTGTGTTGACCAATCAAGGGCTTCTTGATAAAAACCGTCACTTTCTTGCAACTGCTTTTGATCTTCTTCAGTATAAACAGGAAAACCTAAAAAATAGCGTCGATTTTTACGGATGATCAAAGCTGATGCGATCAAGCGGTCAAGAGTTTTATCAAATGACACCTGCGGAAACTTCGCTTTTAGCTCTCGTAATGTCGGCGGTTCTTGACAGCTTAGAAGCACATGAACCAAATCATGGAATTCAGAAGATGCCACTATCGGTTGTAATGAACGATAATGGGGACTATAAAAAAATTTCACTGTAAGGACTCCTTATTCAAAAAATCATGAAAAATGCTGGCTTGATCTACCAAAACAGATCTCACCAGCATTCTGACATTTATTCAAATTATCCTTCAAAAACTGCGGTTAATTGAGGAACGATTTGTTTTTTACGAGAAACAACTCCTGGTAAGAAGGCACGATTGTTGGTTAATGTCGTGTTAAACGCTGCTTCTACTGGGGTAATTGGTTCACCAACAACTAATAGCTCAGAATTACTGTCTAAGATATCAGTAGCAACCAGCAAGAACAAATCGTAGCCATTTGCTGACATTGATTCTTTCATGGCAGCTTCCAACTCTGTTTGACGGTCAAAGACTTCTTTTAAATCGACCGTATTGACTTGCCCGATACGGATGTTTTTCCCGCCCATTGGGAAGCTTTTTGCATCCAAGTCCAGCAATTCTGCTGCTGATTTCGTCCCAAGGTTTGTGCCGGCTTTCAACATATCCAATCCGTATGCTTCCAGTTCAACACCTGCTAAAACCGCTAATTCTTTTGCTGCCGCTACATCTTCATCGGTACATGTTGGCGATTTGAATAACAATGTATCGGAGATGATCGCTGAAAGCATGATTCCTGCGATCGCTTTTGGTATTTCCACTTGATTTTCTTTGTATAACTTCAAGACGATCGTACTGGTACAACCAACAGGTTCTGCACGATAGTACAGTGGGTTAGCTGTCTCAAAGTTAGCGATACGGTGATGATCGACCACTGCTAATACAGTAACATCCGCAATATCTGCTGCACTTTGTTGAAATTCGTTATGATCCACTAGCATTACTTCTTGGGTTTCCTTTGCCACTGAATCGATCACACGAGGAGCAGCCAGACCAAAGGTATCTAGTGCAAATTGTGTTTCTTCATTTGGTGTACCAAGCGCGACTGCTTCACAGTCTTTCCCGAGTTGATTTTGTAAGTTCGCAAAAGCAATCGCTGCACCAATGGCATCGGTATCAGGATTTTGATGACCGAACACTAATATTTTCGACATTTCTTCATCGCTCCTATTTCAATTGATATTCACTTTCTAATCATAGTAAAAAAACAGGAAAGAAGCAATAGCAATCTCTTCTTTCCTGTTTTAATCAACGGGTTAAGTAGCCTTTATAGTCGTCTACATGAAGCAAACGTTTGGCATTTTTCACCCGATCTTCTGTTGGTGGTTCGATGCCTTCAAGGGGATATTTCAAACCAAGCTCATCCCACTTGTATTTTCCCATCGTGTGATAAGGCAAGATCTCCACTTTATCGACATTCTTCAGTGTTTTGATAAACTCATCCAAACGGATCAAAAATTCATCATAGTCGCTTCTAAATGGAACCAGCACGTGGCGAATCCAGACAGGTTGATTGATTTCTGAAAGATAATTCGCCATATCCAAAATGTTATCATTGGATTGAGTAGTTAACTCTTTATGGGCTTTGTTATCGATATGTTTGATATCAAACAACAGCAAATCAGTCACAGTCATCAACTCTTGAAACTTACTGAAAAAAGGCTCTTCTCGTGTAAATGGTTTTCCGCAAGTATCCAATGTTGTGCTGACCCCTTCTGCTTTGGCTTTGCGAAACAAATCGATCAGAAAATCCATTTGAAGTAACGGTTCCCCACCACTGACAGTGATCCCACCTTTTTGTCCCCAGAATTCACGGTATTTCAACGCTTCTTCTAAGACGTCATCGGTCGTTCGTTCGACACCCGTGCCAATCTTCCAAGTATCTGGATTATGACAAAACTGGCAACGCATGCGGCATCCTTGCATGAATACAATAAAACGGATACCCGGTCCATCTACCGATCCAAAACTTTCTGTTGAATGTACTTGTCCTGTTACTGCCATAATGCTCTTCCTTTCTTCGAAACGACGGATGATCTTGTTCCGTCTGATACTTTCAAAACAAGAGGCGGCGGATTTTCCCGTCCGCCGCCTGAATTTGTTACTTATTACATTGCTTCGTGCATTGTACGAGCAATGACATCATCTTGTTGTTCTTTGGTCAATTTAATGAAGTTAACCGCATAACCAGAAACCCGAATCGTTAATTGTGGGTATTTTTCTGGATGAGCTTGCGCATCAAGTAATGTATCACGGTTAAATACGTTAATATTTAAGTGGTGACCACCTTTTGCAGCATAGCCATCTAACATTGTTGCTAGATTTTCTTGTTGTGTTTCATCGTCACGACCTAATGCTTTAGGTACGATTGAGAAGGTGTTTGAAATACCATCTAATGAGTAATCATATGGCAATTTCGCAACTGATGAAAGACTTGCCAACGCTCCATGAGTATCGCGACCATGCATTGGATTTGCTCCTGGAGCAAATGGTGCACCTGCACGACGTCCATCAGGCGTGTTCCCTGTTTTCTTACCATAAACCACGTTAGAAGTGATTGTAAGGATCGATGTTGTGTGTTTTGAATCACGGTAAGTTTTGGTGCGTTTCACTTTCTTCATGAAGGCTTTCAACAAGTTGACTGCGATATCATCTACGCGGTCATCATTGTTTCCGTATTTAGGATAATCGCCTTCGATTTCGTAATCTTCAACAATGCCGTTTTCATCACGGATCGTACGAACTTTGGCATATTTGATTGCTGATAATGAGTCAACTGCTACAGAGAAACCAGCGATACCAGTAGCCATCGTACGTAAAATGTCTGTATCTTGTAGCGCCATTTCAATGCGTTCATAAGAATATTTGTCGTGCATGTAATGAATGATGTTCAATGTGTTCACATACAGCTCACAAATCCAATCCATCATTGTGTCATATTTTTCCATTACTTCGTTGTAATCCAAGTATTCAGAAGTAATTGGTTGGAATTTTGGTCCAACTTGTGCTTTTGATTTTTCATCGACCCCACCGTTGATTGCATACAACAATGTTTTCGCTAAGTTGGCACGAGCACCAAAGAATTGCATTTGTTTCCCGATACGCATTGCTGATACACAACAAGCGATTCCGTAGTCATCGCCCCAATGCCCACGCATCACATCATCGTTTTCATATTGAATCGCTGATGTTTGGATCGACATTTTCGCACAGAATGTTTTGAAGTTATGAGGCAAACGTGTTGACCATAAAACAGTCAAGTTTGGTTCTGGCGCTGGGCCTAAGTTTGCTAGAGTGTGTAAGAAACGGAAGCTGTTTTTTGTTACCATATGACGTCCGTCTTCACCCATACCAGCGATTGATTCAGTTACCCAAGTTGGGTCCCCAGAGAACAAGGCATTGTAATCAGGTGTCCGAGCAAATTTCACAAGACGTAGTTTCATGACAAAATGGTCAACGATTTCTTGTGCTTCTACTTCAGTGATCACACCGTTTTTCAAATCACGCTCTACATAAATATCAAGGAAAGTTGACGTACGTCCCAATGACATTGCTGCACCGTTTTGTTCTTTGATGGCTGCTAAGTAACCAAGATATAACCATTGGAATGCTTCTTTTGCCGTTTGAGCAGGTTTAGAAATATCAAATCCGTAAATGTTTCCTAGTTCTTTCAATTCGCTTAACGCACGAATTTGTTCACTTAATTCTTCCCGTTGGCGGATAATGTCTTCAGACATGGTTCCGTTTCCGCAATATAGTAGGTCTTGTTGTTTTTCTTTGATCAAGAAATCCACTCCGTATAATGCAACACGACGGTAGTCACCAATGATCCGGCCACGACCGTATGCATCAGGAAGACCTGTGATTACACCAGAACGACGAGCTGCTCTGATTTCAGGTGTATAGGCATCAAATACTCCTTGGTTATGTGTTTTACGGTAGTCGCGGAAAATGTGGGAAACTTCCGCATCAATTTCATAGCCGTAAGATTCTGCTGCTTGTTCTGACATGCGGATGCCGCCAAATGGTTGCAAGCTGCGTTTAAATGGTTTTTCCGTTTGGAAACCAACAACTGTTTCTAAGTCTTTGTCTAAGTAGCCAGGTCCATGAGAAGTAATCGTTGAAACGACTTTTGTATCCATATCCAATACGCCGCCAGCTTCACGCTCTTGCTTGTTCAGTTCCATGACTTGATCCCATAGCTTTGTCGTTGCTTCAGTAGCATCTGCTAGGAATTCATCTGTTCCGTCATAAGGTGTGTAGTTTTCTTGGATGAAGTCGCGTACGTTTACTTCTTCTTTCCAAGTTTTTCCTTTAAATCCATTCCATTGTTCCATCTGATGGACCTCCTTAAATTTTCTGTTCACTAATGTAACAGCTTTACGTGAACAGTATAACACACGCCTGAATGATTGCAAGCATTTTCAAGAATTATTTTGAACAATTTAATTATTTTTAAGATGTTTATTATTAAAAACGTTGATTTATAGGTATATTTTAAATGTGAATCTTTTATTAAAGTACGTTTTTAGCAAATGTGAAAGATTAATTAAGAGGTAAAAAACAGCCACCCTGTACTGGTACAGAATGGCTGTTTTGTTATAATTTATAGTACAGAATCCTCCGCGATTGCAGGACTGATTTGTGTTTTCACTTCGTAGATTTGTCCCCCTGTTTTCTCATCCATAATAAATGAGCCATTGGAGGTCCGATCATTGATCGGGATTTGATTCGTGATGACTTCAAAGGCTTGTCCTTTTTGGTTGGTCACTAGCAGTTGCTGATTTTCCCCACTGCCCATATAGACGACGCGATGAGGATTTTTCTTCAATTCACGCAAGACCATCAAACCACGCTTCGCCCGTCCTAATTGGGTAATCTCTTGAGCCAGCATGCGTTTTGCTGCGCCACGTTGAGTAATCAGAACGATTGGTGTATCCCCTTCGGAATAAACTAACAACCCATTGATAAGATAATCACCCGCTTTAAGGTTCATCGCTTTGACTCCCGCTGCTTTTGGTCCCACAACCGGCACTTCATTAAGCGAATACCGTAAGCCAAAGGCAAGATGACTGACTAAAAAGACATCCATTTCTTCCGTTTGATCCGTCAAAAAGACATTGACCAATTCATCGGTTTCATCTTTTAGCTTCATGATCGTCATTGGCCGTGTCTTATAGGTACGCCAAGGTTCAAATTCCGTCATCCGCGTTTGTTTGATCATGCCGTTTTTACTGATCAGCACAAAGTTTTTCAAAGGATCGATCTCTTTGTAAGCAAAGACCCCAATGATCATTTCATCTTGGGCCAGCGTCATGACCGTTTGCGAAATATGTTCGCCTAGATCTTTCCATTTTAAATCAGGCAATTCATGAACCGGACGATAGATCGTGTTTCCTTTATTGGTTACCAACAACAGATGATCTAACGTGTTCATTTGACTGCTATAAAGTAAAGAGTCGCCTTCTTTCATGCCGATCTCTTCTGGTTTTGAAGCGCCGTAAGAACGCAAACTGCTACGTTTGACATAGCCGTCTCTTGTGACTGTTACGACGACTTCTTCTTGTGCAACTAAGACTTGTGTTTCAATCTTGATTTCTTGAATTTCTGCTTCGATCTCAGTCAACCGCGGGGTCGTATATTTTTTCTTGATTTCCCGCAATTCCTTTTTGATCACTTTCAGTAATTCGCTTTCCTCATTTAAGATTGTTGTCAATTCAGCGATCGTTTCAGCAAGTTCTTTCGCCTCTGCTTGCAATTGCGTGATATCCGTATTGGTCAAGCGGTACAACTGCAAGTTCACAATGGCTTCTGCTTGCTCTTCCGTAAAGCCGTGTTGAACCACCAGATTGCTTTTGGCATCTTTTTTGTCTTTACTGCCGCGAATGGTGGCGATCACTTCATCAAGGATCGATAGAGCTTTGATCAGACCATCAACGATATGCTGTCTCTTTTGGGCTTTTTGCAGTTCAAAACGACTGCGTTTTTCAATCACTTCACGGCGATGCTTGATGTAGCTTTCTAAAATCCGTTTCAAACCGACTTGTTGGGGGCGCATATTGTCAATGGCCACCATATTGAAGTTGTAGTTGATCTGCAATTCGGTATTTTTAAATAGATAATTTAAAATTCCTTGTGCATTTGCTTCTTTTTTCAGCTCGACAACGATCTGCAAACCAGTACGGTCGGTTTCATCCCGTACTTCAGCAATCCCGTCGATCCGTTTATTCAAACGGATCTCATCCATTTTTTTGACTAAATTGGCTTTATTGACCTCATAGGGAATTTCATTGATGACGATTTGCTGTTTGCCGCCTTTAATGTCTTCAATCTTGGTTTTCGAACGCAGGATCACTTTGCCTTTACCTGTTTCATAGGCTTTTTTGATTTCTTCTTTCCCTTGTAAAATCCCTCCTGTTGGAAAATCAGGGCCAGGAATATACTTCATCAGCTGATCCAAAGAAGCTTGCGGATGGTCGATCAAATAGACCGTTCCATCAATGATCTCTCCTAAATTGTGTGTGGGAATTTCCGTTGCATACCCAGCTGAGATCCCCGTTGAGCCATTGACTAACAGATTCGGGTATTTTGCTGGTAGAACAGTTGGTTCTTTTTCGGTATCATCGAAGTTCCACACCAATTCGACCGTGTTTTTTTCGATATCTTTTAACAGCTCACCGCTTAATTCTGAAAGCCGTGCTTCCGTATAACGCATGGCTGCTGGTGGATCGCCATCCATACTCCCGTTGTTCCCGTGCATTTCAATCAAAATCTGACGTAGTTTCCAGTCTTGGCTCATGCGGACCATTGCTTCATAGATACTTGAGTCGCCATGGGGGTGAAAATTCCCCATGATATTTCCGACTGATTTCGCTGATTTGCGGAAGCCTTTGTCATACGTATTGCCGTCTTGGTTCATGGCAAACAAGATGCGCCGCTGAACCGGTTTTAACCCATCACGAATATCCGGCAATGCCCGTTCTTGAATGATGTATTTGGAATATCGTCCGAAGCGATCTCCCATCACTTCTTCCAATGTCAATTCTTGTATATTGCTTCTGTGTTCCAAGAGACCACCTCCTATTCCTTAACTAACTGTTTGCTTTCTGCTTGTTCGGTATCCATTAACTTTTCATCAACTAATTCCGGTACTGTATCTTCTTTTTTATCCAAAATACTGCCATCTTCTTCTAAACTGAATTGAACATGGCTTTCGATCCACTTCCGACGTGGTTCTACTTTATCTCCCATCAATGTGGTGACGCGACGTTCTGCTTGAGCCGCATCATCGATCCTTACTCGAATCAGCGTCCGCGTTTCTGGGTCCATCGTCGTTTCCCACAATTGATCGGCATTCATTTCCCCCAACCCTTTGTAGCGCTGAAGCATATAGCCTTTGCCGATTTTTTGGGTCAGTTTGCTTAGTTCATCATCGGTCCAAGCGTATTCGACTACTGCCTTTTTCCCTAACCCTTTGGACACTTTGTACAAAGGCGGCAAAGCAATGTAAACTTTTCCTGCTTCGATCAACGGTTTCATGTAACGGTAGAAAAACGTCAATAGCAATACTTGGATGTGTGCCCCATCGGTGTCCGCATCGGTCATGATGATCACTTTATCATAGTTGCAGTCTTCAATCGAAAACTCTGGGCCAACACCGGCACCGATAGTATAGATCATGGTATTGATCTCTTCATTTTTCAAAATATCCTGCATTTTGGCTTTTTCCGTATTGATAACTTTGCCTCGTAACGGTAAAATCGCTTGGAACTTGCGGTCACGGCCTTGCTTCGCTGAACCACCAGCAGAATCCCCCTCCACCAGGTACAATTCATTTTTCTTAGGATTACGAGATTGTGCAGGCGTTAATTTTCCAGAAAGCAGTGACTCCCCTTTTTTGCGTTTCTTTCCAGTGCGGCTTTCTTCTCTCGCTTTTCTGGCAGCTTCACGGGCCTCTCTTGCTTTGATCGCTTTACGAACCAGCATTTGACTCATTTCACTGTTTTCTTGCAGGTAATAGCCTAGCTGCTCGCCAATCACATTGTCTACCGCATTTCTTGCTAAGGGTGTTCCTAATTTCCCTTTGGTCTGTCCTTCAAATTGCAAAAGATTTTCCGGAACACGGATCGACAGCACGGCCGCTAAGCCTTCCCGAAAATCACTGCCTTCAAGGTTCTTATCTTTTTCCTTCAACAAATTCACCTTGCGGGCATACTCATTGAAAGCTTTCGTCATTGATGTCTTCATCCCCACTTCATGGGTACCACCATCTTTGGTACGTACATTATTGACAAAAGACAAGACATTTTCCGAATAGCCATCATTGTATTGAAAGGCAAGTTCTACCTCGATGGCTTCTTTCGTGCCAGAAAAATAAACCACCTGGGTCAAGGTATCTTTTTCTTCATTTAAATAATCAACAAATTCTTTGATGCCTTCCTCATATAAAAAGACTTCATGAATTGGTTCTTCCCCTCGTTCATCCGTCAGGGAGATTTTGACCCCTTTCAACAAGAAGGCTGATTCTCTCAAACGTTCTGCGAGAATCTCATAGGAGAATTTGGTTGCAGAAAAGATTGTATCGTCTGGTTTAAAGGTGACTGTTGTTCCCGTTGGTTTACGGGTTTTGCCGATTTTTTTCAAGGTACCGGCTGGTTTCCCACCGTCTTTGAAGCTCTGTTTGTATTCGATACCGTCACGAACGATGACCACTTCTAGCCAGCTGGATAAGGCATTTACAACACTGGCACCAACCCCATGAAGGCCGCCAGAGGTTTTGTAGCCGCCTTGGCCAAACTTCCCGCCGGCATGTAATACTGTGAAGATGACTTCAACAGTCGGGATTCCAGATGCATGTGTCCCGACCGGCATTCCTCGGCCATTGTCTCGAACACTGATACTATTGTCTTTATGGATCGTAACATCGATTTCATTGCCGTATCCTGAGAGTGCCTCATCAACCGCATTATCGACGATTTCATACACTAAGTGGTGCAAGCCGCGGCTATCGGTCGAGCCGATATACATTCCTGGCCGTTTTCTTACTGCTTCCAGGCCCTCTAAGACCTGAATGGAAGCATCATTATATTCTGTGGTTTTCTTTGCCAAACCCACCGCTCCTTTAATCTTGATCAGTCCTTTTTTGCTGCTGAAAGAACTGCAAAAAAAATCTTAACACAAAATACGCTTTTTTCAAGCGAACATTTTTCTAAACTATCTTATCCTTTTTCCTTTGTTTGCACAAGCTAGAGTCACAAAATGGCTCGTTTGTGTTTCACAGCTCTGAGAAAAGCTGTTTTTCTTCTTTGTCTGACCAGCGAAAGATTTTCTTATTGTTGGAAAGGCGTTTTCATGCTAAAATTGCCCTAGCCTTGCAAAGAAAGTTGGTTATTATGAATACGATTCTTTTATTTATTGTTGCTTACCTTTTAGGTTCGATCCCCTCGGGTGTTTGGATTGGCCAACTGTTTTTCAAAAAAGATATTCGCCAATTCGGCAGCGGCAATACGGGAACGACCAATACATTTCGCGTGTTAGGAAAAAAAGCCGGGATCGTTGTTTTATTGATGGATATCTTAAAAGGAACTTTGGCGACCAGCTTGCCGATCATCTTTGGTCTCCATACCGTCAATCCGCTCTGGTTTGGGGTCTGTGCAATCTTAGGTCACACCTTCCCAATCTTTGCCAAATTTAAAGGCGGCAAAGCAGTGGCGACAAGTGCTGGGATGCTCTTAGGATACAATCCGCTCTTTTTCATTTATTCTTCATTGATTTTTGTTATCTGTCTTTATGTGACCAGTATGGTGAGCCTGACCAGTATGATCGCGGCGTGTTTGATCACTTTATCGACGATTGTTTTGCCTTTTATCGCCCCTGCGATCTTGCCTGAGCAAAATTGGCTGCTGACCTTTATCGCCATCGGCGTAACGATTTTTATCTTTATTCGCCATCGTGAAAACATCACCCGCATCAAAGACGGAACCGAAAGTCGAGTACCCTTTGGACTGAATAAGCGTCAAACGAACAAATAAGCAGAAGCTGAGAAAAGTCATTGCGCTTTTCCCAGCTTCTTTTTGCATACATTATTTAACTGTGATTGAGTACTTTGTTTCAAATACTTCTTCAGGTGGAAGTGCTTGAATCCCCAGTTTTTCTGAAAGCTCACCGGAAGCTTCCAGTGTGTCTGCGATACCGCACCATGGTTCTATACATAGAAACGGCGATTTCACTGGATACGTGGACCAAAAACCGACATACGGCATATTATTGTAGCTTAACGTGACACTATGAGGCGATTTCTCACTGCGAATCGAGTAGGAATGTAATCCTTTCGTTTCATAAACTAGCGCATCATTTGCAAACATGTCATGGGTCAAGCGTAAATCCGTATTCGTTTGACCGAGTGTGCGTTGCTCATAATCAATATAGTTGCCTTTTAACGGCAATTTCACCCGTGATTTTTTTGGAGAAAAAGAAAGATAATAGTCTTCAAAAGTCAGCCCTTTTTCAAGTGGGACGTTGAATGCAGGGTGTCCACCAATGGAGAAATAGAGTTCTTTTTGACCGCTATTCTTCACTTGGTATTTGACGACTAAACCATCACCGCCTAATTCATAACTGACATACAGCTGAAAATCAAACGGATACTTTGCTTTGGTTTCAGTCGAACTTTCTAGTAAAAACAAAGCGTAATCTGTGCGTTGTTCAACGACAGTAAACAACATGTCTCTGGCAAATCCATGACGAGGCAAATGATAACTCTTGCCCTCATGCTGATAGGTGTCCTCTTTTAAGGCACCGACGATCGGAAATAAGATCGGTGCATGCTTTCCCCAGTGGTTTGGATCAGCTTGCCAAATATATTCAAGGTCATTGCTCGTATCGACTAAGCTTTGCAGCTCAGCCCCTTTTTCTGCAATTTTTGCTTGCAGATGACCGGCCGTGATGGTAACTGTCATGGTCTCATCTCCTAATATTGATGTTTCGTCAATTCCTCTTTAAAGCGACTGTTAAGCACTTTTAAATAGGTGCCTTTCATCCCCAAAGAGCGGGATTCAATAATACCGGCAGACTCTAATTTACGTAAAGCATTTACGATCACCGACCGTGTAATACCAATGCGATCAGCGATACTTGATGCGGTCAGACGACCTTCGTCTCCTTCTAGTGCCTCAAAAATCGCTTGAACAGCTTTCAACTCACTATAAGAAAGGGTGTTGATCGCCATTTGAACAGCCGTTGTACTGCGAACGTCTTCTTCGATACTGCGGGATTTTTGGTACAAGAATTGCATACCCACAACTGTTGCACTGTATTCCGCTAATACCAAATCGTCATCATCAAAAGATTTATCGATTCTAGAAAGAATGATTGTTCCTAAACGTTCCCCTGCACCGTAAATCGGTACGATAGTTGTTAGTCCGTTGGGATACAACTCACGGCCTTCCACAGGAAAAGCGGTCATATCATCACTGATTGGCACATTAGCTTCTGTGGAGGTCAGGTGATCGACTAAATCTGTATAATTTTTAGGAAACTGTTTTTCAACAAACATTTTTTTGATACGTTCGTTATTAACATCGTGGTTCTCAACAAAACCTAACACACTACCGTCGATGCTAATAATATACGCATTGCTGTCTAGGATATTTCCTAAAATGACAGCCATTTTGTCGTAAGGCAAATCAGAAGCTAAATTAAAGGTGTTTTTTTGCTGCAATAATTCGTTGATTTGTCTAGTCTTTTCTAATAATGTTTTCATTGGTCCGCTCCCTTTATAAAATATACCGGCTTAAGTCTTCATCTTTTGCGATGGACGCAAGTTTTTCTTCCACATACGCTTCTGTGATCGTAATTTCACCCATTTGCATCTCAGATGCTTCAAACAATAAATCTTCAAGTAGTTTTTCTAGAATTGTATGCAAACGACGAGCACCAATATTGTCGGTATCGCGATTGACTTGATACGCGATTTCGGCAATTTTTTCGATGGCTTCCATCGTAAAGACCACTTTGACATTCTCGGTTCCTAACAAGGCGATGTATTGTTTGACTAAAGCATTGTTTGGCTCCGTTAAAATTTTAACAAAGTCTTCTTTTGTCAAGTCATCTAGTTCCACGCGAATCGGGAAACGCCCTTGCAACTCAGGGATCAGATCGCTTGGTTTTGATAGATGGAACGCGCCTGAGGCGATAAAGAGAATATGATCTGTTTGTAACGTGCCATATTTCGTATTGACTTGCGATCCTTCAACGATCGGTAAGATATCTCTTTGCACCCCTTCACGAGAAACTTCTCCTGACTGCTGTGATTTCGAAGATACCTTGTCGATTTCATCAAGAAAAATGATGCCGCTAGATTCTGCTAAACGTAACGCTTCACTATGAATATCCGCGTCGTTGACCAGTTTGGAGGATTCTTCTTGAATCAACAATTCTCGTGCTTCTTTCACAGTTACCGTGCGCTCGATTTTCTTTTGCGGTTTCAATGCCCCTAAGGTTTCATTCAAATCAATCCCCATTTGTTCTAAGCCATTGTTCATCATTGGTGCTTGATTTTTCGGCTCATCGACTTGGATCGTCACTTCTCGGTTGTCTAAAAGCCCCTTTTCTAATTGCTCGAAAATGGCTTGACGGTTGCTGCGAATCTCATCCGTCAATTCTTCTTTTGGCTCTTCTGGTTGTTGTGCGGCGTTGAACATATTCATCATTTGTTCATAAGGATTGGTATTCTTTTTTTGTTCCTTTTTAATACCAGGAACTAGGACTTTTACTAAACGACGGTTGGCTTTTTTCTCCGCTTGGATCCGCACGTTTTTATATTGTTCTTTTTTCACGATTTGGATCGCATTCTCAACGAGGTCACGTACCATCGATTCTACGTCTCGACCGACATAGCCGACTTCCGTGAATTTCGTCGCTTCTAACTTAACGAAAGGTGCATCAACGATCTTTGCTAAGCGTCGCGCAATTTCCGTTTTCCCAACGCCCGTTGGTCCGATCATCAAAATATTTTTTGGTGTGACATCTTGTTGCATCTTTTCATCTAATTGTAGCCGGCGGTAGCGATTTCTCAAAGCAACCGCCACTGATTTTTTGGCGTTGGTTTGTCCAACGATGTATTCATCTAATTCTTTCACGATTTCTCGTGGTGATTTGTTTTGGTTTGTCATATCGTCATCCCTCTTTAAAACTCTTCTACAATGATATTGTGATTCGTAAAGACACAAATGTCTGCTGCGATATTCAAGGCACCTTCAGCGATTTCTTTGGCAGATAGTTCGCCGCCATAACGTTTCATCGCACGGGCTGCCGCCAAGGCATAGTTTCCGCCTGAACCAATGGCTAAGATCCCTTCATCTGGCGAAATGACCTCGCCTGTCCCAGAGACTAAGAGCATCTCCTTATCATTCATGACGATCAGCATCGCCTCTAATTTTTGCATCGACTGCTGCGTCCGCCATTCTTGTGCCAATTCTACTGCAGCTCGTTGCAAATTTCCGTTGTATTCATTTAGTTTTCCTTCAAATTTTTCTTCCAAGGTAAAGGCATCTGCCACACTGCCGGCAAAGCCAACGATCACTTCACCGTTGTATATTCGACGAACTTTCCGAGCGGTTCCTTTCATAACGACCTGTTCTCCCATCGTTACTTGTCCGTCACCGGCCATGGCAAACTTGCCGTCTTTTTCAACCGCACAGATGGTGGTTGAATGAAATTCTGACTTCATTTACGTTCCTCCTGTACCAATTTTACGCGCGTGGATGAAATTGGCGATAATTTTTTTGTAAACTGTCTTTGGTGACATGCGCATAGATCTGTGTCGTCGATAGATTGGCATGCCCCAACAATTCTTGAACGGTCCGCATATCGGCACCGTTATTTAATAAATGGGTCGCAAACGTATGCCGAAGCATATGAGGATGGATTTTACTGTCTAAACTGCTTTTTCGAATGATTTGATTCAACACATACTCGATCCCTGTTGCAGTGATCCCATCACCAAGATGATTCACGAAAAGAATATCGTGTTCTTTGTTCTGCTTTTCCATCAGTTGTTTGCGTCCTGAGGAAAGGTAGCGCTTGACTGCCGCTTGTGCGTAACTGCCGAAAGGAACATAACGATCTTTGTTGCCTTTTCCGTGGATCAACAATACGCCGCTTTCCCAATCGATCGCACCCAGCGTCAGACTACTACATTCGCTGACCCGCAGACCTGAACCGTAAAGGACTTCTAACAATGCTTGATTGCGCTGTTGTAATGGCTCATCACCGGCAACACTTTGAAAGAGTGCATCCATTTCCTTTTCATAAAAAAAACGCGGCAATTTGGCGTTTTTCTTTTTTAAATGAATGTAGGCGAAAGGATTCTCTTTGACGATCTCATGCTTGGTTAGAAATTGGTAAAATGATCGCAAGCTAGCCATTTTGCGACTAATGGAATTACGACTGTACTCTCGTTCTGTCAAATAGCTTAGATAGACGCGAACATCACGGTACTCCACTGCTAATGGGTCTTCATTGCCAGACTCTTTTAAGAAGTAAAAAAAATCGCTCATATCTTCTTGATACGCTTTTTTTGTCTTTTCCGAATACCCTCTTTCAACAATAAGATAACGAAAAAACTCTTCTTGTAACTGATCTGTTTGCAAAGTAACCCCCCTTTTCATGATTCGAAATAACTTTAGCATAGACCACAAAAAAAAACAAATGAATTGTCAGAATTTAATCAATATTTCAAAGTTTAGACATAATTGTGAAAACTTTCTAAGAATCTTCGTAAGATTCTTATCTCTCTTCAAAAGATCCCTCAAAAAAGCCAGAAAAACGTACCAGTCCTTCTCCTCAAAAGATAGAGGGACTGATACGTTTCCACTTATTTGCTTTTATTCGATTGGATCCGTTGTTGGCTGATGCGAACCATTGCTTTCAGATACAGCCTGAACTAGCTCTTTGTTTCCTTGTTTTGTGGACATCGTGTCATTGATCAACCCAACTAAGTCTAATCCGGTTGTCTCTTTGATCGTATCAAAAGTTCGCGCTAAACCAGCTTCTCCCATTGATTGAAGCCCATCGTTGCCGCCAAAGCTGACCACTTTATCAATATTGCTCAGTGGCGCATTGACTTCTTTCGCGATTTCAGGCAGCACTTTGATGAACTCCATTAAAATACCGGCTTCGTTTAGTTTGGTCAAAGCAATCGCCATCTTTTCACGGCTTTCCGCTTCGGCTTGACCGACTTTTGCGATCCGTTCCGCGTCGGCACTACCTAGTTTTTCAATTCGTTCGGCTTCTGCTTGGGCAGCTAATTTGACTTTTTCCGCTTCGGCTTGTGCTCGGGCGATTTCACGTGCTTTGTCTGCTAGAGCGTTTTGTTCAACGACATATTTATCTGCTTCGGCTTTTTTACGGACAGTTGCATTCAATTCTTTTTCCGTCAATTCCGCTTGTTTTTCTTGGATCTCAATATTTTTTTCTTGTTCGATCAACTGAACTTTCATTTGTTCGCCGACCGCGATTTGTTCTGCTTTCGCATCCGCAACTTCGCGTTCTTGTTTGTACTGCGCTTGTTTCAATGCCATATCTTTAGTCGCTTCTGCGATTTCTGTTTGGCGACGGATCTCTTCATGCTGTGCCAATTGCTCATTCTCAGCTTGCTTGATCCGCGTTTCTCTTAAGGCATTGGATTCCGCTACTTCGGCATTTTTTTTCACTTCAGCAATCTGAGGGCGTCCTAACGCATCCAAGTAGCCATTGCTGTCGCTGACATCTTTGATCGTAAACGAAACGATCTCCAACCCCATTTTTTTCAAGTCCGTAGAGGCAACTTCTTGCACTTGTTCCGCAAAATCATCTCGGTTTTTGTAGATAGCTTCTACCGTCATCGTTCCTAGAATCGCCCGTAAGTGACCTTCTAAGACTTCTTGAGCTTCATCTTCCAATTCACCTGTGGATTTACCTAAGTATTGTTCGGCGGCTGTCTTGATCGATTCGGTACTATTACCGACCTTCACAAGCACCGTCGCACTGGCTTTGATCGGTACGCCTTGTTCCGTATAAACTTCTGGTGTCCCAATCTCTAACTTGTGGGTCAATAAACTTAATTTATGAGCTTTTTGAACAATAGGAATCACAAATGTCCCACTGTTTTTTAAGATCTTGATGCCTTCTTTTCCTAAGAATGATCCTGTAACGATCAACGCTTCATCGGGTTTCCCGATACGGTAACGTATCATCAAAAAGGCAACCAATAAAACAACGAGGACAATGATCCATAAAATTGGATTACTTAAAAAATCGACTGCTGATCCTGTATCCACCATAACCTAACACTTCCTATTCTATAAAATTTTTACTTTCAACCACCAACGCGATCCCTTTTTTATCAAAATCGACAATGATGACTTTGGTGCCGACTGGCAATCGAACATTGTTTTCACGATCTTCTTCTCGAAAAAACCGAGCGGGATAAACAGAACGTGCACTTTGACTCCCTATTTCCATGACTTCGCCGATTGTGTCTCCGACAATCTTTTCCGTCAGTTCGCCGATCACAAACTCATTGCGGCTAATGACATTGCTGCGGTTTTTGTCTGTGATGCGATTGTAAAGCCACATAAAGGGACCTAACAGCAAACTAAATGCAACAAAGACAACGAAAATGACCCCGACCAAGAGGATCAGCCATCCTAAAAATTGGATCACTGTAGGAAAACGCTGTAAATAGTTTTGAATCAAATGAACCCATTCTCCGATCACCATCTTCACCACCTTCTCTCATTGTTACTGTCTATCATAAGTCACCTTGATTAAAGTTTCAAGACAAATTAAAAAAAAACCTTCTTACCAATTATCAGTAAGAAGGTGTTGACTCATCACTCTTATAGTTGTTCTTTGGCTTTTTCTAAAGCAGCTAACGCTCGATTTGCCAATGCTTCATAACGAGATTTCTTGTCTCTGATTCGCTCTGGAAGTTCTGGCAATAACCCAAAGTTTGCATTCATTGGTTGGAAGTGTTTGCCTTCAGCATGGGTGATATAATACGCCATACTACCAATTGTTGTTTCTTGCGGCATAATGATCGGTGCTTCGCCTTTTGCAAGTTTGGCCGCGTTGATGCCAGCCATCAATCCACTGGCTGCACTTTCAACATACCCTTCGACCCCTGTCATTTGACCAGCAAAAAAGAGGTCCTCACGTTTTTTCGATTGATAGGTTTGGTGTAACAACTCTGGTGAATTCATAAAACTATTCCGATGCATCACGCCGTAGCGCACAAATTCGGCCTCTTCCAAACCAGGGATCATCCGGAATACCCGCTTTTGCTCGCCCCATTTCAAATGTGTTTGAAAACCAACGATGTTGTACAGAGAAGCAGCTGCATTATCTTGCCGCAGCTGAATCACTGCGTAAGGACGCTTGCCGGTTTTCGGATCTTCCAAACCAACGGGTTTCATCGGACCAAACAACATGGTTTTCGGTCCACGGCCAGCCATAACTTCGATTGGCATACATCCTTCAAAGAATTTTTCTTTTTCGAATTCTTTCAAAGGGGCCACTTCCGCATTGACTAAAGCTTCACGAAACGCATAAAACTCCTCTTCGTTCATCGGACAGTTTAGATAGGCTGCTTCGCCTTTGTCGTAGCGTGATTTCAAATAAACTTTATCCATATTGATGGTGGATTTATCGACGATCGGTGCTGCTGCGTCATAGAAATAAAATCCTTCTGATCCGTTAAAAGCTTGGATCGCTTTGGATAAAGGTTCAGAAGTCAAAGGTCCAGTTGCAATCACGGTGATCCCATCTGGAATTTCAGTGATCTCCTCTTCGATGACAGTGACTAAAGGATGTTCTTTGACACGTTTGGTGACTAACTCTGAAAAATCATCACGATCAACAGCTAAAGCACCACCTGCTGGAACCGCTGTTTTGTCTGCAGAGGTAATAATGACTGAATCTAAGCGACGCATCTCTTCTTTCAAAACACCGACCGCATTTGTTAAATTGTTGCCTCGTAGTGAATTCGTACAAACAAGCTCAGCAAAATTATTTGTATGATGGGCTTCTGTCGATTTCTTAGGACGCATTTCATAAAGCTTTACTGCGACACCTGCTTGCGCTGCTTGCCACGCAGCCTCGCTTCCGGCTAAACCGGCACCAATAACATTGATTTCTTTCATAGTGCTCTCCTTTTATTTCAAAAGCTCGCCTCTTCTCATAAGAAACTGCTTGTATTAATCAAAAGGACCGGCACTTTCTTTTGTCAGCCAACATCGAGGCTGACCCTTCAAAAGAATGCGCCGATTCTTTTTATAACAGAGAATCCTGTTAGTTATTTTTGCACATTTTCTTCATAGTCGCCATTGATACACACGACTTGCTTGCCGCCTTTGACTTTCTTCTCGACTAAGTAATTATCACATTTCGGACAATTACGGCCTACAGGTTTGTCCCAAGAAGTAAAGTCACAGTCGGGATAGCGGGTACATCCATAAAACAACCGATTTTTTTTCGATTTGCGTTCAACAACTTGGCCTTGGTGACAGACCGGGCACTCAACGCCGATTTCTTTGACGATTGGTTTCGTGTTGCGACAGTCAGGGAAATTGCTGCAGGCATAAAATTTTCCGTAGCGACCTAATTTGATCACCATTGGATGGCCACAAAGATCACAGTCAAAGCCTGCAGGTTCGTCTTTGATTTGGATTTTTTCGATACTTTCTTCTGCGGTCGTCAATTCTTTTTCAAATGGACGGTAGAATTGATCGACGACTTTGACCCATTCTTCTTTCCCAGCTTCAATGCTATCCAAGCTATTTTCCATTTCAGCAGTAAAATGCATATCAACGATTTGCGGGAAGAATTCCTCGATCAATGAATTGACGATCTCACCAAGTTCAGTTGGCTCAAAACGTTTTTGCGTCAATTTCACATAATAACGCCGCTGGATCGTTTCTAGCGTTGGTGCATAAGTTGAAGGACGGCCGACACCGTTCTCTTCAAGGGTTTTGATCAAGGTGGCTTCACTGTAGCGGGCAGGTGGTTGAGTGAAATGCTGTTTCGGTTCGATCGATACGGATTGGACCACATCTCCTTCAACTAACTCTGGCAAGATGTTCTCTTTGTCTTCTTTGCCATCATCGCGCCCTTCCACATAGACCTGCATAAACCCTTTAAATTTGATTTTTGAACCATTGGCAATAAAGATGACACCATTTTGATCCAAAGTAACTTTCATTGTGTCCAAAATCGCCGGTGTCATTTGACTAGCCACAAAGCGAGACCAGATCAAGCGATACAGTTTTAGTTGGTCTTTATCTAAGAATTTCTCCATGGCTTCTGGCGTACGCATCACACTGGTTGGTCTTACCGCTTCATGGGCATCCTGCGCTCCTTGTGCATTGGCGCGTTTTTTGCCACCGTGCGCTGAAAACTCTGAACCATAGGTAGTTTCAATAAATTCTGCCGCTTCGCCTTTGGCTGTGTCTGCGATTCGGGTCGAATCGGTACGCATATAGGTGATCAAACCGACGGTGCCTTGTTTACCAAGGGCGATCCCTTCATAGAGCTGCTGTGCAACCATCATGGTTTTCCGCGTTCGAAAGTTCAGTTTACGGGCTGCTTCTTGTTGCAAGCTACTGGTGGTAAAAGGTGCCGCCGGGTTGCGTTTGCGTTCTTTCTTTTCAACCTTCGTCACTTGAAAGTCTTTACCAGAAAGGCGATCAGTGACTTCTTTAATACTTTCAGCATTCGGTAATTTTTTCTTTTTGCCATCTAGGCCCCAAAAATTGGCTTTAAATTTCTTCGTGGCTTTTTTAAAGTTCCCATCGATGCTCCAGTATTCTTCAGGCACAAAATCACGGATCTCTTTTTCACGATCAATAATGATCTTAAGCGCCACCGATTGAACACGGCCAGCACTCAATCCTTTTTTCACTTTACGCCAAAGGATCGGACTCAATGAATACCCGACTAATCGGTCTAAGATCCGCCGTGCTTGTTGGGCATCGACGAGATCCACATCGATCGTTCTTGGCTCTTTGAAGGCTGCTTTGACGGCATCTTTGGTGATTTCATTAAAGACGACTCGGTTTTTATCTTTTAAATCTAACCCTAGCAGAAAAGCTAAATGCCAAGCAATGGCTTCTCCTTCTCTATCCGGGTCACTTGCGAGGTAGACTTTCTCGGCTTTTTTTGCAGCTGAACGGAGGCTTTTGATCACATCGCCTTTGCCACGGATCGAAATGTAATGCGGCTCATAGTCATTTTCGACATCAATTCCCATTTTACTTTTAGGGAGATCACGAATATGACCGACACTTGCGACGACTTTGTAATTTCGTCCAAGGTATTTTTCAATGGTTTTCGCCTTTGCTGGCGATTCCACGATTACTAAATATTTATATGCCATATAAAGAATGGCTCCTTCCTGAATTTTTCCTACTATTATATTCTATCAATCAGTGAACCTATCGTATGCAGATGAAACATACAAATCGTAGCTTATCATAGCTTTCAAGAAAAGGTTTGTCAAGGAAGGTTGATTGGAAAAATCAAAAAAAGGCTAACTCCTGTAAAATATCTGACACACTAATCGTACATTTTGCGCCATCTTGAATCAAGTGGTGACAACCTTTTGACTGATCGGAAATCATTTCACCAGGTACTGCAAAAACTTCGCGGCCATTTTCCATTGCTAATTGTGCCGTAATCAAAGAACCGCTTCTTTCTTTAGCTTCAATCACACAGATCCCTTTTGAAATACCAGCAATGATGCGATTGCGCAAGGGAAAGTGATGTCTTTGCGGTTTAGTATCGTGAGAATATTCACTCAGTACTAGATGTTCTTGACGAATCTGCTGAAATAATGGAAACGCAGAAGCAGGATAACAATGGTCCAACCCAGACGCAATCACCGCAATGGTTTTCCCACGATTTCTGATGGCTGATTCATGGGCAAAACTGTCAACACCATTTGCCAATCCACTGACGATCGTATAATTTTCCGTCACTAGCGGTGGAATCAGCTTTTCGCAAACTTTACGCGCGTAGCGAGAAGCTGTTCTTGCGCCGACAAAGCCAATCATGGGCGTTTGCAGCAATTGCAGATTTCCTTCATAAAAAAGCATCAATGGTGGGTCCGCAATTTGTCTTAAAAGCATCGGATACTCCGCCGAAAAAAAGGTAAGGTAGTTTTGATCCCCCATCTTTTGTGTGATGTGCTCTTCTGTCAATTGTTCCCATGATCGCCGAAAAACCGCACGGTGTTGTGGAAGGACGCCGATGGCAATCATCTCTTCCAACGAACAACGCATCTCTTTTGTTTCCAGCCAATACCAAATAATCTTCCAGCAGCCTTGCAGACCGATTCCCTGACAGTAGTACAGTTTTATCAACTGTTTTTCAAAATCTGTTGCTTGTTGATATTTCATAAACAAAGCCCTCTTTTCTTAGTGATCTTACTTATAAGATTCGCTAAAAAAAGAGGGATGGATGAAATTTATAGGTATTGTTTAACTGGGGCAAAGGTTTTTCGATGAATAGGGCAAATTCCATGGGCAGCTAACCCTTCTAAATGAACTTTGGTCCCATACCCAGCATTTTGATCAAACCCATAAAAAGGATACACATCATGAAAATCTTTCATTAAATTGTCACGATAGACTTTGGCAATGATACTTGCTGCGGCAATCGAAATGGAGCGGGCATCGCCTTTGATCAGGCTTTGTTGAGGAATGTCGGTCTCGATCGTCATCGCATCAATGAGCAAATGTTCCGGCTTGACCGCTAAGTCGATCAAAGCTTCTTTCATCGCCAGGCGGCTCGCTTGATAGATATTTATCCGATCGATTTCTTCAGGACTAACCACACCGATACCGACAGCAACAGCCTTGTTTTGAATTTCGATAAACAGTTCTTCTCTTTTCTTCGCAGAAAGCTGTTTTGAATCATTCAACCCCAAAATTTGGCATTCTTTAGGCAGAATCACCGCAGCTGACACCACGGGTCCTGCTAAAGGTCCGCGTCCTACTTCATCTAAACCGGCGATAAAACGGGCGCCTTGTTGAAATGCTTCGTTTTCAAAACGCATCATTTCTTCATATTTCTCCCGCAAAAGCTGCTGTTTGACTAATTGTTTCTCATATTGTTGCAACAGCTTTTGGACCCCCGCGCGTTCATCTGCTAGCAATTCCTGCAAAAATGCCGGGTCATTAAAGGTTGGATCAAATAATCGCTCTTTGATTGTCTTAATCGATTGTTTCATCTTGACTTTCCATTTCCTCCACTCGATCTAGTGTGTAACGGCCTAATTTTCCTTGCCGAATGTCAAAGACAACAAGTTCGCTTCCTCGATCATAATTGTCTTTATAGCCACGTTTTTCCGTGATCTTCATTAAAAGGTCTGGCGTTAATAACGCCTCTTCCTCCGCCTTTAATTGGTAACGATTGGCGATTCTTTCAGGATAATAACGAGCGAAAAAATCAAGTCCATACAATGCGATATCATCCAAATGGATCAGCTGGTCTTTGATCGCTCCGGTCAATGCCAGCTTCTTACCGATCTCTGGATCTTCAAATTTTGGCCATAAGATCCCGGGCGTATCTAGCAGCTCTAGATCAGTCCCAAAACGCAGCCATTGCTGCCCTTTGGTCACACCAGGTTTATTGCTCGTCTGAGCAATTTTCTTCCCTACTAAGCGGTTCATCAAGGTTGATTTTCCGACATTCGGGATGCCGATCACCATCGCCCGAATCGCACGGGGTTTCAATCCTCTGGCTTTGTCACGAGCGATTTTTTCCTTCAAGACTTGCTTAGCCGTCGGGACAATCGCTTTGACGCCTTGATTGTCTTGGGCGTTGATCGCCAAGGCTAAATAGCCTTGTGCTTGGAAATAATGCTCCCATTTTTTGGTTTGAACGGGATCTGCTAGATCCGCTTTATTGATCAAGATCAATCGTGGTTTTTGCTGTAATAATTGATCCAGCATGGGGTTGCGGGATGAAATCGGCAAGCGTGCGTCCACGAGTTCAAAAACGATATCCACGAATTTTAATTTTTCACTTACTTCACGTCTGGCTTTCGCCATATGGCCTGGAAACCATTGAATGGTCATTTGAACGTTTTCCTCCTTGGTACTTCTTCGAATTGGTAAAAAGACAGTAATATCTAAATCCCTGCAGTATATACCTGACAAGAACAAGGACTATTTGCTCTAAAACCATCAGAGAAACTAGTCACACTGGGCATTTTGCTAAAGTTGCTTTAGGACAATGTTCTTGTTCCAACCTCGTGCATAGGTAAAGCTTTCAGCGCGATTCTCATGCGTCATACGCGCTTTCTCGCTTTTTAATTTTGGGGAAGTGATTGGAAAAAGCTTGTCTACCCACTCATTCTTCCTTTTTTCTGACACCTTTACCATTAGACCGACTGCTTTTTACTACCTTTTATCTTCGTTATTGTACCATATTTCACACGACATGTTTCGTTCTGAGTAAGGTTAACAAGTCATTTTCTAGTGGATCTAGAGGAAAACCTGCTATCTTTGCTTCTTATCACTGGGAGTGATCAAATCATGCTGTTTTTTTCTTTTGATTCTGCTAATCACCAGCAGGAGTAGTAATAGTATGGTGCTTACAACTAGCAGCACCCACAAATCCTGCTGGTTTGCTTTTTTTGCGGCATTTGTTTCATTTTCTTCATTGTAAGGAACCCGTTTGCCGCGAACCAATAAACGATGGCTATTGACCATATAGGGTGTGCAGGTTAGTAAGGTGACATAATCACTGCCTTTGACAATTTTTAGTGCTTCGGTATCATCAGGGGCGACCGTTTTGATCTGATCTATTTGATACGCCAACGTATCATCAAACGTTTCGATATAAAACGCATCGCCGATCTGCAGCTTAGGCAGATCCGTAAAGAGGGTTGCACTCGTTAACCCACGGTGTCCGCACAGAACTGCATGGGTATCTTCCCCACCTATTGGATACGAAGCGCCCTCCAATAATGTTGCACCTCTTTTTAACAACGTATCGGTGGTTTGATCAAAAATCGGGAGAGCGACATCGATTACAGGGATCTTTAAAACACCGATCGTATGTCGTTCATAGTAATCAGGGGTGTCGACTGATTCTGAGTCCTTTGTTTCTGCTGAAGCTTGCGTTTCTTTGATTCCAGGAGTACTTGCCCGCTGTGCCAGTTCTTGATTCGTTCGTTCCAACTGGTTCCTCTTTTGCTGTTTTTCTATTTCACTCATTTTTTTGGCTTGGCTTTGGTAGTAACTGATCAACTGCTGATCCAAAAAGGTGTTGAGTTGATTACTTACAAAAGGATAACTGATGATCAGGACTCCTATCAGCAGCAAAATACCCATTAAAACATCCAACAAAGTCACTTTTTTAGTAAGTGATTTCGCGCCATTTCTTTTCCTTTTGATCGTCATCGTGCATCTTCATCTCATTTACTTACCCTTTCCGTTTTACAAAGTAACACCCAGCTAAACCAACGATCACCACTCCGATGGCGCCCATTAAATACGTGCCGACACCACCAGTTGCCGGTAAAGTTCCTTTGCGGCGGTTAGGGACTTTTTCAGGTTCTAGCAATTGCTCTTTCGTTCCATAGGATGTTTCATGGACTTCAAAAGCGATGCGATTTGTTAACAGCACATAATTTTTTGGTGCTTTTACTTCTTCCAAATAGTAGGTGCCAAATTTCAACCCGATAATGTCGACTAATCCATCTGCACCTGAGGTAAATTTCGTCGCTTCATCCGCTGTTTGCACCCAAGATACTTGTTTGGTTCCCTCTTCGATTTTCAAGTAGTTGGCCTCATCATGGTCTTGATCCCGTACAACAAAAACTGCATCTGCCAATGTTTCGGTAGCGGTCACAGCCCCATCGACTTTTAAAAACCGTTTGCCCCCTGTCAAAACTTCCACGCTTGGAGGCGTTTGATCCGTCATGAAATCCGTTTCAACATTTGCTTCATTCGTAAAGCCATTGATAGGCATCGCCTGTTCATTTAAATACATATAATACACAAAGCGTAATTGATTTCCCGGCGTTAATTGCGGCAAAAATTCTGGATTGATAGTTACCGTAAAGCCATGCTCTTTTTCCGTTACTTGGTAATTCGTCGCGTCGATTTTCTGCTCTCCATCATACAACGCATAGCCTGTTTCTCCTTCAGCTGTATTTTCAAAAGTTAATGCTGGATCATGGGCATCGATCAATTGAAAATGTTTGTATTTGTTTTCAGCTCCTACTTTATCTTGAATACCTGATGGGATATTGACCGTTAGGTGATATTGGATTCTTTCGCCGATCTCCACGTCTTTTCCGTCTAATTGTGGTGTTGTTTTGGTAACATTTGTTGTGTCATTTTTGATTGTTAGCTCAACAGTAACGTTACTTCCTGAATCAATCGTGAAATCCTTGATCCTTTCTTCCTCGATTAAGGCGGCTTGACTTGGGGCTTTCGTTTCCTCTAATTGATAGGCGCCTGTTTCTAGTTGTGCAATCTTTAGCTGTCCTTTTTGGTTCTCACTCACATTGATACCAGCGTCTCCGGCAGCATATTGTTTACCTGTTAAAAAACGGTACGCTGCTTGTTTGTCGGTCGTCCACATATAGAGTCCATCGGCTGCACTTACAATATATTTCTTGGTCTGTTGGTTTCCTTCTTGCTTTGAAACAACAAATTCCGCATTATTCAGTGGTTCGTTTTCCCCCGTTCCTCGCTTATTCACAAGGAGCATTCCTTCATTTGTGACGAGATTTTTCGGATAAAGATGGATCGTGTCAAGCTCTTCTTCTCCATATACATAAGAGCCATCTGCTTGTGAGATCATTTCATACACAGGAAAGGCGATCACCATATTCTCAGCAGAGGTAACGCCGTCTTTAGGTTCTTCCACAATGGTGTAAACAGCATCCCGATCGGCTTGTTTTTTCGGCAATTCAAAAATCAAATCACCGGCTGTATCTGTTTTCCCGCTAGCTACAGGAGAACCTGGCGTCAAGTTTTGGACTTGACGCTTAGCTTCTTCAACGGATGCCCCTGCAGATCGTTTTTCGTAATAGGCTGCTGTCACATCATAGACAGAAAAAGTAACATCGGCTAACCCTTGGTATTGATCAAACTCTGCCATCTCGGTCCCACTATTTTGAATCAATGAACCTGGTAGATTGACCATTTTCTTTTTATGCAGATGAACCTGTGCCAAATTGGTCTCTGCGGATACTTGCTGATTTTTTGATCCAAAAAAGACAAATGGCAAAAATATAAAAAGAAGCCAAATTATGCTCGTATGATTAAAAATTTTTTTCATTGTTCTTTCCTCTCTTCTAAATTTTTTTGTTTTTCTTTCGCTAATGGAAGAATTACTTTAATGAAGGCTTATCTTTGCGCTTAACGTACAAATAGCTTCCAGCTAAAAGGACTAGCAGACCTGTTGAAAGAATCGCCAGCCATCCATGCCAATTCCCTCCGGTTTCAGGAAGAGACACTTTCACTTGATTGGTTACGATCAATTCTATTTGATTGTTCTTTTCTCCAGAAACAAGAAGATTCGGTTGTTGTTCTTCATCGATAAAGACCTGACCATCCTCTTCAATCTTGATTTGGACAGGTACTGTTAAACCTGCATAGCCTGCGGGTGTACCAGTTTCTTCCAAGGTATAGCTGCCGGGTGTAAGATCTTGGAAGTGAAATACCGCTAGTGCTTCTCCGTTTTCAGGCAGTTCGACAGTCCGTCCGTTTCCACTTAGCCGGAATTTTGCCCCTCAAGTGCTTGTCCCAGTTCATCCTGTTTATTGACCACCAAATCAAATGGTTTTAACTGATTGGCGTGGGTAAGGGTCCAACAATTGGCATCCCCATCGACGTTTTCCCCTAGATACTGGATTTTTCCGTCCGTACCAACGACAAATTCATAGTCACCGGCAACCGTATCGTATCCAAGCGGACCGGCTGTTTCTGTGATGCGATAAGACCCTGGTTCCCCGATTATAAATCCGGCGAGTCCAGCATCATCCGACGTTTCTGCGGCGATTTCTTGATAATCCCCCGTTGCAGTTTTTTGTTGCAGAGAAAAGACAGCCCCAGCTAACAGTACTTGCTGTTCTTTTTGTACCGTGTATTTTCGAATAGCGACTGGAATTTCTGTAAAGGGATTGGTGATCTCCAGCGTAATCGTATGATCGTCCAGTGTGACGGGTTGCCCATCGATCGTCGCATGCCCTTGCGCATCGACATGAATCTGCCACTGGGTTTGCTCAGCCAAATAATGTCCCGCCGGTGCAGTGACTTCCTTTAAATGATACGTCTGACTTTTTTGCAACGCAGTATCTGCTGGTAGCCCGTACGTTCCATCCCCTTGATCCACAAGGGTCACTGTCTCCCCTGCCCCCGTCAATTCAAAAACGGCACCTGTCAACTTCACCTCTCCTACAGCGGATTTTTTGATCAGGTTTAATGCCAGGGGCACAAACGTCTTTGTGTTTTTCCATGTATAAGCGTCCACTTTTGTCGCTTCATAGCCTGACACTGTTCGTTCACTTGTGACTTGATAATCAAAAGTTTCTCCTTGGTTATTATAAAGCGGCAGTAGACGGGTTTCTTCGTAATTCGTTCCATCCTTTTCAGAAACCGCGGGAACCTTGCTTCGTTCCCAAGTTGTCTGATCTTGCGCATCGGTCTCAGTAAGTTCGAGATATCCTGTTTGCCAGCTCTCCTTGCTAGTAACCGGGCTTCTACTTATTTCAAAATAAACGGATTCTGGGCGACTTGACACATCACCATCGTATTCCTCCCAGACTTTTTTGATCGTCAACTCCTTACCAGGTGCTTTGGCAGATGGCACACCAAACAATGCCTTTTGATCGGATTGATGATTCGGATAAAACACCGTTTCACCATTCATTTGATACCAAATATCTGGTTTAAAATCCGCTGCTTCTGTTTGAATCCGCACTTGATAATGAATTTGCAGTTCCTGTCCTTCGCCTAAATAAAGACTAGAAGCGTTGAGGGTATTGTCAGATACCGTGACCTCAGGCTGCACCGTTAGATCAGCAGAACCGACACTTTTGATGGACAAGCTATTTTCTTCGTATAAAAAAGGCTGCGAAATGGGGTCAGTAATCTCTCCATCAGTGACTGTCGCCGAAATATGAAGGGCTTTTTTCTCGAGATAGTCGGCAATATCCGCTGCTCCATTGGCTGACTCATAATAAAGATGCCCCTCTTCATCTGCAGAAACCATCTGTCTCATTTTGTTCTCAACATCGGCCTTTGTATACCCAGCTGTTTGATCTCCTTGCAGTTGAATCCCCAATCCGTGAATCTCAATCCCGCGCTCTTTTAACGCCATCGCCTCACCGATCGTAGCGACAAACGTATTGTCGATCCGTTTAGAGTTACCGTATTGATCAGGTGCAAAATACCCATTGTGGATAAACGATGTATTCATGGGCTGATCTTGAGTAAGTGAAAAGGCGGTTCCAAAATAACTGTCGTCTGCTTGCGTCTGCACTTTGGACACATGGTAACTGTAAGTAGGCACGCCATCTGTTAGCAAAACGATGACTTTCTTATGTCCATTTTGCGTCGATAGCATATCCCCTGCTTGGCGCAGCCCTCTTTGGGTAAAGGTTCCCCCAGCTGCTGTTTCTGGTGTCATGGTCCGGATCGTCTCTTTGACTTCCGAAAATTTTCCTAATTGGCAGATTTTGTTTTGGTAATTGCTACCATCACTGGAATAACCGACATAGCCCATGTAGACACTTTCTTGAATGCCGCTTCCTTCAATTTGATTCAAAAAGCGTTCCACACCTTTTTTTACTTCAGTGATGCGTCCCATCTCATTCATACTGCCTGACCAATCCATGACCAACACGACATCGATGGGATCGACTTGACGTTGAACATTCCCTCGTACATTTAGGTAAACATCAAATAGTCCCGGGGTATTCGTCTCTTTGGCAAATTTTCGCAGAGCGAAATCTGCTTCGTCACCTACACCACCATACTCAATATACGAGTTGGTCACATTTTCTGGATCACCATTCCAGATAGTTACGCCATCCCAGGTTTCTCCTGCATCCTTGTTCCCCTGATGATTTAAGACGTTACTCTTTTCATCGGTTTTCCAATTCGCCGAAGGATACGTCCCGCTTTGGTCTGTCGTATAATCTGGTTCAATCGAAGCAAAAGCCTGTGAACCGTTCATTTTTTGATAAAGACGTTCTTGTTTAAACGGTTCAATGAGTGTTTCATCTTCAGAAGAACTTGACGTCGTTCCTGTTTCCTTTGTCTCTTCCTGCGTTTCTTCGTTTAAAACACCTTTTGAGTCTTCATTCGACACTTGTTCCGAAGTTGACTCTGTGCCGGTTTCTGCAGCTTGCGAATCAGTTGAGCTGACTTCCACCCTATCTGAGGAAGCAGATTCTGTGACAAGCGGAATATCAACTATCAATTCATCCAAAGACGCCAATTTGTGCGACTCTTGATTTTCATGATCATATTCTTCAATCTGAAGCGCCAACTTCAGTTTTTTTGTTTCATTGGGTAGTTGAAACGTTACTTCTTGTTCACAGGGTGTTTTCAAGAAGTCTTGTGTTGTTAGCCAAGACTGTGCAGATTCATCCTCAATAACAACCATCTCTTTGTTGTTCGTTTTCGTTAGCGATTGTTCTTTCGTTTCATCCAGTGCATATAATTGCAGCCAGATGCGTTGCTGCTTGTTTTTTTGTGATAGCTGATAACGTAAAGTAAATTGATTGCCCTCCCGTTGACCTGTCAGCTTGATCTGCTCCGTTTCGGTAATAGCGATCGTATTTTCTTCTTGTGCACTTGCTGTCCCATTTGTTTGCAAACCTGAAGAAATGATGAATAATATCCCCCCTAACATACAGAAAATGAAAGAGAACCAGTGGTGTCTCTTTGCAAAAAACATAAAAAAACCTCCTTTCAAATTACAAGCTGATCATACAAAAAAGAAGAACAATACACCGCTTTTTTTCATTTTCAGAAAAATGGGAAAACTCTTATTTTTGTGCGTTATTTAAATAGAATTTAGGTGCATATTTTATGATGGAAACCTATCATTTTATGTTATTTAAAAACTGAAGAAAATTATCAATTTTCAAATCCTCTTTGTATTTTTCTTCTTTATGAGACACTTTTTGAAAAGATTTGTCTCAGTTTTTATAAAAAAAAGCAAAAGTTTTGAGACGTGTCTTTACACAGTTATATAAATAAGTTATTACTAAAATAAGAAGGTGATCATTTGATTGAAAAAATACTCTTAGATTCCCGAGCATTAGACAAAATCGGACTCTACGGAAAATTATTATCAATTGCTCCGGGTGAATACAACATAGAGTTCGTGAAAAATCTGACCCATTTAAGTACAACGAGATTGAAAAGTTTACTTTCCTCGATCCAAGAGGACCTGCAAAACCTTTCCCCAGTAAATCTTTCATTACATAAAAACACCCTCAGTCTCCCTAAAAATTTGATTGAATACAATCAATATCAGCAGTTTTTAGCCCAAGTAAGTATTTCTTATAAAATGTTGTTAAGTATCTTGACCAACCAAGATGAAAGCTTGCTGGCATTTTGCCAAAGAAACTATATCAGTCGTTCGACTTGTTTCCGACAAACTAAAAAGCTGCAGGATCATTTAAAGGAATTCAACATAACCTTAAACCAATCGGCCATGACGCTTACCGGTTCAGAGATGGTGATTCGCATCTTGTTGTTTAATTTTATCTGGCATATTTCTTTAGGAGATAGTTTGGCACAGGCATATAATCAAGAGATCGAAGAGTTATTTGTTACCTATGAAGGAACAAAATACCAAAGTAAATATGAAATTGGTAAAAAAGAAGCATTACTCCATTGCAAAATTTGTCTTTTCCGGATCAAGGATGGTCACTCAACGAATCTTTATGAATTAACGAATAAGTCCTTTATTCCCAGTTGCGAAAGTCTTGATTTCTTTTCTGCTTTCTTTAAGCTCATTGATTCAGCAATAGACATTCTTGAGATCAATTCATTGTTTTTTCTTTTTTATTACTGGCCGATGCTGACTTCCGCAAACGATGTGCGTCTGCCGATCGTTGCAAATTGTTACAAGCATGAAAAACAGGAACTAAAAGAACTGATGACTGAATTTGAAGACCATTGCCAAAAATTTCTCTGCGATTTTGACTTTGATCACCAATCGTTTCTTTATATGAATACATATCTTACCTTGCTGAAATTCTGCATATTCAAGCAAAAAGTCCCTCTTTCCAATTTTTTCGAAGCAAACGTGATCAAAGATAAATACCCATTACATACGATTTTGACAAATACCATTCAAAGTTTTTGGCGTAAAATAGCAAATCGTAAAGGTTATGAATGGTTGAAAACCTGTTATGCCGATCTTGCCTTTTATCAAGCCTGTTTGCTTTACCCCGTTTACATCGAAAAGGAACAGAAATATAAGCTTAAAGTGGCTTTCGTCTATGTATCCAATTATTTGGTTTCAATGGAAGTTTTTAATATATGTGAGCGACTACCATTCGTTGCGATAGAGCGGATCACACTGCCAACTGAAGAACCATTTGATTTTTATATCCTGAGTGCGCCTCAGCTTTTCCCTCCCTATACAACCGAAAAAAATTCGGCAATCATTGATTTTTGTCGCTATTATGACTTTGAAACAGATCTCTGTCAGAAATTACTGGCTGCTTTTAATGAAAAAATCAAAAAGTTGACGGGTTAAAATCAACTGGCGCACTTCGGCAAACGCAAGGAGGTCTTTTGAAAAAGATTGAAAACTATACAAATAACCCCTTGGATTCAATCGATGAATCCAAGGGGTTATGCATTATTTGTCTGTGTGTATAATTACATAGTTTAAATCAACCGAATATGGGTCAATGGATAATAAACAAAACGAGCATTGCCTAAAATAGCCTCTCCTGATATTGGTCCAAAGGAACGACTATCTTTGGAGGCACGTCGATTGTCACCAATGACAAAGTAACTATCTTTCCCTAATTTCTCAACGCCTAATAAAGATTCTAAATCAAAATCATTGGTATAAGAAGCAGACTCGTGGTCATTGCTACGGTTTTTCACTAGAAAATCTTCATCTACTGGTTCATCATCAATGTAAAGCTGATCATTGACATATTTCACTGACTCACCCGGTAAGCCAATCACCCGCTTGATATAGGTCGAACCATCCGGCAGTTGGAAAACAACGACATCAAAACGTTGGATCGGCGAAATCTTCTCAATGACCACCATGTCTCCTTGTTTTAAAGTTCCTTCCATCGAATTTCCTTCAACAGGAACTGGGATCAACAAGAATGCCCGAATCAAGAAGGCTGTTGCAAAAGCGATCAACGCATATTTCACTACTAGCCAAAAACGATCAACCCAAAGTTTTTTCGACGCCACACGTCTGCCTCCTCTCCAACTTTTCACTTAGTTTATTGTTCAGAAAGCAAGGACAGTGCTTTTAAGTATGCTGGGTCCTCTGCTTTGAGTTTCGCCGTTACTTCTTTTTCAATTGCTTGGGCCGTGTCTGCATCGACTTCCCCAGTTCCCTTTAAATCATGGGCTTCTTGGAAGGACTGCACAGCTGCGGTCGTCTCATCATTGAAGGTATCACCACTGGTTGAATACCCCAACGCTTTAAGAAACTGATTTAGATTGTTGACTGCCGTTGACGATTGGCCAGCTTTTAAAGCATGGTCCCGTGGTAATGGCGGGAAATACGCATATTCTGGATAGTCCTCTTCATAATCCGGCATCACGCCTTGATCATTGACCCAATTTTCATTCGGGGTCAACCATTTCATGACCGTCATTTTTAATTCACTGTTATCCCCCAGATCCTTCACATTCTGGACAGTCCCCTTACCAAAGGTTTCCGTACCAACGACTGGAATATTCGCTGATTCTTGCAAGGCTGCAGCAAAAATTTCCGATGCGGAGGCACTGCCTCCATCGACTATAACAACGACCGGCTCTGTGACTTTGAATCCTTCGTCCAAAGTTTCACTCGCTTTGGTTTCACTGATTACCCCTTGGTTATTGGCAAATTTCACGATCGTTTGACCGTTTTCCAAAAACATACTCGCCATGATCTGGACTTGGTCTAGCAGTCCACCAGGATTTTGTCTTAAATCTAGTACAAACGACTTTGCACCGGCTTCCCGCAGTTCGGTGATGGTTTCTTTCAACTCAGCTGCCGTGTTTTCACCAAAGGAAGTAATGTCGATACGACCGATCGTTTCATCACTTTCAGCGATTTCTCCATGAACCGTTTCGATGGGGATCACATCCCGAGTAATCTCCACATCAAATGTGTCCTCTCCACGTTGAATCGTTAAGGTGACTTTCGTCCCTTTCTCACCACGAATCTTACCCACGACTTCAGATAATTCTTGACCCTGCGTATCTTCACCATCTACCTTGACGATTCGGTCATTCATTCGCAGGCCGCTTTTTTCAGCAGGCGTATTTTTTATCGGGGCTTGTGCGACTTCTGGATAGTCTTCCACGATCGACAAGGTAGCACCAATCCCTTCAAAACTGCCAGAAAGTGATTGTTCTAAGTTATCCGCATCCGATTGATTCAAATACGTTGTATAAGGATCATCTAGCGCATCAGTCATTCCCTGTAGGGCGCCTTCTATCAAGGCATCCTCATCGACTTCTTGGTAATAATTCGCGAGGATCTGGTCATATAGCGACTGGATTTTCTCCATCCCGCTGGCTTCTGTGCTCGTTTCTGTCACCGGTTGCGTCGTCTGCTGATTTTGCTGAGCCGTTTGCCATAAATAGACACCGCCTCCTGACAAAATTGCGACACAAACGAGAGAAACGATATATCGGCTCGTCGTTAAACCTTTCATTCACAACACCTCTCTGAGAAAAAACAGCTTCGTTCTGTGGATTTTATGCAACCATACAAAACGAAGGACAGTTTTTTATTTGTTATTTTCGAGATACTCTGCCCAAATACGATCAAAAATATCCATGGATGGCAAATAATCAACATTTAGTTCCAGATAAGAAGAGACTTCATCATAGTCATCGCTGTGCTTCGGAAACTGGATATCATGACTTGCATGAGTAGCAAAGATCTGGGCCTCATCTGTATGACTCGGTCCTTTGACTGCCATTAAATAGCTATAAAAACTTTTACGCATGTTCTTGCTCCCAATGATTTTCTAAAAAGGCTGCTCTACGGGCGTGATTGCGAGCAAAATTCTCAGGATTCTTTTTGTAATACTCTTGGTGCTCTTCTTCCGCTAAATAAAAGGGTTGGGCTGGTTCGATCGTGGTCACGATCGGATCGGTAAAGCGACCGGAAGCTTGAAGTGCCTCTTTGCTGGCTTCGGCTTTTTGTCGTTGCTCTTCATTAAAATAGAAGATAGCCGGACGATAATTGTCGCCACGATCTTCAAATTGCCCAAACGCATCCGTTGGATCTGTTTGCTGCCAATAAATCGTCAAAAGATCTTCATAACTGATTTTTTCAGGATCAAAGATGATTTCCACTGCTTCGGTATGCCCGGTTTGATGGCTTTTGACTTCTTCATAGGTTGGATTTTCGGTATGTCCTGCGGTATAGCCAGAAAAAATCGAATGCACGCCCTCTAGTTCATCAAAGGGTTGGATCATACACCAGAAGCACCCACCGGCAAAAATTGCTCGTTCCATTATTCATCCTCCGTTTCAGCTGGTAAATATAAACTCATTTGAATTTCATCATCCACAAGATTGATTTTGTTGGCTTTGATAAACAAGCCGTTTTGCATGCGGAATTGATCCAATCGAATCAAAATAATTTGTTCATCGGCATTGACATCGATCCATTCAGGAAATTTAAAACTACGTTTGATCATTTTCATCACTTCACTGGTGGGCAGATCCAAGGTGCCGATTGATAAGCTTTTGGCCTTTAATTGGACATTGCCTTCTTCCGTCACATAAGGATCAAAATAGAGATAGAAGGTGATAGGAAATCCTAATACTTGAAACTCGCCTGTTAAGAGTGCTTCATTTCTTAGCTCAAAATTATATTTGACCTCTTGATCCTTTTGAAAATCAGATAGATAAAAATCAATCAATTGATTGACTTGGCTTTTGTTGCTGTTAACGGTCAGAACAGGACTGCCCTCCCGTTGAACAAGTTCGGCACTTTCATTTAAGCCGGTTTCCCGCTGCTGAAAAATTCTTGAAGCAAAGAAAACCGTTGTCCCTAAAAGGATACCGACCAACACTAGGAAGGCAATTTTCCAGTAGTTGATCGCTTTTTTATTCGTTGTAGCTGTTTTTTCCGGCTGCTTCGTTGATTCGCTTGGTTTCATTTTGTATCCTCCTCTAGCAACCAATAGTTTTGCGTTTTGATCACTTCATCGCGAACGGCATTCGCCATCAGTTGATACCCAAGATTATTGGGATGGAAGCGATCGCCTTCATACAAAACATTGTTTGTAATGTTATTTCCAACGGCTTGCGATGAATCAGTGGTCGTTGAAGGACTACTTTGCGTTTCATCCGAAGCTGTCGTTGATGAATCAGATAAGCGTTCTGTGTCCGATGATTCGGCAGTTCCCTCTGATTCCCCTCCTTCGGTATCAGCAATACCGACCTCATCACTTAACCCTTTATAGAGCAAATCGTTGATAGGAATAAAAAAGGCCTTTTCTTGCTGATTGACGAACGTTTCCGTTTGCTTATTCCAGTTATCAATGATCGTTTGCATATCCGTGATTTCTGGGAAATTCAGATAAAATGGATTGTAGATGCCCAAGACATAGATTGGTGCATCACTATTCAAATCGCGAATTTGAGCAAACAAGTCTTTTAAACGTTCTTTGTAATCTTCCATCGGTTCCGTAAACGTCTCAATGCTCAAGCCGAAGAAATTGCTCTGAATCACTTTTAGTACATCGTTACCGCCGACAGTCAAGGTAATCAAATCCGCTTGACTGAGGTCTTGCCGCAAGTCTTCATCATTTTTGACTCGCTTTAAAATCTGATCACTTCTTTCACCAGCGACCCCATAATTTTTGGCTACCAAATTGTTCAAATCATAGCGGTCCTCTAAATCCCCCGCTAAAATTGGCACAAAGCCGCCACGAGCTGTTTCATCACCAACCCCTTCCGTTAATGAATCCCCAAGTGCGAGATACTCGATGGCGGATTTTTTTGAGTCATTGGCCGCCAGCTTATTAACAGGGGTCAACAGTGGTTGCGCTTTGGGAACAGCAAAATGAAACAAGAAGCCAGTTCCAATGGCTATCAGTCCCACAACAAGTAAATAAGTTACTATTTTTTTCCATTTCACAGGTATTCAAACTCCTTTGTAATCTTTGCTATTTTAACAAAATTCTCATAAAATTCCTAGTCGCAATCCTTCAAACTTAAGAAAGAAAACAGCTCCCTACTCTCTGAGTAGACAAAAATCGCAGCTTCATTCTGCTTTTTCTTCTTTTCAGCTTTTCATACACCAAAAAGCGATTCGTCGTCAAACGAATCGCTGAAAGAAACATCCTTTTTATTCCGTACTGTAAGTAATCGCAAAAGCACCTTTGCCAGTGTGAGTGGCGATGATCGGTGTTGTGTGAAGCAATGGGATCTCCAAGTCAGGAAACAGTTCTGCTAGTTCTTTTTGGAAACGTTCCGTGATTTCTAATCCTTCAGCATGAGAAATACCAATTTTCGTCACTTTAGGCATATTCTTCAATTCTACTTTTAATTCCTCAAACCATTTATTAAACGTCTTGACACCGCGTCCTTTGACGACTGGAATCAGTTCTGAATGATCAAAATCCATGATCACTTTCATGTTCAGCAAACTCGATAAAAGACCTTTGGCACGACTGATACGACCGCCTTTTACTAAGTTTTCTAACGTTGAAACGCCGATAAATAATTTCGTATGTTCACGCACCAAATCCACTTCAGGTAACACTTCTTCTAGTGTCTTACCGGCTTTAGCCAATTCAGCTGCCCGAATCACTTGAAAAGCCAGCGCTTGATCTGTCGTGTCGCTATCAATCACCGTGACTTTGGCTTTTGATAAATGACTGGCTTGACGAGCCGCTTCCACGGTTCCGCTCAGGCCTTTGGTCATATGGATCGATAAAATTTCACTGCCATCTTTGCCTAATTCATCATATAATTCTACAAAATGACCGATCGGCGGCTGGCTAGTTTTAGGTAATTCTTTGGCTTGCGCCATCATTTGCATAAATTTTTCTCCCGGTAGCGTTTCATCATCTGGATAAACGACACCATCAATCATTACAGATAAAGGCACAACATGGATAGCCAAAGCATCACGGACACTTGGTTCCATCGTACTGGAAGAATCTGTCACAATTTTAAGATTTGCCATCATATATTCACTCTCTCTTTAAATCAAGTCTTTTTTCATGGTAAAATAACCACAGACCATTTATACTAAGTATAACAGAGAGAAAATTTTTTTTCATCTAATTTCGATTCGAAAGGACGGTGCCGAATGCAGCACATGAAGTTTAGTCGCAGATATTTGATCGTCAATGAAGTATTAAATGCAGTAACTCACGGGATCGGATTAGGACTGAGTATCGCAGGACTGGTCATTCTCTTAATCAAGGGGGCAAATCTAGGGTCACCTATCCACATCGTTTCCTATGCCATATATGGGTCAATGATGATTTTGCTCTTCCTCTTTTCTACCTTATTTCACAGTTTGATTTTTACCAAAGCAAAAAAGGTCTTCCAAGTCTTTGATCATGCCTCCATTTTCTTGCTGATCGCCGGAAGCTATACTCCTTTTTGTTTGCTTAGTATCCAAGGCTGGCTTGGCTGGTCACTCTTCGTCTTGATTTGGCTACTCGCAATTAGCGGCATCGTTTATAAGTCACTGACTCTTCATAAAAAAGAGACCGTCTCTAAAATTTCCACCCTGATCTACATCATCATGGGCTGGCTATGTGTCGTCGCCTTTAAACCTCTGATCGAACATTTAGGCTATTGGGGAACATTTTTACTAGCAAGCGGTGGTGTTTCTTATACTGTGGGTGCGCTATTCTATAGTTTAAAATCCGTTCGATTCATGCATGTGGTTTGGCACTTATTCGTTATGTTAGGAGCTGGACTAATGTACTTCTCTGTCTTGTTTTATACCTAAACAGTAAGTGCGATTAAATAAAAGATCAGGGAACCTTCATTAGAGAAAGGTCCCTGATCTTTTATTTTTTATGATAAAACTCGAATCGATGGGGATAATGGTTTTTTTCATCGATGATCCCATCGACCATATGATCAAGTTTCCATTGCGTCCAATCAATCTCTGGGAAATACACATCTCCGTTAAACTCCGCATCGATCACTGTACGGTACAATTGATCGCAATCGTCAATCATCGCTTCAAAAACACCCGCTCCACCAGTTAAAAAAACAGGATGCTCTTGCTGCTTCACATACGTTAAGATTTCCTCTCGGTCATGCATCACCAAGGCACCGTTGGCTTGATAATCTCGATCACTTGTCAAAACGATCGTCGTCCGTTGTGGCAACAATCTTTTTCCCATGCCTTCAAAGGTTTTGCGCCCCATAATGATCGTATTATTGATGGTTTGCTCTTTAAAAAATTTCAAATCATTCGGCAAATGCCACGGCAGTGTGCCATCCGCTCCGATCAACCCCTTTTGATCTTGTGCCCAAAGTGCGATCAACATAAATATTACATCCCTTCTGTATAAAATGATTCAGAAATATCCGCAGCGACTTGCAGTCGCTGCATCAGCTGAAAAGCCGATTCATGCTCAAATGGATCTTTGTTGCGCTCATCAAAGCGCAAGCCATCACAGGCTTGGTAAACAATTGTGCCGCCACTTCTTTGGACATTTCTTGGCCATTCTCCATCGTTTAAACGCGCGTTGTTGTTTTTCAGCAAGGTCGGTATCAGGGAGATCGGAAAGAGAGCACTGCCGGCTGCGACATCAATTTCTTCTATTTGAAAAAAGTCGGCGGCGATCTCGTTGATCAAGCACTCCGTTCTTTGCCACGTTTGCGGATGACTCGCAAATGCCCTTGCAGTTCGTCCTAGGATACAATACGTATTCTCTGGTAATGGCTGTTTGCTTATTGCCACAAGTTCTTCTGGGTACGTCTCGATCCACGTCACGACGCGATCAAAATCACAAATATGCAATGAATCCAGCATTGGTAGGTTGTGCTGTGCAGCAAAAACAAGCCTTCTGCGGGCATCTGCCGCTCCTTTTGCTGGTATAAAAATGGCAATGCACTGCTGATTTGACCGAATGGCTTCTTTTAGCTCCGGCACCGTTTCTTCGGATACGGATAGCCAAACTGCATCATAGTGCTGATCCAAGAAATCAATGACTTGCTCAATGAGCGCTGCATTAATCGATCCAGCATGTCTCTGATGAAAGGTCGCCGCAAAGCCTCGTTTGTGGGTATTTTCCATTACGCCTCATTCCTTTCTTTATGAAATGAAACCAAACAACCACTTAAACTGCAATCGGCGCTTTGATCGTTGGATGCGGATCATACCCAACCAGCGTAATATCTTCCATTTCAAAATCGAAGATCGATTGTTTTTCAGGATTTAACTGTAAGGTTGGCGCAGGACGCACTGTACGAGTCAATTGTTCTTTCATTTGTTCCATATGATTGCTATAAAGATGAGCATCGCCTAATGTATGGAAAAAATCTCCGACTTCTAGTCCAGTTTCATGAGCAATCAGGTGCGTCAATAGCGCATAACTAGCAATATTGAAGGGAACACCTAAAAAGACATCGGCACTGCGTTGATACAACTGACAGCTTAAGCGACCCTCATGAACATAAAATTGAAACATTGTGTGACAAGGCGGCAACGCCATCGTCGGTACATCTTCTGGATTCCAAGCAGAGACGATCAAGCGACGAGAGTCTGGCGTTGTTTTGATCATGTCGATCACTTCTTTGATTTGATCGATAAACCCACCCGTACTTTTTTCCCAATGCCGCCATTGGTACCCGTAAACATGACCCAAATCGCCGAAAGTTTCAGCGAAAGCATCATCGGCTAAGATTTTTTCACAAAACTGTTTCAACTCATGTTGGTACTGTTCATTGAAAGCTTCATCCACCAATGAACGGCGACCAAAGTCTGTCATATCAGGACCTGTATAAGCATCACTTTTAATATAGCGTTCAAACGCCCATTCATCCCAAATGTGGTTATTATGCTCTAGCAGATAACGAATGTTGGTATCTCCTTTTAGAAACCATAATAATTCACTTTTGATCAAACCAAAAGGAACTCTCTTGGTTGTCAACAATGGAAAGCCTTGGGACAGGTCAAAACGCATTTGGTGACCAAAGACACTGCGCGTTCCCGTTCCTGTACGGTCGCTTTTATCATTGCCTTCTGTTAAAATCTTTTTTCCTAGCTCTAAATATGCTTGTTCCATCGTTTTTCTCCTTTACTCTAGACAAATTCGCTCAAATATTCCCAACGATCTATTTTTTCTGCCAGTTGCGTTTCAACCTCGCTGATTTCTTGCTGTAATTTTTGGAGCTTCGTAAAGTCCGCACCTTGATGATTCATTTCTTCAGTTAAAGCGGCTGCTTTTTCTTCTAATGCCGCAATATCATCCTCAATCGTCGCCCACTCTTTTTGTTCCATATAACTCAGTTTCTTTTTGACAGGCGCTGCAGCAGTCGCCTCACTTTCAGCAGAATGTGAATCGGTTTTTGTTTCTTTTGGCTCTAGTACACTCGAACTAGCTTTATTGGTATTGGCTGCTAGATATTCATTGATGGAACCAAAGTAGGACTTAATCTTGCCATTTCCTTCGAAGATCAGCAATTTTTGGGCAACTTTATCTAAAAAGTAACGGTCATGGGAAACAGTGATGACTGCACCTGGAAATGTTTCCAAATAATTTTCCAAAATCGTCAAGGTATCAATATCCAAATCGTTGGTTGGTTCATCTAACAAGAGAACATTTGGCTGTCCAATCAATAGCTTGAGTAAAAATAGTCGTCGTTTTTCCCCGCCAGACAGCTTGCCGATCTTGGTGCCATGCATGGATCGCGGAAACAAAAACTGTTCCAGCATTTCTGCGACACTGACTTGTGAGCCATCCACTTTTTGCACTTCCTCGGCTGCTTCTTGCAAATAAGCAATCATTCGCTGATCAGGGTTCATCGCTTCAATCGTTTGCGTATAATAAGCCATTTTCACCGTCACGCCCATCGTACGCTCCCCTTCTTCTAAAGGCAGGCGTCCAGCTAAAATATTGAGCAACGTTGATTTGCCCGCACCGTTTTCTCCTGTGATCCCTAAGCGTTCTCTTGATTGAATCAACAAATCAAAGTGTGACAAAATCGTTTTGTTTTCAATCTGGAAACTCGCATCTTTTAGTTCTAAGACTTGTTTGCCTAAGCGTGTCGTAGCAACATCAATGGCCACTTCGCCGTTCCGTTTTACTTGATGTAGGTTTTCTTTTAAATCATCGAAACGATCGATCCGGGCCTGTTGTTTCGTTGTACGGGCTTTTGCACCAGTACGAATCCAAGCCAACTCATGTTTGTACAACTGCTTGCGTTTGTCTTCTTGCGTCTCCTCCACACGTTCTCGTTCTGCTCGAGCATGAAGATACGTCTCGTAATTGCCTTGATATTCATGCAACTTGCCAAAGGACAATTCAAAAATCCGATTAACGACTCGATCCAAAAAGTAGCGATCGTGGGTCACCATCAGTAACGCACCCCGATAATTCTTTAAATAGCCTTCCAACCATTGAATTGCATCATAGTCCAAGTGGTTAGTCGGTTCATCCAATAACAACAGGTCTGGTTCATCGATCAACACTTGAGCCATAGCTACTCGTTTCTTTTGACCTCCAGATAACTCACTGACCTTTTTCTCTAACTCACTGATCCCAAGCTTTTGTAAAATAATCTTGGCAGTTGTATCTGTATTCCAAGCATCGGCTTTATTCATCGCTTCTTCTGCCAACTGATAATTCCGTTGCGTTTGTTGATCCAAGCCATTATTCTCTAAGGCAATCAGCGCTTTTTCATAGTCACGAACAACGCGAATCAGCGGACTTGTGCCTTGAAAAACAGCATCTACAACAGATAATTCTTCTTGTAACTGATTGTCTTGAGCCAAGAAACCGATGCGATAATCTTGGGCGGCAAATACCGTTTGGCGATCGCCATCTCCGCGATCCAAACCGGCTAAGATCCGTAACAAACTCGATTTTCCCGTGCCATTGACACCGATCAAACCGATTCGATCTTTTTCATGTATCAGAAAAGAAAGCTGATCAAACAGTGTTTTTTCACCGTAAGTTTTGGTTAATTCACTTACTTTTAATTCTTTCACAGAATCCCTCCTGAGTTTTTTCTTCGCTCATTGTACCACATTTCATCAACGGAGACGATGAGAGAAAAAAATCAATTTATGTAAAAAAAGAATGCCTTCGTCAGTTTATTCCATGGATGATCCATGTTGATCACCTACGGGGAATAACCCGACGAAGACACTCCATAAAACATGCATCACTTCATGCACCTTTTGAGACATATTATCGGCGGAACATCCGCTGTTTCGGCTGTTCTTCCGCTCGAGACATCGCATACGATTCTAACAGATTGACATTGCGTCGATATTCATTCGCAGAAATCGTCGAGATTTTTTCAGCAACTTCATATTCATCGATCGTCTTGCGCTCGAGATAATAGCCCCAAAGGACTTTCTTGACAAAAATCGGATCTTGCTCGATCATGATCGTTTCAATGAAATTGCTATGTTCAAACCGTTTGATGCTCATTTCTCGTTGACGAATAAAGAAATTGATCAGCGAGGAATCATAGACATCTTCTAAATTGCTCAAACTGTGAAAAATGTATTCGCTGTTTTTTAAGTAGATTTTTTGTACTTCAGAAATGTCTCGTTGTTTCAAGGCATCTTTCAGTTGCTGCCGTCGCTGTAAAAACAAACGAGGATGGATCAATACACGAATAAAGCGCTGAATAAAGAAGAGCCAAAAACTAAAGAATGAGAGAATTTGTTTTGCGAGGGAATGCTGTTGCTGAGAAATAAACCGTGAATAAAAACGATAGCCATTTAGACTGACTTTCCCATTTCGATAGGCTTCATCCAAGCCATCTTGTTCGATCGACAAGATCAACCCTTGAATTTCTTGGATTTCTTGTTTTTCTGAATCTGTCAAACTATTGCGATACAATTCCCAACGGCGATTTTCATAGGAATTGATGACAGCATCAATCGCTAAGCGACCTTTATCAGAAAGCTCTTGTTTTTCTTCTGCTTCCAATTGTTCGATGACGTCTTCTAAGATCAGCAAGTGATTGAAGTCGACACTTTCGGCAGCTTCACCATCTGCCAAATAAGGCAAGACCATCACGCTGATGATCAATGTCAGCAAAATCACACAGGCGGTCAAAAACAAGAGCAAGCTCCGTTCCTGAAACGGTGTCTCATGCACCATCACCGGTAAAATAAAGATAGCTGCCAAACTGACTGTTCCCTTGACGCCACCAAAAGTCAACAAGGCGACTTGATTCATGGATACTTGTTTTTTTGACTGTAAGAACCAGTAATAAAATAGTAAAAAGAGAAAACGAACGAGGAAAATCATCGCTGTGACGACTAAAATCGTGATGACTAGATGCCAGTTTGCATAATTTTTGCTTTCCCAGATCGGTGAGAAGACTTGTGACAACTCGATCCCTAGAAAGAGAAACACTAATGCGTTCAATGTAAAGACTATGGTCGACCACGTGCTTTCCGAAATGTTCGCCAACTCTGCATCAAACAACGAGATTCGCCGTTTTCTTTGGGCTTGGGCTACACCTGCCACAACTGCTGCGATAATCCCTGAGACTCCGATCATTTCTGCCAGCAAATAGGCAGCAAATGGCAAGAGCAGTTCAATCAATAAGTATACTGTGACATCTTGTGCCGAGATTTTTTCAATAAAACGTAAAATCCGGCGTTTCAGCCACACAATCAAGTAACCGATAAGCCCGCCGCCGATACTAGAGAAAAGGAGTTGGAAACCTGCGTTGGCTGCTGAAAAACTCCCGGTGGTCAAAGCCACGATAGCAAACTGTAATGCGGTAACCCCCGAAGCATCATTCAGTAAGCCCTCGCCTTCCAGAATATGCATAATATTTTTGGAAATTTTCAAACGTTTTGCTAATGAGGAGACTGCCACTGCATCAGTTGGTCCTAAAGCAGCACCAAAAGCGAAGCAAGCAGCCAGAGGAATCGTCGGCATTAGCCAATGGAGTGTTCCCCCGACGGCAAATAATGTCATTAACACGCCACCAAAAGCCAAAAACAGCACGATCTTGCTGTTTTTTAAGATTTCCGGAACGTCTGCCCGCTCCCCTTCACGAAATAGCAATGGACCAATGATCATTACTAAGAACATTTCTGGCTCAAAGGCGATCTCTTGGCCCATCTCTGTAAGACCTAATAAAATTCCTAAAATAATTTGAATAAAAAAGATCGGTACCGAGGGCAATATTTTGCTCGCCACATTTGATAATGTGACAAGAATTGCAATGATAATGACGAGTTCAATAAATTCCATCCATTACCCTCTTTTCTTTCGAATTGCTAATAACAGCTCAAGAAAATCTTCTTTTTTTAAAAGGATCTTGTCGTTTAGAAGACCTAACTCCTTTTCGTTATTTTCAATCTCGCATTGGACACGTCGTGATTCCAAGCGGTAAAGATCATGTTTCATTCGTTCAAATTTTCGGAAAAGCAATGGATTTTTCCGTTGCAAATAATCCCGAATCTCCTTTTTTTCAGCTGGTGTAAATTGTCCCAACTGTTTCATTAGCTCTTGTTTACTTAAACATTCCTTGTTCATAATTACGTTTTTTACCCCTTTTATCATCAGTTTATCTTTTTATTTAACGTGCAAATCAAAATTATCTCTTGACCGCTAGTATTCTAAGCCAATCATTCAAAAATAGCAAGTCTTTCTCACTAAATGTTGGTTTTCTATCAGTTTTCTTATAAAACAAAAAAACCGCAGTCTTCACTGCGATTTTTTATGCTTATTTCATATATAAGTCGTAGTAAGCATCCATGATTTCTTTGGCGATTTGAATATTTGGATGGGTATCTGTGTCCCCTTTTAATTGAGGCATTACGATCGCGATGGCAATATCCGCATCGCTGCTAGGTCCGTAGGCAACGATGTTTAGGTTAACTAAGCTGATGGTATTGCCATTACTATCCACAATTGGTGTTTCGGCAGTACCTGTTTTGGCAGAGACCTCCATTTTCGCAGAAGCCAATCCTTTGGCAGTTGCCCAAGCATCCGTTCCATGAACTGCATCATAAAATCCATTTTGAACAATTTGCATTTGAGCATCTGTTAAACCAACTTCGTTCAATACCGTTGGTTCGATCTCTTCAATCAGTGAGCCAAGACCACCAGTTTCATCATTGCCGTAAATGCCGTCGACGATGTGAGGCTGCAATCTTTTGCCACCATTAGCAACAGTTGCTGCATATTGTGCCAGTTGCAACGTCGTATAGGTATCAAACTGACCAAAAGCCAAGTCAAGGATCTTCCCACCATCACTGACCGGGTCCATGTTATCGATCGATGTGCTGATACCAGTCGCTTCTCCCGGTAAATCGATCCCAGTTTCAGTTCCCATACCAAAAGAGGCAAAAGACGAACGTAGTTTTTCATAGACATCCCCTTGACGATCCACTGTTGGAATCGAGATACCTGACTGATAATTGATGCCCATCAAACGTAAAGCGACTTGCATCATATAGGAGTTAGAAGAAACTTCCAACGCCTGCTCCGCAGAAAGGTTACGATTATTTGCCCCAGTTGGGTTGAAAATTGAGGCTTTGACATCGGAGCCAATTCTGATTGGTTGATCCAATAACACTTCATTGCCGTTTAAGACCCCATTTTCCCAGCCGGCAGCCAAAGTCCCGGCTTTGACAACGGACCCTGGTACAAAGGAATTAATGAAGGTACCAATGGCATTTTCCTGCAATTCATTTGAACCTGTGTCATGATGATAACCAGACATTGACAAAACGCCGCCGGTTTTTGGATTTAACGCCACTGCGTATACCCCTGGAGAATATTCAGCTGCCCCAGAATCAATCAGTTTTTGGAAATTGTCTTGCAAAATTTTGTCAACTTTCGCCTGAAACTCAGCATCCAATGTTAGAACAAGGTTATCCCCTTTTGCTCCAGCAAAGGTTTCTTTTTGACTTTCAATATTATTATTGTTATCAAGGGAGATCTCAGAAATGGATTTTGTACCTTGTAAGACTTCTTCATACTGCTGCTCTAAATAGCTACGTCCAACACGGTCATTACGAGCATAGCCTTTTTCTAAAAATTCGTCTAGAACTTCTTCAGGAATTCCTTGTTCTTCACTAGTCACCGTTCCGATCAAACTAGCCAGAGAACTTCCTTCAACGATCTTTCGTGTCCAATCGGTACCGGTGGAGATTCCCGGTAAATCGACCATGTTTTCAGCAACAATAGCTAATTCACGGTCAGACACATCCGATGTCTTAATAAAGACCGTACTCAAAGATTGGGCGCTATTCATCCGCTTAAAAATCGTGGCTGCTTCTAATTCTGCATCAGAAAAATTGATTTCATCTTCTGTCACTTTATCAACGGTTGCCGCATATTGTTCAGAAGTACCTAAAGAACGCTCTTCATCACTCAATCGGTCAGTTGCTGCTTCAAGATTGTCTTCATCTGCCAGCCAAAAATCCTTAAGATCTCGATCAGACAAGTTTTTGTCCACAGGAACTTCGATCAACTCGCTCAATTTTTTGGCCGTTTCTAACAGATCTTGAGCGGTCATTTTGTTTCCGCGGGTAAATGTGATTGCCGCATTGGCTTGATTTTCCACCAGCGCTTTTCCAGAAGCGTCATAGATCATTCCCCGTGGGGCGCTTCCTTTGACTTCCACTACAGATGAAGCTTTCAACTGCTGCTCAATATTGTCGCCATTGACGATCTGTAGATAGCCTAATTGAACGATCAAAGATACAAACAAAGCAAAAATAATAAAAAACAAAAAGTTCAATCGAAATGGAACATGAGATTTGCGATACGATTTAGCCTTTGGTTCTTCTGGCCCCTTACGTATCCCTTGGACAACTTTATCTTTCAAATTCTTCATCTCATCTATCCTTCCAATCTATAATGACTACTGTCCTATTTTACCAAAAAATTCGATTCGAAACAGAAAAAACAAAAAATATCCATTAATCCTTAGAAAAAACTATAAAAATTGGCGTCATTCCGAGTAAATGTTTCACAGTTTGATTGTTTCATTTTCATTCTTTCATGAAAAAATTGTTTTTTTAAGCTTTCTTATGTTTTTTCATTTGATGATCTCGTGAAACAAGATTCCCCCTGGTACTTTTGTGGAAAACTAAAAGCAGGAGGACTTTCGGTCACCCTGCTTTTTTAGGCTTCTAAAGATACTAGCTACTCCCCAGTTGTTGAATTTTCTTCTGAGAAGGTCAAACTGTCGTCGTATAACTGATAATTAGGCGATCCGTTAGTATATTCATCGCCTTGGGTCAAACCCTCGTTCGTCGGAAGCTGCAACTGCTCCTTTAACAAATTTTGCGTATGCAACAACTGATTCGTCCCCAATAACTGATAATACACTCCACCAATCAGTTGCCCTTCTCCTTGGAGTTGCTCTTGTTTGATGGTCGTAAAAGCAGGAATATAATTGGTACCGATGTCCATCATATCATTCCACGTAAGATCCGTCTTCGAATTCTTTTCAACCGCTTTGAGAATCTTTTGGTAATTACTGATGCCATCCAGACTCATAACTTTTTGAAGAATTTTCGTAACCACTTCTCTTTGCCGTCTTTGGCGACCGATATCCCCTTCCGGATCTTGTTTGCGCATCCTTGCATAAGCCAAACCTGTTTTCCCATCTAAGGTGATTCGCCCTTCAGGGACATGAACGCCTTCTAAAGTAAAATCGATAGCATTTGTCACCTCGATACCTCCAACTGCATCGATCAGATCCCGCATCCCTTGCATATTGATCGTCACATAGTGATCGATAGGAATGTCCAAGAGATTTTCAACAGAGTCCATGGCCATAGCCTCCCCACCGAAAGCATAGGCATGATTCAGCTTATCGATCGTATTGTAACCAACGATTTGTGTGTAAATATCACGATCAAGGCTAATGATCGTTGACTGTTTTTTTTCAGGATTGACCGTCACCACCATCATACTATCCGAGCGACCTTGCTCGGTTCGACCTAATGCCCCAGTGTCGATTCCCATCAGCAAAATGGAAAACGGATCTCGATCTTCAATGCTGATCGCTTCCTCTCGTTTGTCTGTTTTCCGATCAACAGCGTGAGAGATTTGATTAAACGTGGCATTTGTCTCTCGATAAACCTGCATCCCGTAGATCGTTACTCCAATGATTCCAACTACTAACACGACTAAAATACCTAAAATTACCTTTTGATATCTCCGCATCTTACACCTCACCAATAAAAATTCACTCATCAAATAAATTTTCCCACAAAACGCATCTTTCAGCAATCGCTATCATGCATCAACTTCCTATTTAATGCTTCCGTAACTTCTTTGAAATAAACAAAAATAAAGTGCACCCTCTAAGCTAGAGAGTGCACCGCAAATAGTCTTTTTTAAATATAATCCACAAAACGAGCGCGGAACTTCATATGCAAATGACTTCCTAGAATAAGAAGCATCAAAGTTAGACACCAGAAGATAAGTGTATAAGTTGTTTTTTCCCAAACCCATGCACGGGAAAGCAACGAGTCTCGAAAGCCCTCAATAATATAATAAAAAGGATTGAGTCTTAAAATTTTAACTAACCATACCGGCATATTGCGATTATTTATATCCCATATTGGTCCAGACACATAGAAAAGCAAACGTAGGACCGATTGTAAGAAGATATGATAATCCCGAACCAACACTGTGATTGTTGCATTCAACACCCCGTATGCAAACAAAAAACTAACCATACAGAAAAAATAATAAAAATACTGAATCCAATAAATGGTAGGTGTATTTCCAGTAAATAATAATGATCCCACAACAATTGCTACCATCGGAATATATGATGACAGATTACTAACAATATTGATTGTTGGTAAAATACTTACGGGAAATTTCATTTTAGCAACCATTCCAACTTGTCTGTGAATGCTGTTTGATGCTCCTAAAACAGATGAACTTATATAAAACCATGCTGTGATACCAACTAACATCCATATAATAAATGGAAATCCGTCTACCTGACGATTATTATTTACGCCCAATCCAAATACTAGATAATAGATTCCGATTTGAATGGCCGGATTCAAAATTTGCCAAGCTAGCCCTAAATAATGACTTTGGTAAGTGGCTTTATCTTCATAGCGAGACATTCGAAAAATCATACCACTATGCTGAATTTGTTCCTTTAAAACTGCAATTATTTCTTTCACAAGGCTCTTCCTCTTCTACATAATATAAGTAAGTATCGATGATTACCGTACGATAACTTTCGTAATAACTTCTATAGGATTCTTAAGCGCATAACCCAAAGATCTTCCACTAAATGTAACGATACTGAAAAAAAGAATACTCAAAATTGTTAAAGATAAAACGAGTTTAGTAAAAATAGTCATTTTTTCTCCAAATAAAGTTCGTTTCGTATTTTTTTCCAGTTCGGTAGCATCTAAATTCTGATTTAAAGTTTGTGGATCATTTTTGGCTTTTTCAACTAATTTTTCAATACTAAATTGTTTTTGTTTTTCTTTATATTCATCCTGATATTTTTTCTGTTCTTTTTTGGGTAATTTTTTAAACCAATCAATAAACTCACGATATTCTTTCATCACTTCATTAGTGGGTCCAAACATTTTTAAATCACCGTAATGCATCCAAATCGTTTTATCACAAAGTTTTTCTACCTGTCCCAGTGAATGAGAAACGAAGAAAATAGTTTTCCCATTTTCTTTAAATTCCATAATCTTATCCACACATTTTTGGTAAAAAGTTTCATCTCCTACAGATAAAGCTTCATCAATTACTAATATGTCCGGATTGTTGTGGACAGCAATAGCAAAGCCCAAACGAGATTTCATACCACTGGAATAGCTTTTTACAGGTTGATTAATAAAATCTCCTAAATCAGCAAAAGCAACGATGTCATCTAATTTGTCATCAATCTCTTTATTCGTCATTCCTGACATCAGGCCTTTTAAACGAATATTTTCTAGTCCGGTCAGTTGGATTTTCAATCCAGCACCGATTGCAATGATCGAAGTTTCTCCGTTAACCTCCATCGTTCCTGATGTAGGAGGAATAATTCCACTAATCAAGTTCGAAAGTGTTGATTTCCCTGATCCATTAATACCAATGATTCCTACTGATTCACCAGCATTTACTTCAAAACTTACGCCTTTTAATGCCCAGAATGTACTCATATTTTTTTTATAAAATTTAAATAGAGATTTTACTTTATCTGATTTTTTCTTCAGAAGATCGTATTCTTTTGTTACTAAAGTACTACGAACTTTAACTTGTTTATCCATCTTATCTTCTCATCCATTCTAAAAATCTTTGCTTACATTGTTTTGATTGAACATTGTCAGGTCAGCCTTTATTTGGGTTGTTGAAACTTCTGGCGTTCTTGGAAGATAAACTACCTCAACTCCTGATTCAGTAGTTAGATAATCAAATTTACCTGACCAGTCGTCCCCTATTACAAAAATATCGACGTTATATTTCTTCATGTCCGTTATTTTTTGCTCCCAATTTTCTTCTGGAATAACAAGATCGACATATCTTATTGCTTCTAAAAGCTGTTTCCTTTTTTCATAGCTAAAATAACTAGTCTTACCTTTTTGTAATAAATTGAACTCATCGGTTGATAATCCCACAATCAAGTAATCACCTTTTTGCTTAGCAGTTCTCAATAGATTAATATGACCATAATGAAGCAAATCAAATGTTCCATAGGTAATAACTCGTTTCATTTTTAGTCCCTTCTTATTTCAAAATAAAAATCACTAATAGATTATATCATAAAACCCAGAAAAAAAAGATTCTTAGGAAAGAATTAACAAATTTGAAAGATTATTAACCCTAAATATTTGCTTTAATTTCCTATTTTTCATATAAAAAGCAGCAACCTATATGATGGTACCTCCTCATCTCTGAGTCTAGCAAGAAATAGAAACTAATATAAGTGTATCAAAAAAGCAGATATTCATGCTCCTTTGAGATGAATAATCTGCTTTGTCTACAGTCTACTTGATTTTAGACTTTCGTCACTTCCGCTGCTTGCGGTCCGCGAGCACCTTCAACGATCGTAAATTCAACTTCTTGACCTTCTTCAAGTGATTTAAAACCGTCTCCTTGAATGGCAGAAAAGTGAACAAATACATCATCGCCACCGTCAACTGTAATAAAACCAAACCCTTTTTCGTTGTTGAACCATTTTACTTTCCCATGTTCCATAGTGTGTAAAGCCTCCAATAATTATAATCCGACGATTCCGTCGCCTTTATTATAGCGGATTATGTAAGCGTTAGCAATATCAAAACGATTCTTTCTATCCACAAAAAAAGAAGCCTTTTAGCAGGCTTCTTTCTAGTAAATTGTTTAAGCTTTTGCGAAATATTCGTTTACTTTGTCCCAGTTAACAACACTCCAGAAAGCATTGATGTAATCTGGACGAACATTTTTGTATTTCAAGTAATACGCATGTTCCCAAACATCTAAACCTAAAACAGGTGTTTGACCATCCATCAATGGTGAATCTTGATTCGCTGTTGAAGTAACCGCTAGTTTACCATCTTTCACGACTAACCATGCCCAACCTGAACCAAAACGTCCGGTTGCAGCAGTTTTAAATTCTTCTTTAAAGTCTTCAAAGCTGCCAAAAGTTTCTTCAATTGCCTCTTTGATGGCTCCAGTAGGTTCGCCACCAGCATTTGGGCCTAAGATTTCCCAGAAGAACGTGTGGTTGGCATGGCCGCCACCATTGTTACGAACTGCTGTTTGAATATCTTCTGGTACAGAAGAAAAGTCAGCTAATAATTCTTCAACTGTTTTTTCACCTAATTCAGGATGTTTTTCAATCGCTGCGTTTAAGTTTGTTACATAAGTGTTATGGTGTTTATCATGATGCAAATGCATCGTTTCTTCATCAATGTATGGTTCTAATGCATCGTATGCGTAAGGTAAATCTGGTAATGTGTAAGTCATAAAAAAATTCCTCCTCAATGATAATGTTTACATAAGTAACATTATCAGACTATCAGACTTTGTTCAAAAAATATGCTTACTTTTTCTCACTTTTTTTCGTATTGAAAATCAAAAATTTACTAAACACATAGTTTGCCAAAACAACAACAACTTGGGTGACCAGCTTGGCAACTAGATCGCCGGTTGCCAAAATTGAAATAAATAGATACATACAAAGCATATCTAAGCCTAATGATAAGACGCGAAAGAAAATGAACTTCCCAAATGCCGCCCATGACTCTTGCTTTGTCTCGGTTTTTGCTTCAAAGACCCATAACTTATTTGTAAAGTAGGCGAACAAAACAGAAGCAATCCAGGAAATCACATTCGCTGTCTGGTAATAAAAACCAAATCCTTCACGAAAAACGAGGTAGACGACAATGTTGACTACAGTCGTTAATCCACCAAAAAATAAATACGTAATCGGCTCCCACAACTTTTTTTGCTGCAAGAACTGCTTGTATTCGTTGTACTTTTGCATTCTTTTGCCTACTTTCATTTCTTTATTTATTCATTCATTCGATTATTGGTTCTTTTTTTGTGAATTCCTTGTAATTCAAAGAACCCTTCGTTACAATTACTCTAGTTATACCACAAAGGAGTTCATCAGCAAATGACTATCGTCCAACTATTTAAAATTGCTTTTTTCCGAATACCTGATTTAAAATTTGTCAAAAAAGCAGAATTTTCCAAAGTAATCGTTTTTCTATTAAGCGCCTCCGTGCTTATCGCGGTACCGATGACCATCAATGTATTAGGTGTCTTTCGCGATGTGCAAGCAGACGGACAAAAAATTGGAGAATCGATCCCAGATTTTACGATCGAAAATGGCAAGCTTGCTACAGCGCCGGGTACGCAAGGTTTCATTTATCAAACCGATTCGATCATCTTTACTTTCGATCCAGATGGCAACCGTACGCCAGCAGATATTGCATCTGATGTCACTGGCTCTGTCATCGCTGTTGCCTTGTTAAAAGATCAGCTGGTCATCCGTATCCCCTCTTCTGGCTTATCGACGTCAATGTTAGATTCTAATCAATTAGAATTTGATTACAGTGAGCCTGCGCTGCGCAATCTTAACGGTCAGGCGATTCGAGAAGCGCTATCCAACCAAGCGATCCCCTGGCTAATCAAACTCATTGTCTTTTTTGTTGCATTGTATCCATCATTTGTCAGCTTGCTGATCACCTTAGTGATGGGGACCTTTATTGCAACGATCTATACAAGATTAAAACGATTCTCCTATACTTTCTTTGAAAATTTAAAGATTCTGATCGTAAGTGCTGCATTGCCTACGCTTATTAGTGTAATCGTACAACTACTATTGCCTTCCTTCGATGCAACCACCTTTATTTTGTTTGGTTCTTTATTCTTATTCACACAAGGGGTCAAACATTCTCCAAAAATTCAGTTTAAAACCTAATCTAGGCCATGTTCAATTCCTTGAACATGGTTTTTTTCTCATTCTTTGCTACACTTAAGTTAAAAGGAGGCTTGGCAATGAAAAAAATAATCTTAGCCACTCGAGAGTTTCGCGACACATACGTGAAACAAATCGAAAAAGACTATCAATTTCTTGTGTACAGAAAGGACCAAGCAATTGATTGGTCACAAGTAGAAATTACCATAGGTTGGAAGCCCGAATGGAAGGACTACCTACTAACGGAGAAAACAAATTTGAAATGGGTCCAAGCAATTTCAGCAGGCGTAGACACCTTACCCTTAAAAGAGTTTGCGAAATATGGCATTCGCTTATCTAATGGTAGCGGCATCCATGCTGAATCGATTACAGACCATCTATTGGCTCTACTATTTATGGAAAACCGCGGGATTTTCCAAGCAATCCAACAACAAAGAAAACAGCAATGGTCACCAAATACAATCCCCTATACAAAATTGTCAGACCAAGAGATTTTGATCGTTGGTACGGGACAAATTGGCCAAAAGTTAGCTCAAGCATTGACCTTTTTTGGTGTAAGTCCCATTGGTATCAATACTAGCGGGCATGACGTGACAGGTTTTGAAAAAACGTTTGCGTTATCTGACTTACACGCTTGCGCAAAAACCGCCGATTGCGTCATCAACATCCTTCCTCTGACGGAAGAAACCACTCACTTGTATGATGCAGCTTTTTTTGCCCAAATGAAACCTAGTGCTTCCTTTTATAATGTCGGCCGCGGGCCAAGTGTGGATACCACTGCATTAGCAAAAGCCCTAGAAAAAAAGCAGATAGCATTTGCCGCACTGGATGTTTTTGAAGAAGAGCCATTGCCCGAAAATGATCCGTTATGGCACATCGAAAACCTTTTGATAACCCCTCATATCTCAGGGCACACGCCCCATTTTCAAAAGGCATTTATGGCTATTTTCTTAGCGAACTTCCAACAATTTTTGGCAAAACAAGAACTTGTAAAAAATGAGATAAACTTGGATAAAGGCTACTAACATATTCTTTCCGCAAAAAAAGTGTACAGTTGGAGGCGAAACCTTCAGATTGTACACTTTTAATTTATCGTTGTTTTTCTTGGTCTTTTTCAGTTTCTTTCAAGAAATATAAGGGTCTATTTTTGGTTTCTAAAAAAATTTTCCCAATATATTTCCCGATGATTCCCAAACAAAGCAATTGCAAGCCGCCCACAAATAAGAAAATGCTAACCATCGATGGCCAACCAGTTGTTGGATCACCAAAGATAAAGGTTCTGATCACAATAAATACCAAAGCAATCAGAGAGCCCAAGCAAGAAAGCGCCCCAATAAACGAAGCAATGTTCAGAGGGGTATCCGAAAAGTTGACAATCCCGTCGATCGAATATTGAAATAGTTTCCAAAATGACCACGAAGTCTCACCAGCGACTCGTTCCCGGTTCTCATAGGCGATGTATTCTGTATCAAAGCCGACCCAACTGAAGATCCCTTTGGAAAAGCGATTGTATTCTGACAGCTGTAAAACGGCATCTACCATATTACGGCGCATCAAGCGAAAATCTCGGGCACCATTTACCATTTCGGTATCGGCAATTTTGTTGATAATATTATAAAAAGCATCTGAGAAAAAACTACGGATCTTCGGTTCTCCTTTGCGATCCGCCCGTCTAGTCCCCACACAATCAAGCTCTGGTTTTGCTTCCAGCATCGCAAACATTTCTGGCAGTAATGTCGGCGGGTCTTGTAGATCTGCGTCCATCACAGTGACAAAATCGCCTTTCGCCGCTTGTAAGCCTGCATAAAGTGCAGCTTCTTTGCCAAAGTTTCTCGAAAAAGATAAATAGCGAACACTTTCGGGGTGGGCACGATATAACTCTCTTAAAACAGGTAGTGTTTGATCTGAAGAGCCATCATTGACAAAAATATATTCAAAGGGCATATTTAATTGTCTCTTCACTTTTTCTGTTTCCTCAAAGAATATCGGCAAGCTCGCCTCTTCATTAAAACAAGGTACAACAATTGATAACATCGGTTTCATCTCCTAGAGCCAATCGAGTTACATCGGTCATCATTTGACCAAACTCATATTATTTTTTATCTTCACTAAAATCATACTTGGGTTCATCTAACCTTTGATCATAATCAACTGTCAGATCATAGCCTTTGAAAAACCACTCATCCGCTTCATCAATAAAAAAAAGCAAGCCGTCAATTGTTCGTTCAACGATCGGACGTTCTGGTTTATCGACTGACATCCCCACGGAAAATCCGTCATGCACTTGTGTTTTGCCATAAATTTTTCCAAAAAAACGAATCCCGCTTCCTTGGTCTACCACCAATTCTTTTTTGAACCATTGCATTGCTTCAGGACTTATTGTTAAGTTCATTTTCTTCACTCCTAATCATTCATATGTTCATCAAGTATATCTACATCATCTGTATTGCCGATCACGAGTAAATTGTCATTTTCACGCACGATCGCCTCTGCATCTGGCGAAACGATCACTTGTCCTGGTCCCCGACGAATCGCAACAACTGTCAGACCATACTTTTGTCGAAAATTCAGCTCAATCAGGGATTTATTGAAAAAGCGTGGATTGGACACACGAATTTCTGCTAGAGAAAATTCATCAGATAGTTCAATATAATCTAAGATATTTTTGGAAACTAGATTATGGGCGATGCGAATCCCCATATCACGTTCAGGATGGACGACACGGTCTGCGCCGAGTTTTTCCAGTACACGGGCATGGTATTCGTTTTGGGCTTTGGCTAAGATATTAGGAACACCCATTTCTTTAACCATCAAGGTCACCAAAATACTAGCTTGAATATCCTCACCGATCGCAACAATGACATGGTCAAAGTTTCGGATACCCAATGAGCGTAACGTCATCTCATCCTGTGCGTTACCAACCACCGCATGGGTGGCGATATTCATGTACTCATTCACCCGATCTTCGTTACTATCGATCGCCAGTACTTCTTGTCCAGATTCAATCAACGTGCGACAAATACTGCCACCAAAACGGCCCAGACCGATTATTGCATAATTTTGCTTCACCACAAACGCTCCTTTTTTACCAGATCATAATTTAGTATAACAAAAACCTCCTCAACTGACCATGAGGAGGCATAATTATCGAGAATTTATTTTATCAAACCGTGTTTAAAAGCATATATTGTCGCTTGTGTACGATCTTCAACTTCCAATTTTGATAAGATATTCGATACATGTGTCTTAACAGTTTTCAAGGTAATAAAGAGCGAATCCGCAATCTCTTGGTTACTCTTTCCTTCGGCGATCAACAGTAACACTTCTTGTTCCCGATTGGTCAAATCTTCATGTAGGATTGGTGTCCGATTCGTCAAACGATCCATCATTTTCGTGGTGACTTCGGGTTCTAAGACCCGCTCTCCTCGCTGGGTGGCACGAATGGCTTCCGCAATCTCATGAGCAGTAGACGTCTTTAACAGATAACCGGCCGCACCCGCTTCAATAGCTGGATAGACTTTTTCATCATCAATAAAACTAGTGACAATAATGATTTTTGCATCCGGCCAATCCTTTAAAATCAATTTCGTAGATTCGATCCCATCCATTTCATCCATCACTAAGTCCATCAAAATCACGTCTGGTCGCAGCTCCAAGGCCTTTTCATACCCTACTCGGCCATTTTCCGCTTCCCCAATCACTTCTATATCGTCTTGAATCGATAAGTAAGAAGATACCCCCAGACGAACCATTTCATGGTCATCAACTAACAACACGTTTATCATCCGTTATGCCTCCTTCAACAATGGAACTTTGATTTCAATGCTGGTTCCTTGCTTTTTAAAACTAATAATTTTCAACGTACCACCAACGGCACTCACCCGTTCTCGGATATTCATTAAGCCATAGCTGCCGGCCTTTTGATCTTGGGGATCAAAGCCAACTCCGTCATCGATCACCCGCAATAACACGTTATTATCGATGCGATGCAAGTATACTTCTAACTCATCAGCTTTCGCGTGACGCAGTGTATTAGACAAGAGTTCTTGGATCACACGAAAGAGTTGATCTTCAATCGAACTAGGCATCGTAAAGTCTTCAATATCCCAAGTCAATAGAATTTTGATTTTAGTCTCTAATTCCTTTAACAATTGCTCGATTCCTTGCTTTAGACTCTTCCCTTCCAAAGTTACAGGTCGTAGATGAAGCAAGAGCGCCCGCATTTCAGATTGCGAAGCATTGATAATGTCTGTGACCATCGCTAACTGTTTCTTTTGGCTTTCTGGAGCATCTGTTCGAATCGCTTGCTCATTTAGTGCAGACATCATCATCATGGCGGCAAACAGCTGTTGAGAAACAGAGTCGTGCAATTCACGAGCCAGACGCTGCCTTTCTGCTTCTAAAATCTCTTCTTTCGTCTGACCATCAACAAACTGCGGTTTCGCATTCAATTGCTGTAATTCCATCGACATCTGTTTCATCTTCGATTGGATACTGGCAATATCACGATCCACATTCGCAATCAAATGGTTTTCAGACGCATGGGGGATTTTTGTTTCCAATAAAGGGCTATCGATATAGCCGCTGGCTAACAGTCTTAACTTTTCTTCCACCGGACCGTATTGACGGTTGCGAAAAAAAGAAATCAGTAAAAAGACAGCTAAAGCAATCAATGCAGATATTACAAGTAAGTGAAAGACGATTGGGATAAAGAAGAGCTTGATTTGAAAGACTTCTATCAGCCAATTATTTTTCCCACTGGCATACAAATAGGAAAACAGCATCAAAATCATGGTAAAAAAACTTGCTAAGCCTGCATAAAACGCGATCATGCCTCTTGAAAATTTCCCGATCATACCCGAATCACCTCAACATCACCAACAAGGGTATTCGTTAAAATTTTCAAACGCCGACTATTTTCGCCATAATCGGGGCTGTAGATTGTCACTTTTTCATTTTTCAAGCTCGTTTCTTCACCTTCAAAGATAACGGAGCCAATAAAAGTACTGTGCTCTAATTTGATTGCTATGCCAGCAGGCACTAAAATACGAGTTCTGCCAAAGCCTTTTCGTACGATCACGACGTTTTCTTTCTTAGGCAATAAAGTGTTGCCTAGATCAATGAAAGTGTCTCCCGTCAAAATATCTAAATTGATGTCATCCCATTCATAAACTTGACTGCCGATTCGTTCATTGCCTAACCACTGCTGTTTTTGTTTCAGTGGATGATCAGCTTTTGGTTCTTCGGTTTCAACGATGATCATTTGTTTTTTGCGCCAGAAGGAATTTTTAGTCAAATCGATTCCGGTAATCTCGACTCCTTTTAATCCAATAAATAAAATCGCAAAAATCAGCATCAGCCACAATGCTGGACTATTTAACAAACTGATCAAAATAGCAATGGAACTTGAGACCATCAAGAAATTTTTAAAATTGCTCTTGCGCTCACTTCGGTTCACCAGAACCAAGCACGTCACACCAAGTATTAATAAAAATAATAATGGCGGATTAGATAAAATTTGCCATACCGCAAAAAGCAGTAAGAGCGCTTCAACAATAAAGAAAAAACGCCAAGGACTTTTCATTCAAGCTCCTCCTCCTAGTAATTCTACTCTATCATACCTGAAAAAAAGGGTTTGTCCATCCGTCGCTGGTCCGAAAAAAGACCCTGTATGATCAATTTCCCTAAAGGAGAATGAACAACAGGGTCAACTAGATTGATCGAGTGATCAAGCAATTAGCTTTTCTTTACTTCTGTGATTCTTACTTGCATATCTCCGCCTGGCGTTGAGATCGTCACTTCATCGTTGACTTTTTTCCCGATCAAAGCACGAGCGATTGGTGAATCATTGGAAATTTTACCAGAAAAGGGATCTGCTTCAGCACTACCGACGATCATGTACTCTTCTTCGTCACCATCAGGCAACTCCACAAAAATCACTGTTTTTCCGATGGAAACTTCATCAGAGTCGACACCCTCATTATCAATGATTTCTGCAAATCGAATCATATTTTCTAAAGTAGTGATTCGGCCTTCGACAAACGCTTGTTCATCTTTGGCAGACTCATACTCTGAGTTTTCGGATAAATCGCCAAAACTGCGGGCTACCTTGATACGTTCAATGATTTCACCGCGTTTTACCGTTTTCAATTCTTCTAATTCTTGTTCTAGCTTTTCTTTTCCTTCAAGTGTCATTGGGTAAACTTTTTCTACCATAGTTCTTTTCTCCTTTTAGTAACTTCTAATAAATCGCAAAAGGTAATCTTTTGCGATGAGTCCACAAAAGATTACCATGCTTTTTTTTAAATGTAAACTATAAACCTGTGAAAATTTAATTTGAGGTATTGTTTACGTATTGTTCCACTAATTGCATATGCTGTTCATAGGTTTCTGCAAAGTAAACTTCTTGAGTATGAATATCAGCAACGAAATAATAGTAGTTGTTCGGTGTTGGATCTAAGACCGCTTGGATCGCTGCTTCACTTGGATTGTTGAATGGCCCAGGTCCGTAGCCAGTATGCACATAGAGATTATAAGGAGAGTCAACTTGAGTGTCCTCATAAGTAACTAGCTCTTTATGCTCACCTAACGCGTATAGAATCGAAATATCCGATTGCAGCGGCATATCAATTGCTAAGCGATTGAAGAATACCTGTGCGATATTTTTACGATCTTCTAACTTACTACCTTCTTTTTCAACAAGCGATGCTAAAGTAAGAACTTCTTGGACGGTCATTTCTTTTTGAGCGATTTGATCGAAATATTTCGACATGACCGCATTTGATTTATCCACCATTTGAGTAACGACTTCTTCTAGGGTATTCCCTGTATAGTAGTCATACGTCGCTGGGAACAAGTATCCTTCGAGTCGGTAACGTACACCTTGTGCATCGCCGGCACTTGCTAAAAGATCAGGATAAGTTGCTTTCATTTTTTCAAAGAACTCGTCACTTTCCATCAAAGCTAAGAAATCATCTTTCGAGATATTCGTTGCTTCCGCTAGAGCATCACCGATTTGATCTACATCAAATCCTTCAGGAATGGTGACTTTGGCGTCAGAGGTGACCGATCCTTCGCCATTTTGTAGCATCTTCGCTATTTGATCCAATGTCATACTTGGCGCAAACTGATAATTTCCCGCTTGAAATCCAGTTAAATTATTGAATTTCGTATAATAGTTAAAGATCATACCACTCTTAATGATATTGTCTTCTTCCAATATTTCTCCAATTGCTTTGTTGGACGATCCACTAGGGATCTCAACAGCGACAGTTTCCGTGTCATCAGGATTCAAAGGCTGTAGCCCGGATGATACATAACGATACATTGAAAATCCTAAAACTCCACCGATAACGAGCAAAGCAAGAACTACGATCAAAACGATCCGATTGACAATTCGGTCTTCTTTTTTGCGTTGCTGCTTGCGCAATTGCGTTTCTCCACCTTCAGCTATGGGTAATTCTTCCGCTGCTGCCCTACGACTTGCAGCAGTTTGCTTTGCTTTTTTATTTTTGGTCTTTCCACTTGCAGTTCGCGAACCCACCTCTTCTTGAGGCTGTTGAATAGGACGCTCGTTCAAACCTTGGTCTTCCTGGGTTTGATCTGATTGAGGTTGCTTTAAAGCTCCTAATACTTCGTCTTTAAAGGATTTATCCTCTGGATGTTGTTTACTCAAAACAACTCCTCCTAACTTTCGTAATACTGGCTTGTACCATTATACACGAAAGTTAGGAGGAATGAAATGATTAATAAATTACTCAAACGCTTCTTTTAAAATTATAGTTTTTCACCTGTTGCGTCTTGAATCAATTGTTTCGCTATTGTATCAATATTTCTCCTGATTTTTGCCACATCGTTAGGATTTGAGATAAATCCAAGTTCCGTTAGTCGATAGTCAATTCCTCTATCTTTAAAGACTCTTAAATTCAATAGGTCATTACGCAAGCTCAATCCTCGATTATTTGCATAAGCAGAGTGCCAACCTACATGCTGACGAATAGTCTCAGCCATAGCTATACTCGATAATGAAGGAACAAGATCTTTATGAACAATAACATGTCCACCTGTTGATAAGGTTCCACCAGCATCTAAATGGATTTCGGTAACAGACAAAATTTTTGAACTAACTAAATATGCGCCACCCATGATCTGGGTGTCCTGATACATGTCCTTTGATGTATCATAAAAATTGATTTTACTCGTTTTTAATTTCGCAGCATATTTTCTTAAATACGGTAACAGTTCATTACGTGTGAAATCACGTTCGTTAGTTCCGCTGCCGACTGCCCCTGGATCCCAAACCCCATGCCCCATTACAAAAAGGTACTCACTTTTTTCAACAAAAGGTTTTTCCGTTGAGCCAGGTGCTTTTTGACCTTTAGGAACCAGTTGGATTTCTAATGCTTCAGCACGTTTACCCAAAGAAATAGTTCCAGCTTTCTGGTCATTGACTGCCCAATCAAGCCAACCATATGTTTGTGAGTGAACACGGTAATAAATATCATAGAGTCTCGCTGCTTTTCCTGTCAGTTTTACCTGAAGTGCTTCCAGTCTCTTACCTTGTCCAGTAGTCCCAGATAGCGCCCCATTCGATTGATAAGCTTGCCAGCCAATGCCTTGGACATGTGACCGGTAAGAAATACCACCATCAAATTCACTGTTTTCCAATTTGATCTGTATAGCTTCTAAGCGCAAGCCTCTTCCTGTTGTTCCTCCAGTGACTTTGCTTCCTGTTGTATTTACCCATCCAACTCTTTGAGAGTGAGATGAGAGGTCAATGGTAGTTTTTCCTAACGTATTACTAGAAACAAATGCTTGTCCTGCCTGATTTGGCTCAGATAATCTTCTTGGCTTCACAATGATTTGAATCGCTTCAATTGCTAGATTAAATCCTGTTGTACCTGCTTCAGCACCATTTTTAGTCCAACTTAACCATCCTAGACCTGAAACGTGTACTCTATAATAAATATTTGCATATTTGGCTAAGTCGCCAGTCAGTTCAAGTTTTATAGCTTCCAATGGCGTATCAATCATACCAATTTCTTGTCCGGCATTTACATAAGATGACCAAGATCCATTTTGAGAAAGCCCGCTGTAGCGCACACTTCCAGATATTTTATCATTGATTGTTACCATTGAAAATTTTTGGACAGGTTGTTTTTCACCAACTGTACCTGATGTTGTACCATTGTTTACTGCAGTTTGCCAACTATTTCCCACAAAACTTGTATATGAGCTATTGATTGTTCCAGATTCCATTAGGCTAGGAGTAGATAGATCATCTGGTTCTTCAAAAGTAACTTGAATTGCTTCAATCCGCAAACCCATGCCTGTGGTACCAGCAGTCTCACCATTTTTTGCCCAACCTAGCCAGCCAAGATCTCGGACATGAACTCTATAATAAATATCCTGACTTGTACTATTGATTTGAATAGACTCCATTTGTCGCGTGGAACTAATATCACCAATGACTTCTGAGGTACTACTCCAGTTCCCCCAACCTGTTGATTGAAAGTGACCTCGATAACTGATACTATCAGGATCTTTTAATCCCGTTTTTAAAATTTTGAAACCTGTGATCTTTTTTGATTGTCCTGTTGTACCACTAATTTCTCCATCAGATTTTACACTTTGCCAAGAATCATTCTCCAAATAACTTTGATAAGAAATACTAGGCGTTTCATTGTTCTCTTTGCTCCTAGTCGTCATTTGTTTGGATTCAACAGCTATTTTCAATGTGAAGTGATACGTCTGAACATCTAGGTTTGAGTTAAAATTTTTAACTGCCACTGTAAGGCTTAACGGACTTAATTCCGTAGCAACAAGTTCTTTGGTTGAACCTTCTTGCAAACGCCATTCAGTGTCATTCAACTCATACTCTGGTAGTTCATCAGAAAATATATCTTCTAAATCAACAATATACAGATCGTTTTTTTGGTCAGCACTTATTGAAGTGGTTTGCGTTCCTCCATAAAATTTTGTGAGATTGATATTTTTTGATAAATCAAATGATACAATTTTGTTGTCAGAAATATCTAATTGTTCTAGTTGAACGAATGGGCTTAGATCAATCTCCGCTATAAAATTCTTGCTAACATCAAGAGTAACTAAATTTTTGAAGGTTTCAATGCCGCTTAATGATGAAATTTCTAAATTTGATAAATTTAATTCGGTTATTTTAGATGGATCTTCATCAAAGAAACCATCATGATCACTATCAAAATTTTCTATTAAATAGTTTCGAAAATTTTCGTCAGGAAAAATTGTTTCATCCAATGAAACTTTTTTTTCATCCACTATTGATTCTTCGGTAGATTCTTCAACTATACTACTATCGACAGTTGGATTTGTTTCATTCGTCATCGAAGATGATTCTGAGCTTGTATTAGATTGACTGCCTTCATACGAAGGATTCTCAGTTGTTCTTTCAGTAGTATCTGAAGAAATTCCATTTTCAGAAGAAATACTACCGGTCGTTGCCTCATCTATATTTATGGTTTCAGCTACAGTTGTTAAAGTTGGCACAGCGACATTTAAACTTAATATAAGAACACTAAACAAATATGCTACTTTTTTTTTCAACCCCATTTTTTTCTCCTTTTCCTAAAACCTATTATAACTTTCTAAATTACCTCAGCTGTCATAGAGCCACAACAGATTAATCAGTTTTTACCAACTAGCTAATATTTTGCAACATCATTCTTAATGCCTCTTGCCATGTTGGGATTTCAAATCCCAACTCTTTTGCTTTTGAAAGATCCATTATCGAATATTGTGGGCGTTTTGCCTTTTGTAGAAATTCAGCTGAGGTCACAGGCTTGACGGACACATCTGTGTCCTTCAAGATCTCTTTGGCAAATTCGTACCATGAACAATGATTGTCATTGGATAAATGATAGATTCCTTTAGGGGCATCGTTTGTGATCACATATGTCATAAACTCCGCCAGGGTGCGGGTCCAAGTAGGACGGCCGAACTGATCATTGACCACGGTCAATGTTTCGTGTTCTTTGGCTAAACGCTGCATGGTAAAGACGAAATTATGTCCGTATTGACCAAAGACCCATGAGGTACGGATAATATAGTACTTGCTCATGATCGACTGCACAGCTTCTTCACCTAGTAATTTGGTCCGGCCATATTCATTTTGCGGATTGACTTGGTCGTCCGTCGCATATTCGCCGTCTTTTTTGGTACCATCAAAGACATAGTCGGTACTGATATAAATCAAGGTTGCCCCAACGGCTTCGGCTGCCAATGCAACGTTTTTGGTGCCGTCAACGTTGATTTTTTCGTCTAATTCCTTGCCCTCATCTTCGGCTTTATCCACCGCAGTATAGGCGGCACAATGAAAGATCACCGTTGGTTGTATTGCTTTGATTTTATTCATTGTAGCTTGTGCATCTGTGATATCCATCTCAGCGGAATCTGTCGATAGATAAGCAGCACCTTGTTCATCCAATAGATGACGTAATTCTGTGCCTAATTGGCCGTTTCCTCCTGTAATTAAATACATGTATCTCTTCCTTTCGAAAAAAGCAGGAAATCTCGCTTCCTGCTTTTTTGTTGAATTATTGACCTTGCTTGGCGTAACTTGCTTCAACGCGGGCTTTTTCTGCCTGCCACCATTCGGGGTTATTGCGGTACCATTCGATGGTATCCGCCAACCCATCTTTAAAGTTGGTGAATTGCGGGCTCCACCCCAGCTCTTCTTTTAGTTTTGTTGCATCGATCGCATAACGCAAATCATGGCCTGGTCGATCATTGACATGATCGTAAGCATCCTTGGATTGTCCCATCAATGTTAAAATCATCTCGATTACTGCTTTGTTGTCTTTCTCGCCATCGGCACCGATCAGATACGTTTCTCCGATGCGTCCTTTGGTCAAGATGGCCCAGACAGCAGAAGAATGATCATTGGTATGGATCCAGTCACGGACGTTTTTGCCTTCGCCATATAATTTAGGTCGAATGCCGCTTAATACATTCGTGATTTGACGAGGGATGAATTTCTCGATGTGTTGATACGGTCCATAATTGTTGGAACAATTAGAGAGCGTTGCTTGTAATCCAAAAGAACGTACCCAAGCTTTGACCAAGAGATCGGAGCCTGCTTTGGTGGATGAATATGGACTTGATGGATTGTATGGTGTTTGATCGGTAAACTTCTCCCCCGGCCCCTCACCATGGCCTGGCAGGTCTTCTCTCAGGGGCAGATCCCCATAGACTTCATCTGTCGATACATGATGATATCGGACTTGATGCTTTCGACAAGCTTCAATCAATGTATACGTGCCGATCAGGTTGGTTTGCACAAAAGGAAATGGATCTTTCAATGAATTATCATTATGGGATTCTGCCGCATAATGGACGACCGCATCTGTTTGTTGGACCAGTTCATCAACTAATGCTGCATCGGCGATATCCCCCACCACCAATGAAACACGGTCTTCTGGCAAGCCAGCTAAATTGGCCTTATTCCCTGCATACGTTAATTTGTCCAAAACCGTGATGTGGACATCTGGATGATGCGCCACGACGTAATGAACAAAGTTGGAGCCGATAAATCCAGCACCACCGGTTACAATGATTCGTTTCATAATTAAATACGCTCCTTATATTTCTCCGTAGACGAAGGTATTTTCTGCCTCAAAGGCTTTCAAGGTCGGATGATGCTGATCTTTTTCTGACAGGATTGCCTGTTCTTTGGCGATCGGCCAATCAATTGACAAATCTGGATCATCAAACGCAATCCCGGCATCTGCTTGTGCATTGTAATAATTGTCGCATTTGTACAAGAAATTGACATTGGGTGTCAAAGTCACAAACCCATGGGCGAAGCCTTTTGGCACCAACAATTGTCGGTGATTACTTTCAGATAAAATGTAGCCTTCCCATTGACCATAGGAAGGAGAACCTTTTCGAATGTCGACGATCACATCCAGTACTGCACCGCTTACCACCCGAATCAATTTGGTTTGGGCCGCTTCGCCTTTTTGAAAATGCAGTCCCCGCAAAACGCCAGCTTCTGCTGATAACGAATGATTGTCTTGGACAAAGTCATGGCCAATGCCCGCTTCTTTGAAATCAGCTTGCGAATAGCTTTCGGTAAAAAAACCACGATGATCACCAAAGACAGCCGGTTCAATGATCAAGACATCTGCTAATTTTGTTTTTGTTACTTTTATTTTTCCCATCGTTATGCCTCTTTTGCTAGGTTCAATAAATATTGACCATATTGATTTTTCTTCAGTGGTTGTGCCAAATCGATCAATGCTTCACGATTGATATACCCCATGCGATAAGCAATTTCTTCCAAGCAAGCCACTTTTAAATTTTGTCGTTTTTCAATTGTTTCAATAAACGTTGACGCCTCTAATAATGACTCATGGGTTCCAGTATCTAACCAAGCATACCCGCGTCCCATGACTTCAACGGATAGTTGCCCTAATTCTAGATATTTTTGATTGATATCCGTGATCTCAAGCTCTCCGCGTTCTGAGGGTTTGATTTCTTTCGCGATTTCTACGACTTGTTTATCGTAAAAATACAGCCCAGTAACAGCATAATTTGATTTTGGAGTATCGGGTTTTTCTTCGATCGATACAGCTTGCATCTCATCGTCAAATTCCACGACCCCAAAACGTTCAGGATCAGTGACATGGTAGCCGAACACTGTAGCACCTTGTTCTTTTTGCGCTGCTCGCTGCAACATATTTGACAAACCGCCACCATAATAAATATTGTCACCAAGAATCAAACAAACACTATCATCACCAATGAATTCTTCGCCGATGATGAAGGCTTGCGCTAACCCGTCTGGACTTGGTTGAACGGCATACTCGATGTGGATGCCTAATTCATGACCATCGCCAAATAATTCTTCAAAACGCGGGGTGTCTTGCGGTGTCGAAATAATTAAAATCTCCGTAATTCCCGCCAACATCAACGTCGACATAGGATAATAGATCATCGGTTTGTCATAGATCGGCATTAATTGTTTGGATGTTGCTTTGGTTAAGGGATACAGGCGTGTCCCTGATCCACCTGCTAGAATGATACCTTTCATATTAATTTACCTTTTCTTTCTTAATGGATAAATTGTCAAAGTCTTTCGTTGTATAGGCAGTGAACTGATATTTATTCGTGTCAATACGCATATTGATTTTTTTTAAATTTCGATCTTTACCAAGTCTTCTGCGATGATGTATAGGCTTATGAGATTCAATAAAAAGATCCCATATTAACCCATTTTCCAATTTTTTGATAGGCAAAATAAATACGGCTTCTCCGACTGCATTGATTTCAGCTGCCTTGATTGTAATTTCTTGACCGTCAGTTCTTTCTTTACAAATTAGATACTGATCATTTGCAATGAGGGTGTGGTGTAAACTTGCTCCAATATAGAGTTTCTTTTTAAATGCCGTTACACTGTTTAAATAGATTGACGTTTTGTTTAAGAAGCTGACATTCAATCGCTCTTTGTAGCCATTTGCATACTGCATTTGATAGTATATCTGTCCGTTGTCGATTTCATAATCGGAAGATTGGTTGAGCTTTTTGCTTACTTTTTCGAACTCAATGAGTTCATCCATTTTGTCTTCGCATATTTTTTGAACAAAGATGGCATGTTCTTTTTTTAGCTTAGATATGACAGATTCACCGACATAATGAAGAAAGAAATCTCTTGCTGCCGAAAAGTATTTTTTTCTCAATTGGTACTCATATTTTTCATTTAGAATGGACGCTCTTAGAATACTAAAACTAATCAAGCGGTTGACATAAGCAACCTTAAGATCTAGTTGCTTGGCTTGATCAAACCTGCTCTTTTCGATATAATGCAATACTTTTTTTTGTGCAATAAAATGTAATTCTGGATTCTGAGGTATAGATGCTACACTCAGGTTCTCTCCAGGTCTTCTGACTACATAATAATAATCATAGTCACTAAGAATAGAAATAACTTTAGCATCAAGATAGGCACGCATAACGAATAGTTTATCTTCATCTCCGGGCCTGATTTCCGTTTCAAAACGTATGTCTTGATCAATCAGCATTTTTCTTCTGAACATCTTATGCGGAGCAATCGTATAGATCAGGTTATCTTTAATAATATCTGCATGTGTAATATTTCCTTTTAAAAATTGGCTTTTCGGTACTCCTCTACCATTGATTCCTTTATATTTACCGAAAATTACATCCGAATTATTTTCGGTAGCAAAAGCATACAGCCTTTTTAAAGCATCCTCACCTAAATAATCATCATTATCTAAAAATTGTACGTATTCCCCTTTAGCCATTTCAATTGCATCATTTCGTGGAACCATCGGTCCACCTGAATTTGTTTCTCTTTTTATAATACGCAGGTTGGGTAAATCGGTGCGATATGACTCAAGAATCTCCAAACTGTTGTCTGTTGATAAATCATCAACTGCTAAAATTTCGAAATCAGATTTATCCATTGTCTGATTTTTTAAAGAGTCTAAAGTTGGTTTAATAAAGTTTCCTGCATTATAAACAGGAATAATGACACTAATTTTCATATTACCCCTCTACTTCCTTGGTAAGAAAGTCAAACAATCGTTGAGAATTTTGACCATCATAATAATCAAATATTTTATTTTTCATTTTTAAGATATAATCTGTTGTATTTTTATAATCTCCACTTTTCATATAAAGCATCAAGCTGTCAAGAGAGTCAAAAATTGGTGCTTCAATGTAAGATTTAAAATCAACATAAAACCCAAAATCATCTTTATACGCATTAAAATCAGGTGCGTAAATCAATACCGGCCTCTCAAAATAAAAGAATTCAAGCATAACTGACGAGTAGTCGGTTATTAAAATATCTACTTGCGATAAAATATCATCGATTCTATTGCTATCTTGAAAAATATGGACATTCTCCGATATAGGCCATTCTGGGACTCTCATATATGGATGTAAGGAAACATATAAAATATCATCTTTGAAATCTCGTACAAATTCCTTTATGAACATTTGGACTAACGCAATATTTTCCTCATCCGTACGACGAAAAGTGGGTGCATATAAAACTGTCCTAACGTCTACCTTATCATTATTGATTTTATGATTGATTAGCCGATCAATTTTGGGACTTCCAATTGCTAATATATCTTCAGGTCTCATATCAAAAGCTTCTGCATAAAATGGAATGTCTAACTGACTATTCACAACCGCATAATCATAATTGGTATGAGGTTTTATGATCTGTTTTTTGTTGCTTTCAATAGATAGTCCAAACCTTTTCAAATGACCAATTGCATGCCAAATTTGTACAACGATATTCTTTTTATTCTTCTTTATACAATATATCGGAAAATAATAATCATCTACAATGAAAAATCTAGAAGTTGCCAGTGCATGCATACTGACTATTGAATAATAAAAATAATTGAGCCGGCCGCGCAAACTTCTTTCAAATTTAAAGGCAATCACCTTTATTTGATAATTAGATTGTTCTTCAAATATAGTCTGTAAATTTTTCAATCCGGAAAACAAATCTTGGTTGCGATTTGTAGCTAAAGTAACTTTTTGGGGATTGAATTTACAAAAAATGAGACAATATTGATAAATGATTTGAAAAAAAGATTTTATTACCAGCAATTTTATTTTTTTCACATCAGATATCCCATTTCATCACGGATTTTCCCCAACTGCTGATTAAATCATCTTCAAAGAATTCAACAACATCTGATAAATGGCGAATCGTTTTGCGAATGCCAATTAAATTAACCAAACGTTGTCTTGTCTCTTCGTGTGCGCTTAAAAAGTCAACCGTCTTTTGAAATGCTTCTCTACCGCTACGAGAACTGCCAATCATAGTTAACCCTTTTTCAAGGATCATCCGTGTATTTACTTCGACATAATGTTCAGAAACTCCCATTAAAGCAATCACTCCTTGTGGCTTGATCAAATCAATAATTTGGTTGATTGCATCTTGACTACCCATTCCACCAGTACACTCAATGGCATTTGAAATTTCTAAATTTGCAGGAATATCATCCACTTGATATGTTTCATCCGCAAATGAAAAATAATCCAGCTTTTCTTTATGTTTTCCAAAAACGATCAATTTAGCATCTGGATACATATTTTTCAAAAGAACTGAGGAAATATAGCCAAGATTGCCATCCCCCCAAACGCCAAAAACTTGTTGATTGTCATTCATTTTTTGATCCAAGCGGCTGATTGCGTGCATCGCTACTGAAATCAACTCAATAAAGGCTGCTAATTCAGATTCAATATTATCTGGAAGAGCCACTGCTCGATCACGGCGCAAGTATACATATTCTTGCATATAACCATCATAGCCGCTAGAGCGAAATTTAGTACTTCGCAAATAATTTTCCTCAATGACGGGATCCTCTTCAAATGGTGTGTTAGGTATCATCACAACCCGTTGTTTTTTTTCGAACTCGCCCTTCGGATCAAAAATAACTTCGCCGATTCCTTCATGGATCAATGCCATTGGCAATTTTTGACTCATGACTTTCTTATCTCTACTACCGGTAAAATAGCGTTGATCTGCATGACAGATCGATAGATAGGTTGGGCGGACGACGATACAATCTGATTGCTCGATTTTCTCATCAACGATAACCGTTTCAAATTGACGTGGTGAAACCAATCGATATACTTGGTTTAACATTACTCTCTCTCCTCAATGATTGCTTTAGCAATTTTCAAATCAAATGGTGTAGTCACTTTAATATTGGCAGTTGACCCTTCTACGAGTCCTACTTTTTCTCCTGAGAGCAAGCAAATTTTACATGAATCACTTAAAGTTTTGATATCTTCTTCAGAAAGTTTATTTAGACAATCCAAAAACACATTGATATTGAACGTTTGTGGTGTTTGACCTTGATACATTTCGTCTCGGATTGGTATTTCTGTTACTTCAGAGCCATTGCCCCGGACGATCGTATCGGTAGCAGGGATCACTGTATCAATGGCATTGTACGTTTTAGACAAGCGGATATTGTCCTCAATGATACGGCGAGAAATGAATGGTCGTACAGCATCATGCACAACGATCACATCATCGTCATGTTGTCCAAAAGATTCATGGATAAACGCGATCCCACTTTTCAATGTGTCATTTCTTTCTTTACCGCCAGCAATGATTTTGACCCGGTCATCATGAATATATTTGGCGATGATATCTTTGGCGTGCTGAATCCAGTTTTCTGGACAAGAAACAATAATCGCATCAAAGGCATCATTTAAGACAAATTTCTCTAATGTATGAATAATAATTGGTCGATTGCCTAATTGTAAAAATTGTTTTGGCATACCTACATTACCCATTCGTGTTCCTTTACCGCCCGCTAAAATTTGTGCATATAACATAGTTTGTTCTCCTCACCTTAGTCGATTTCTTCTGTTTTTATTTCTTGTTTCTTTTTGTTTGTGGATTCTCCCCAATTAGGAATAAATTTCCCATCTGCTGTATATCTTGAATCAACTGCTTCTTCTGTCTTATTTTCTTCATAGAAATCATTGATTAGATAATCAACAAAGCGTTCACTTGCTTTGCCATCAAGATCGTCAAAGAAATAATGAACAAAATCATCAATTTTTTTATAATCGATTTTTTCTTCTCTAATTTGCGTGATCAATTCATTGGTATTGGTTGCAAAAGATCCCGGTATAAAGTCCAAGTAGTCATAATAAAAGTTTCTTGAACTCATATAATCCGCTAGGTCGGGACTAAAGAAAATCATTTGCTTATTTAGTAATGCATATTCAAAACATACCGATGAATAGTCGGTGATCAAGATATCTGTCACCAATAACAAATCATTAATTTCACGATACGTTGACACATCATAAAAGAAATCGGTATATTTATAGGGAATATTGGGATCATTTTGAACAAAAGGATGTATTTTCAATAAGAAAACATAATCCTTACCCGAAAATTCTCGATAAATCTTTTTGAAATCAATCATTTCATAGGGATAATAAGCTGATTGCTGTCCATTTCCTCTGAATGTTGGTGCAAATAGAATCACTTTTTTACCTTTTAAAAAAGGTAATTCATTATAAACTTTCTCTACAACGACCGCTTTTTCAACCTCATCAAAGAATAGATCTGTTCTTGGTATACCGATCGGTAAAATATTATCGATAGAGATACCAAATCCCTCAGCATACTTATCCGAGATATTATGAGAACTAACTAATGCCCGGGTATAGTTTTTATGGTTGACACTATCCGGTTTAGGTCCCCCGGGCATCCCAACACGGCTATAGCCGAAAGTTTTAAATGCGCCAACTGCATGCCATACTTGAATCAATTCAGATTTTTCTCTAATCTTCAAAGGATAGATCAGTGGATAAAAGTCATCAACGATGATGTATTTACTTGTTGCAATTGCTTTTGCCAAAAGTCTGATTTCTGAGAAAGACTTCTTTTCTTTAATACTTGATTTTAAGTAAAATCTTATATCCACATCCAAATTTTTTTCCAAAAGTTTGCGATAGATATACTCAAAATTTCCAGAAATATCGATCCTACTATCAGACAAAAAAGAAATCTTCTTCTTGTTTACAGGTTTCAAATGATAATATTTATAGAAAAAGGAGAATAAATACCGTTTGAACACGCGAGATAGCGGGCCGTCTACGATTATTTCTTCTGTAGAATATTCTAACGGGTCAATATCTGAGAGTTTCTTGGACAAGATCGTGATAAAGCTCCCAGCAAAATGATGAACGATCGTCAGACTGAACTTTTTGTTACTGCGGGCTGAAAAGCTGTACATTTTTGTGGAAACTATTATGTCGTTTGTTGCATGTTTAACTTTTCCGACAGTGTCTCTTTTGGTTATCCAGCCACCAGCATCCCGCAGAAATTGTGTAACTTCTATCAACATTTCGTAATTACCGACTTCGATTGGTTTGCCATCACTAAATGTAGAAAAATTGATCGTGCCTCTGTATTTTACCCAACTTTCTCCCTCTTTGGCTTTTTTATTGATCAAGGGTACCGTAAATTCCTGATTGGTCTCTTTGTTGATAATAATCAAATTTTTACGTATCAAATCATCTGAAATAGTCTCATCTGTTTCGAAATAGGCATAGCCATCGATTTTAAAAAATGAATTATTGAATTCGATCTGATCAACGCCTCGTTTAAGAACATACTGATTATTGACACTTTTGCCAGCTGCACTTCCTTTGCTGCTTGCTTTATTGATTACATAGTCGCTTAGAATTTGATCCATTACAATACTACGCAATTCTTTGCTATCAATTTTGGTTTCTTCCGTGTTATTCTTAACAACTACTGTCGAATTTCCTGTAATTTTTCGCTTAACACGCCCTAAAAATGATCTAATCCCCATTTGTCCACCTCATAGTCTTATTTCGATAGTTCCAGTATAAACTTTTCCCCAAAAAAACAGGTAATTGCAACATTCTTCCAATCCTTGCAGGGTTACTCACCGAGCGGTATAACCACTCCAAGTGCCACTTGATAAAAAGGTCAGGCGCGCGCTTCACATGACCACTCAATACATCAAAGCTTCCACCTACATCTTGAAAGATGTGTACGTTGAGATCTTGAAAATGTTTTGCTAAAAATTGCTCTTGTCGTGGAAATCCTAACGCAACAAAAAGAAAATCAGGCGATACTGCATTGATTTGCTTGACGATTTCTTCATCTGTTGATGTTACATACCCGTCAATCATACCAACAATCCGAAGATTAGGATACATTTCTCTCACATGCTTATCTGTATCTTTTAAAACATTCGGCTTGGCGCCGTACAAGAATATCGATTTTTGATGTCTATCAGCATATGCGAGCATTTCCAGCATTAAATCATATCCAGCAACGCGTTCTTTGATCGGACCGCCTGTCAACTTTGAAACCAGCACAATACCAATACCATCCGGAATCCGATGGGTACTTTGTTTAATAAAGGCTACGATTTCAGGATAACCTGCTGCTTCAGTAACAATTTGGGGATTGACACTGATCAGCAACATCTTTTTGTCTTCAGACAAATAATTTGGTACATCCTTTACAATATCTTCCATCGTCAATGCATCTACAGGTATTCCCATCACTATATCAGTTTTCATATTGTTTATCGATCCAATCTATTAATTGTTTGGCAGCATTACCTTGTGGGAATGCATTCCATTTCTTATTAAATTCTGTGCTATCATCATGACTTGTTGTCAATATTTCCCTAGCTAATGCTTCATTTGAGTCAACACTTATTTTGGATGTTTCTTCAACAAAAGATTCTTGCACACCTACTGTTTCAATATACTCATTCAAGTCATAGCAAAAATATATAGTTTTTCCTGCTGAATTCGCTAATGAATATTCAAAGGGTACTGAAGAATAGTCTGTGATCAAACAATCCGCTACAAAGAGCAAGTCGCTTAACGGCCAATGATCTAATTTTGATGCTTGGTTGCCGTTATCGGCAATTTTTTTCTTCAAAAAATGATCATGAGGATGAGGATGTATCATAAAATGCCACCCTTCACCCAGTGCTTGTTGCATGTAATCAATCTCAATTGGATTTTCTTGGTAATGTTCTCGATAAGTAGGTACATACAGAGCGAGTTTCTTTTGCTCTGGATTATCTTCATGATATTTTTTTACTACTTGCTCTTTGATTTTTTGATCAAAGTAACGATCAGTCAATGGATAGCCGAAAGGCAGAACCTCGATCGATGTATGATAACTTTTGGCAAAGATATCTGCCATGTGTTGTGAACTGACAACGTAATGTGTATACCGCGCATAGACTTCTTGATATCTTTTTTTATCGATTTGTGTAGCATGTTTCGCATAGTTCGCTTCTAAACCAAATTTTTTGATAGCCCCATTTGCATGCCAAATCTGAATGATTTTGGTGGATTCTAAAAAATCAATCCCACCTAGAACAGCAAAATAATTATCACAGACAATCACTTTGCTATTTTTCAAAATTGGCACAATTTTTCTTAGTAACACATCAAAGGTATCGAGATGATAGGCTTGGCACCCTTTTTTTTTGTACTCTATTGCCATCCCTTGAGCATTTTTTGTATAGCAAATAACCAATCTTCCTTGGTATCTTTCATAAAGTTTTTCCAGTATATACTCGCTTGTACTAGGAAAACTCAACATAAAAATGACTTGGTCATGTTGATGACGTGCAAATTTGCTGGCCTGTCTGACGCAAAGCAGATAAAATGATTTTGATAATGACTTCACTGAACGAATTTGCATAATTCCCCTCTTTTTCACACTAACGTTTATTTTAACCGATATTCGCACAAAAGAAAATATTTGTAATAAAACCGTCATATTTTCTCTCTGATTCTATAGTTTAGACACAGCATGATATTAGCTATTTTTCATTGTTCCCTTTATAATGATGTGATAATATATTATTTCAACGAAATTTTATAAGCACCAGAAAGGAATTAATTATGAATACTCATAAAAAAACAGGTTTTAGCTTATTAGCTATTGCCATTCTTGCTCTATTTTTTATTTCACCCCAACTTTTCCAACGATCCTTGATTGTTGCCAATGACTGGATTTTTCATATGAATCGCTATTATGATACATCTATGCAAATCCAGACTGGTCATTTCAACTACTTCCAATCCTTATTTGGATTTAATCAATCCGGTCGAGTAATCAACGCGATGTACGGAGCTGATTTTGCTTACTTTGCCGGCTTTGTTTTGGCGGTTGTCAAAAATTGGTATCATTTCGAATTAATTCTTAATTTTTTGTGTTTTTTCATCGCAGGCTCTTCGATGTATATACTTACGCGATCTGCTAAACTGAACAATAAAATTGCTATTTTATGTGCTGTTTTATATATGGGTTCTCCTTTGATTGTCTGGTGGACTACGACCCAAGGGTTTTCTGGAATGGGAGCTGCTTTCTTACCTCTAGCTTTTGTTCCAGCTCTTCGCATGATACAAAATCGTGAATATCCAATTCAGCCTATTGTTTTTGGGAGTATTTTTGCCCTACTTTTGTCTATTCATATGTTTACCACATTGCTAGCATGTATAGCCATTTTACCTTTTTATATTATTGGTCTAATCCGCTCAGATCAAAAAATTCAAATGTTTAAACAGACAATCCTTGCTGTGTTCATTGCTGTTTGTTTGTCTTTGAATACATTTGCTGCCATACTTGATCTGCATTCTGATACTTTAATCATGCCTTTAAATGCCGCTGGACTATATAACGGTGGAACATTTCTCTCCTTAGGTGCGATGGACTATAATAATTTTGGCTTGATATTCTCGCTTATATTTATCTTTCAACTGGTCATAACAGTTGCCTATTGGAAAAATATGTCAACACTGATCAAAATAACCAATGTCACTGGACTCATATTTTTTGTTATTTCTTCAAAATACTTCCCTTGGAATCATCTCACAGAACAGTTACCTGCTCTGCTGAGTATTCAGTTTTTGAGACGCTTTTCAGGTATTACCTGTGTATTGCTGATTCTCGGATTCGGTTATTCAATGAACCACTTGCGTCATTATCTCAACAAAGATGAAACCAAGAAAGCCTTAATGATTGGTTTAGCCGTTTTAGGATTGATCAGTACGACAAGCGGTTGGCAACTAATAGATAAACAAGCCCAAAGATGGAATTCTGATTCTCCTCTTTCCGGTGATACGAATGCAGCACAACCTATTGAGTCTGATCCTAATAAAATAAGAACAGGATTGACCAGTTCCGACTTATCTCAGGCATTCACAATTACACAGAAACCTACACCTGATTATTTGCCTACAAAGACCAATTTAATCAATGGCTATTCAACTTATTCAAATGAAGTATTGCATAACAAGCTTGCGATTACTAAGACCGTCACGAATGATGCAAAACTTAAAATCACTTGGGATAGCAATCAAACTGAGGACAAAAACATCTTGCTGCCAGTAATTGTTTATAACAATAGTACATTAAATTTAAATGGAAAAGAGTTAACTGCTGATGATTACCAACTATCTGATATTGGTGCCTTAAAACTGAGGAACAATCATGACAAAAATACCTTAGTGATTGGATATCAGCCATCAATCTTCTTTACTATTTCACTTTATATCAAAGGATTAGCCTTCATTGTTCTTGTTTTATATAGCATCTGGAAACTCACTCAAAGCAGAATACTGCACAAAACGAAAGATAAAGAGTGATCGAGAGGTTTCTATTCAGACGATTTTTCTCAAAAAAGAGCTTGTGATATAAGTAAAAAGACGACATTAATTTCCAAACATTTGGAATTTGATGTCGTCTTTTGAATTTAAAAAAACTACTATTTCTAAATTAATGATGGATTACAAGCAAAATTTAACGAACAATTAATATTGATTTTGATGCTTTGTTCAACTATTAAACTGCTTAAACATTTTATGTTATACTCGTCGTTTTTTTATTTTTTACGGATAAATCCGATTCAACAACCGTGGAAACGGAATGGATTCTCTTACGTGCTCGATTCCTGATAACCAGGTAACGGTCCGTTCTAATCCAAGACCAAAGCCGGTGTGAGGGACTGAACCGTACTTGCGTAGGTCTAAATACCATGAGTACTCGTTTTCGTCCAAGCCGTGGGCGCGGATTTGTTCTAGCAGGTATTCATGATCGATGGCACGTTCAGAACCGCCTATGATCTCGCCATAGCCTTCTGGTGCAATCATATCGGCACAGATCACGACATCTTCTCTCGTTGGATGTGGCTTCATATAGAAAGGTTTGATGGCTTTTGGATAGTTTAAGATAAAGACGGGCTGATCGAATGAATTGGCAATAAAGGTCTCATGTGGTGAGCCAAAGTCATCGCCCCATTGAATATCATCAAAGCCGTTCTTTTGTAATAATTCCACTGCATCATCGTAAGAGATTCGTGGGAATGGTAATTTGGTGTATTTTTTCAAGACTTCACGGTCACGGCCTAAGACGTCAAGTGCATAGTCACAGTTATCAAGCACATTTTGCACTAAGAATGCCACGTACTGCTCTTGGACTTCCAAACTTTCTTCTTGATGCATAAAGGCCATTTCTGGTTCAATCATCCAAAATTCAATCAAGTGACGACGTGTCTTTGATTTTTCAGCACGGAAGGTTGGTCCAAAAGAAAAGACTTTGCCAAACGCCATAGCAGCAGCCTCCATGTACAATTGACCGGACTGAGATAGATATGCTTTTTGATCGAAATAGTTGGTTTCAAATAAATCGGTCGTTCCTTCTGGTGCTGATCCGGTTAGGATCGGTGGATCGATTTTGATAAAGCCATTCTTGTTGAAGAATTCATATGTTGCCCGAATGATTTCGTTTCGGATTTGCATGATGGCATGTTGTTTTGACGAACGCAACCATAAGTGACGATGGTCCATCAAGAAATCTGTTCCGTGTTCTTTTGGTGTAATTGGGTAATCGTGGCTTTCCCCGACAACTTCTAAACCAGAAATACCAATTTCATAGCCAAATTTTGAGCGGCTGTCTTCTCTGATTTCCCCAGTGACCAGTACGGCAGTTTCCTGATTTAGATTTTTCGCTAATTGGAAAACTTCTTCCCCTACTTCACTTTTTACAACGATTCCTTGGAAATACGCTGTTCCGTCGCGAAGTTGTAAGAAGGCGATCTTGCCACTAGAGCGTTTGTTAGCAACCCATGCTCCGATTTGAACGGTTTCGCCAACGTGTTTTTTTGCATCTAAAATTTGAATAGATTCCACTTGATTCTCTCCTATCTAATTAATAAAGGCACCATAGAGCATTTTAAGCTTTTTGGCGTTTCTTTTCAACAAAATCATGGATTCGTTTGGTAGCTTCCGCTAACGTGTCCCAATCAGTTGCATAGCTGATCCGTAAATAATCCGGTGTGCCAAAACCAGCACCAGTCACTACTGCCACGTGGGCTTCCATTAGTAAAGCTTCTACGAAGGCATCAATGCTTTGATAGCCGCACATTGTCATGGCTTCTTTGACATTTGGGAACAAGTAAAACGCGCCTTGGGGTTTCGTCACTTTAAAACCAGGAATAGCGGCAATTAACGGATATAGTTTATTCAAGCGTTCTTCAAAGGCCTGACGCATCACTTCGATCGATTCTTGATTACCAGTCAGTGCCTCAACTGCTGCGTATTGGCTAGCAGCCGGCGGGTTGCTGGTAGCTTGGGAAGCGATATCGACCATCGCTTTGATGATTTTTGCATCGCCGACAGCAAATCCGATCCGCCACCCAGTCATAGAATAGGTTTTAGAAACGCCGTTGATCACGATGGTTTGTTTGCGGATCTCTTCTGATAAGCTAGCGATTGATGTAAAGGTATTGCCGTTATAAACCAAACGACCATAGATATCATCGGCAATGATCCAAATATTGTTTTCCACTGCCCAGTTGCCGATTGCTGTTAATTCTTCTTTTGAGTATATCGCCCCTGTTGGGTTGGCAGGCGAGTTTAAAATGATGGCTTTCGTTTGTACTGTACGAGCGGCTTCTAATTGAGCAACAGAAACTTTAAAATCTGCTGCTTGCTTAGCTTCAACAAATACAGGTGTACCTTCTGCTAAACGGACTTGTTCCGCATAACTGACCCAGTAAGGCACTGGAATGAGTACTTCATCCTCTTCATCAAGAAGCGCTTGAAACAGTGTATAAAGGGCAAATTTCGCGCCATCTGTCACGATCACTTGGTTTGAATCATAGTCAGCACCATAAAACTCTTTCATATAAGCAAGAATCGCCTGTTTTAGCTCTGGAATCCCAGCAGTTGCTGTGTAAAAACTAGCTTTGCCGCTCTCAATCGCTGCAATCGCTGCTTGGCGAATGTTCTTCGGGGTAATAAAGTCGGGCTCACCGACGGTTAGACTTAATACGTCTACACCTTGGTCTACTAATGCTTTTGCCTTAGCAGATGCCGCTAACGTAGCGGAGGGTTCTAATTTTTCTGCTCTTTTTGAAAGTACCATGTTTATCATCCTTCCTACAATCCAAATTTCTGTCTATCATAAGCGGCTTTCTATAGTTCGGTGACCGCTTTGATTTCTTCTCCATCTTTGAAACCAATCAAATAATAGTTCAAGCGGCCTTGGTCGTCTTTAGTCATGACTTCCCAAGCGGGCTCGCCTTTAAAAATACCCAATGCTGCTTTTTGGATTTGCTGCCCTTGATGGTTGTCGCGAACGAAGGCCTTGGCCTGTGCTTCCGTCAATCCATCCCCTTGATTATAAACGGAAACCTTTTCGCCGCTTTTAGGAATGATCACGACGATCTCATTGTTATTGGTATCTTTTCCAACAATGCTAAAAGATGTCTCCTCACGGGTGAACCAATAAAATTGTTCGACCTCTGCTAAATCAGTGTATCTTTCTGCTATTTCGATCGCTTCGTTTCTTGCTTGTCGCATTGGACGAGAAGAACGGAGATAGAAAATAGAAGCGAAGAGAATAACGACCAGTAAAACCGTGATCGCACTCAGCAAAATAATTACTCGCCGATGTTCTTTGTCTTTTGTTTTCACACTTCGTACTCCAATCTTAAATAAAACTCATTATATCAGATGTTTGACTCATTTTTCAAAATCAACCGCCGCTTTTTCCTCTTGCGCAAAAAAATGTTGAATATCTTCGGCAATTTCGGTTGGGCTGGCTTCAATCAGAGGCAAGTTTTTGGGTAGACCTTTGACCATCCGTTTGCCATACTTTGTTGATAACAAGCGTCGATCAAGGACGACCATCACGCCTGTATCCTCTTCAGAACGGATCAAGCGCCCCAACGCTTGGCGTAGCCGTAGAATCGCTTTAGGTAAGGCATCTTCTTTGAAAGAATCGATGCCTTCTGCTTCCAAGAAGGCATGCCGTGCTTGGACCATTGGTTGCTTAGGATTCTCAAAAGGCAAGCGAGTCACCACAGCGATCTTCAAGGCCTGACCTGGTAGGTCGACCCCTTCCCAAAAACTGCTAGTCCCTAATAAGATGCCATTTTCCGCTAATAAAAATTTCTTTAAGATTTTCTCACGGGTTCCGCCAGTTCCTTGAGCAACGATTTCTCTGCCATAATGCAGGGCTTTTTTATTCAATCGATCATAGACATTTTTCAAAGTTTCATGCGCCGTAAACAACACAAGCGCTGGTTGCGGATTGTCAAACAAAATTGGGACTAACGCTTCGACTAAATAATCCGCGTATTCAGCAGCTGATGCTTGTTGGATCGAGAGACCTTTTTTAACTACATAGAGTCGAGTTTGTTTGCTGTAGTCATAAAAAGCGGGAATCGTTTTGACTGGCACATCGGTCAAGCCGATCTGATGGGCAAAATATTCTTTGTTGCCTGGGATCTTCAATGTTCCCCCAAGATAAATGATGTGCTGATAGCGGTGATACCATGTGCTCTCCACGATCGAATGCCCTTCTAGATCAGCTAATTCAATCACAGCATTTCCTGACTGGGAATGCTTTTTCAACCAATGAACGTAACGAGGATGCCACCAAGTCAACCATGCGGTCACCGTTTGTTCCTGGGTTTCCATTTGACTAAAGAAATCAAACAAACGGGCAATCACGATTCGTTGTCTTGCATACCACCGATCATTGGTCAACTCGAATCGCTGACGCAACTGTTGTTGGATCTCATCGATTTCTTGATAGTAAAGGCTCAATTTCTGATGCAGCTTGTCTTGTGCTAACGTGCCATCGTAGAGGTCGTCATGGTGCACGACTTGTAGCTCTGGCGCATCGATCGATAAGGTGCGAAAATACTGCTCTTGTGTCTCGACCAAGATCGACAACGCGTTTCGGTACAACGAGAACATCCGTTGTAAAAAATCATCCTCGGTAATGATTTGGGCAATTTCTTCAAATAGTCCTTCTTCATTTAGCTGTAAAAACTGCCGCTTGAAGTGAGCAGAGTCAAAGACATGTTGACTAAAGCCTTCTGCTTGCTGCGGCAACTGTTGGGCTTCATCGATCAATAAGTAATCACTCGCTGGCAAAAGCGGCTGCACTCGCCGGTTTTCCTGCATCAAAAAGGCATGGTTGACGATCAAAACATTGCTTTGCGCCATCCGCTGATATAAATGTCGGACAAAATCTTGTTCATAGAAGGGTTGATCTTTGGCTAAAAAGGCAACGCCGCGATGGCGGATGTCGGTAAATAAGGGATGATCAAGTCGAACCAAGTTCAATTCATCGAAATCTCCCGTCTCTGTTTTAGTTAGCCAAACTAAGATCCCCATTTGGTATTGCGCATATTGCTTTTGCTCTACCGGTTGATCAAGGGTCGCTTTAAAACGCTGCAAATCAATGTAATGACGATGGCTTTTGACCAAGACCGCTTGCATAGGTTGCTGCAGTACTTGGTTTACCAAAGGAATGTCTTTGTTGATGATTTGATTTTGCAATAGAATTGAAGAGGTACTAACGATCAATGGATTTTCTGGTGTCACTAAGTAAGCAGCTGGAAACAAGTAACCGATGGTTTTCCCCATGCCTGTTTCTGCTTCAATGATCAGATTTTTCTCTGGCTGGGTGTAATGCGTATACACTGCATTCATCAAGCGTGCTTGTTGTTTCCGATAGACTAAGTGCTGCCCAAAGCGCTGTTCTTTTTCCACTTTAACTTTCGGATACGTTTCTTGAAAATGCGTAGCTTCAAAAAGCGGAACGGTCTTTTTCCGCAAGACGATACCGTCGATCACTTCGAAATCTTCTGCCAACTCTGGGCCTTTTTCTTTTAAGATCCCATGGATATAGTCACTCGTTTGCATACCCATTTGACCGCTTAAAAGCGCAATTTGTTTAAGGGTCGTCCGTGGCAGTTCTCGCATGATCGCTTCGATATACAAAAATAAAGCTGCGGTCACTTCTGCATCACTATCTGCTTGATGCGGGTTATCATGACGAAAGCCAATGCTGTCTGCTAGGTCACCTAAACGAAAGCTGCTTTCTGTTGGTAAAAACACTTGTGCCAATTCCACCGTATCGATTCCGGGAAGTGATAAAGGTGGCAGCCCGCAACGCACAAATTCATTGCTTAAAAAATGATAATCAAAATAAATATTATGCGCCACAAAAATCGTGTTGCTGAGTAAGTTATAGATCGTATCAGCTATGTCTTCGAAATATGGCGCTTTGCTTACTTGTTGGTTTGTGATGTGTGTCAATCGTTGAATTTGCTTAGAAATTCTGCGGTCAGGGTTGATATCTGCGGCAAAACGATTGATGATCTTGCCATCTTGGACTAGGACACAGCCAAATTGAATAATTCGATCAACCGTCGAATCGGTTCCTGTTGTTTCAAGATCCACCACAGCGTATATGGGTTTCATTGTATTCCTCCTTGCACACTGTCTGCATTATACTACAAAATCAATGGCGATTACATCTGTTTTCCCACTAGATACAAGGGTTCTCAGGAGGTAAAACTAGAAAGCTAACCGTTCGCGTGTCCCATCTGAAAGAGTTTGTTGCTGGTCGCTGATCGCTTTTTTCGACAAAAAAAGGGATCTTTTTTATAATTTACTATAAGGAGGCGAAAAAAATGAATGATTTCAAAAACAAACGAGTGATTGTAACGGGGGCTGCTTCAGGAATTGGAAAAGCAGTGGCAGAACAATTTCTAGCCCATGGTGCTCTTGTTGGGTTGATTGATCGCAACGAAGAGGAGCTGCAGGAGTTTCTTGCTGACTATGACGCACAAGCCCATTATCGAGCGGTTGACGTCACCGAAGCGGATAAGCTGCAAGAAGCAATGAGTGGTCTTGTGGAAGAACTAGGTGGACTTGATGTACTCCATGTCAATGCCGGCATCAACGGTACCTGGACACCGATCGAAGAGCTGACGGTGACAGAATGGGATCAGACGATCAACACAAATTTACGCAGTACCTTTATTACCGTCAAAGCGGCCATTCCCTTTATGAAAACAAACGGTGGCAGCATTGTCATTACGAGTTCAGTCAATGGAAACCGCATCTTCAGCAATTTTGGTGCGACAGCTTATAGTACATCTAAGGCAGGACAAGTTGCCTTTACAAAAATGGCTGCGCTGGAACTTTCCGGTTATAATATTCGGGTCAATGCTATCTGTCCTGGGGCGATCGCAACGAATATCGATGCCAACACAGAAATTGAAGAAGAAGTTGCTCGCGTTGAGATCCCCGTCAAATATCCAGAACGTTCTCGACCATTAAAGCAAGAAACAGGCGTGCCAGAACAAGTCGCCAACCTTGTGCTTTTTCTTTCTTCAGAGGCTGCGGGCAATATTTCTGGAACGGAAGTCTATATTGATGGAGCGGAATCTTTACTTTAATCCAACAAAAAAACGAAAAATCAAACCTGATACCCTCACTTGTTTCATTGAAGCCCTTGAGATGGATCATTTCTTGATTTTTCGTTTTTTCGTTTTGGTTATTTTTCCACCAAAGCCGCGATTTCTTCTAGAAAGGCAGTCTTGCCATAAAAATCTGCATTTAGTAACTCTGGAAAAATGGCTTCAAAGAAATAAGTGACACACGGACGATGCTGAAACTCTTTGACGGTTAAAACGGCCTCTCGAAACATTTCTTTGTATACTTTATCTGGGTTGCTCTTTGAGATCTCTTCAAAAGATTCATACAAAAGATCGATCTTATCCGCAATTGCTAATAGCTGCCCTTCAAGGCTGTTGTCTTTGCCATCCGCTAGGCGTCTGCGATACGTTGCTTGAAAGCTTCCTGGAATTTCTTCTTCGATGAAGGCATCGGTCATTTTTTCTTCAACGGTTGATAACATTGCCCGCAATTCTTTGTTCGCATATTTGACCGGCGTTTTGATATCACCGATGAAACGTTCCGTGTAATCATGGTTCAAGGCTTTTTCATAAAGAATTTGCCAGTTGACTTGATTTCCCGCTTGTTCTTCGATATCAGCTAAGGTCTGGGCAATCATCGTTACTCGAAATGAATGAGCAGCTACACTGTGCTCAGTAAACTTAAAAAAACCCGGCGCTCGTTGGATCTTTTCTAAATTAGCCAATCCGAGAATAAATTCATTCAATCCCATAAATGTGCCTCCTTTTTTTAAGAGTATAACAACTCCTTTGTCTGCAAGCAACTATCTCGCGCACAAAAAAAGAGCAGCTAAGCTGCTCTTAAAAGGCATTCACTAATTATGCTTTGTTAACGTTAGTCGCTTGAGGGCCACGTTGTCCGTCTTCGATATCGAAAGTCACTGCTTGACCTTCTTCTAAAGTTTTGAAGCCTTCGCCTTGGATAGCTGAGAAATGAACGAATACATCGTTACCGTTTTCTGCAGTGATGAATCCAAAACCTTTGTCTGAGTTAAACCATTTAACTGTACCTGTTTCCATAATAAAAATCCTCCTTGTGTTTATACACATATTTTGCAATTACTTGTATAAGGTGAAAATGTGGAAGATGTTTAAGATGAAACAAGCTACCATAATTTACCGTAACAAAAACTACACTTTGTATTATAGCACATTATCTTCATTATGACTAATAGAAAATCAAAAAAAATGAAAACGCCTTTATTTTTTTATAATTCACAAAAAGACTGCTGCATTAAAGATCTGCAACAGCCTTCTCTTTTATGGAAACGATTTATTTATGAACGACGCAACTGTGTTTAGTAACGCAAAATCGCCGTCAAACTTTTTTCTCCAGGGGCATCTTTTTGTTCCAAGATAGATACCTCACCGCCGTTTTCTAAAACATCGATTGCCAGCGTATTTAACACTTGGCGACGATCATACTCTGTATCAGGATCTTCTCCAAACCCATCGGCGAGATTTGAGGTAGCCACAAACAAATTGGCGATCCGGCCTTCTTTGGCTGCAGGCACGATATCAACCAATTGGTCAATAAATTTTCGATCCAACAGCTTGCCGTATTCCCCAACTTCTTTTTGTGTCAACTCCGCAATCAGCTTTTGCGTACACGTTTGGATCTCTTTCAAAGATAACGACGCTGGTGAAGAAGAAATACTTGGATCTGCTTTGAAAAAGTTGGTTTTTGCCACTTTTTTAAACAGCGTTTGATTTTCTGGCAACGCAAAAAGATACATTGGTAAATGCTCTTCGTTTGAAAAATCATTCTTGAAAAATGCATCAACTGCTTGGTAGTAGTTGACGTGATCGATCTCGACCTCTTCGTCTTTGGCACTAAAGCCATGATAAGCGACGCCTTCTCCTCCTGAGTTAGGGCCACCTTGGGCACTGTAATTAAAGTTGCCGCCGCCAGTGATTTCTTCCCCCAGCGCTTTTTCGATCGTTGTCGGTGCCTCTTCTGGCAACTCGACTTCACGCACTTGATTGTTTTCAACTTGATAGACTTGCATTGAATCGCGATTCAACGCTAAGAGATAAAATGGGTAATTAAATTGTGCGTTTTTGATGACAGCTAATACATAAGGAGTTTCCCCTACGTAATATTGATCATCCACACGAATACTTAACCGATGGACCAGTACCTCTTCTGGGGTAATAATCACCGCCACACTTGTTGTACTGTTGCGCCAAAATGATTGATCTGCAAGCAGTTCATCAATTTTCGTTTGAAAAAGATCCCAAGAATGTTCTGGGTATTTTTTTTCAAAGCGGCGCTTCGCATCTTTGGCAAAGTTCTTAAATTTGATTTGATCCTTTTCGACATTCTGGTGGCCGACATGCGTATTGAGCATGATCGTGACAAATGGTCCTTTGATTCCGTCAGATATTACCTGCGATAAAAAACTTTTTCCAAATTTTCCCATTCCACATTACCTCCTGCTTAATCAAATACAAATAAAGTGTACCATGCTTATTTTCTTCCATAAAGTAAAACGATTGCACGCGTTTATTTCCTCATTCGTTTTTCTGATTACTCACTATACTGGCTATTTTTCAGTGGATCAGCCAATGTATTTCTGGTGGCCCATAGAAAGCCTCGTTTGGTCCAAGTCTGAATGGTCGGCTCTTTCAGCTCTTTTAGACTGTGTCCAACGGATTGGAAAAAGACTCTGCCCTTGCCCCATTTTTTGATCCACATCATTGGCAGTATGACTTCTTGGTTAGCTGCATTCGGATGATCGTTGGCTACAAATGTTGAGGTAGCTAACACAGTGACAGCTGGATCAACCAGGCAATAGTATTGCTCCGTCGTCAACTGAGGGATCGATTGCGTATTTGCCGTAATATAGTGATCTGTCGTAAGATCGATGCTATAGGTCGTTTCCAAGCCGCCAGGATGTGCCAAAAAACAGCCGCCAGTCAGAAACAACCAGCCTTTACTGGCTTGAAAAGCCGAGGCAAAACCGCCATGAACCCCTGCTAATCCCAATCCTTCTGCTACAGCCTGAGTGACATTTTGCAGCGGCTCATCAGGCAATTCTCCTCGCGTCCAATTCATGATCAACAGATCCAGCCTTTTTAATTCTTCTTTATGATAGAGAGGTTCAAAATCTGAGGCGAGTGTCACTTGATATCCTTCTGACTCCAGCAACGTTTGATAAAACTGACTGGTCTCTTTTGGGGCGTGTCCTTCCCAACCTCCGTAAATGATCAATGCTTGTTTCATTTTATGTTCCCTCCTTTCTTTCTAACTTAGCGAAAAAAATGCAAAAAGCGAAGCAGAACGATTCTTCGTTTTCCTTCGCTAGTAGTTTTTTCTGATTTAACGGTTGATTGAACGCCCGACACGATTGATCGTATGGCGCATGCCTCTAATCGCAACCGATGTTTCGAAAATATTTTCAGTCGGTGCCATGCCGCCATAACCGGCATCACCGATATGCTGCAGATCGACCCCACAAGTTTTGTTGATAATGGCTAATTGTCGCAACGTTTCCGGACGCGCACTCTCTTGACTCGTTCCTATCGCTGACATCGTCAATAAGTCATATTGTTTGGCAATTTGAACAGCTTCAATCAGATCCTTTTCTAGAAAGCCTTGAATCGAGCCAACGGAAGGCAGTAACAAAATATCTGCCCCAGCTTCAGCGTAAGAAATGATGGCTTCTCGATCAACCACAGGTTCATCTGAGCCGGCACTGTGCATTTTTCCAGCGATGATCAACCCAGAGAAATGTTCTTTTGCCAATTTTACTGCTTTAGCGATTTCTCGGTTGGTCACACCTGTTCCAGGATTGCCTGTAAAGCAGAGAAAGTCCACCCCGAGTTCTTGGGCTTTTTTGATGGTGTCAACCGAACTTGTTCGGCCTTGACTGATGCTGATCTTTTCACTCATCATCTCCGTCGTAGCTGGGATCGGCTCAAGATTGATGCCGACAGGTCGTCCAATCAGTTGTTTTAGTTGAGGAATCGGGTTTTCAATCGTTTGTGTAGGATCAAGCAGCTGCTCCAATGTGATACCAGGCATCCCAAAAATAGCTGGACGATAACAATCAAAGCCATTCAACAAAATCAAGTCAGCCCCAAAAGCTGCCGCGACTTCTGCGTTGGTGATATCGCCAGCTTGCGGCATGGTTTGAACCACCGTTTCACAGACGATCACTCGTCCTTCGCTCGCTTTAATGGATTGCTTTAATTCTTGCGCCGACATTTCTTTGATTTCACTATAGTTTGCACTTATCAATCGTTTGACCATGTTTTTCTTCCTTTCTTTTCCTTCTCATCTTGCGAGAAACACGAATAACAGGTAAAATATAGCTATTGTGTTCCCTTAGTTAAATGGATATAACAAGTCCCTCCTAAGGATTAGTTGCTGGTTCGATTCCGGCAGGGAACGTTTTTTGAAGAAAAAGATTCCTTATTTTTAAGGAATCTTTTTTTGTTGGAAAGTAAATGCGTCTGTGTCGATTGGCTTAGAAATAATCTTCCAGAATCGGCTTTCCGTCTGGTAAGTTTTCCTGAATCATCACTGCAGCTTCCTTCTCCGTTTCCATTTGCTGGAAAAAGACCAGAGAATCGAGGGATTGTGCCTGCATGAACAGCTGCACAAAACGCTGAATCGACAAGGTTGCTTTTGGCAGCTTGGTAGCCGTCGTTTTCGTGACCTGATGCTGAGCGTTTTCGATTGTCACTTCATAACAGCCATTATTCCATGGGGCATATTCATCCCCTTGAATTTCTATGGCAAAACCGCCGGCTTTTTTCAATGTGAAAGGATAACTTTTTAGAAACCCTTCCACATCGATGACGCGCGCCATCATGTCCGGGCGCACTTGGTAGTTAGCCAATGGTTTGGCCGCGTTTGCTTGTAGGACTTCCCCATCAAACCCTGGTCGATAGTTAATCTGTGCTACTGAATCTGCATGAGAGACAATAAACCGATTAAATCCTTGATACGCGTCAGCGGTCAAATAGCCCCACTCTTGAATATCGAAACGTCCCCCATCGATAAAGTAAATCAAGTAGCCTTCAGGGACCCCAGCTTCATTGCGATAAATCGCAAATGTATACGGTCGGCGCAAAACAAACTTGATTTCTTCCCACCAGGGTTGGCGAATCAGCCCGCCTTTTTGATGGCGCGGCAATTGATGATAAATCTCGTGAATGATCGGCTGTGCTTCCTCCCAATTCATGCGTTGAATCGTTCCATTCACTTTCTTGCCATCGGGCCATTGATGCGCATCGACTTCATAAACCGTCCGTTCAAAAGTGTACTCATACCCATATCTACGATAAAACGCAAAGGAGAAAGGTGCCAGATAGGAAAGAACGATTTTTTGTTCATAGCAATCTTTAATGATTTGTTTCATGATCCGATCGATCCGACCTTGGCTGCGATACTCTGGATACGAAGCCACAAAACCGATCCCTGCCATTGGATAGGTCGTTCCATGAAAATTCACATCAAAAATCGTTGCCATGATTTGGCTCGCTAATTTTCCATCCCCATCGTAGGAACCATAATTCCAAGAATTTTCCGCAAGCTTGCGATAGCGCTTGATATTTGTTTCATTCAATTCCCACTGAAAGGCATAAGAAACCAAGTCCAGTACTTCTTGCGAACCGAATTCGGTCATTTTTTTGACATCTGTCATTCCTTCATCTCCTCTACTTAAAAACACGCAAGAAACGCAAAAAAGGCGTCAGTCGACCCCTTAATATGCTTCTTCCATCATACTCAACATTTTTTTAAACTGCTTGCGTTTGAAATATCCTAGAATCGTGCCTAAGAGCATGTCATTTAATTGCTGCATGAAGCCATGTGATTTCATGGTTTCCGTATAAATGACTTTGCTACTCTTTCCATCAAGTGGCGTTACTTCATAGCGAGCGACAAATTCATTTTTTGTCGTTTCTGTTTTGAATTGATAAACTTGATTTTCAATGATTTCTTCGATTTCGATCTTCGCACGACTCGTAGTAGAAAATTCCTTTACATATTGAAATCCTGCCAGTTGCTTTCTAGAAAGTGTTTTTCCAGTTGCTTTTCGTATGTCAAAGATAACAGAATCCATAATTTGATCGTAAAAGACATTTGCTGGAATCGATAAATCTTTTTCAATTCTCATTAAGACTTCCTCCTATCTGACTCTTCGGCTTTCTTCTTTCCTTTCATGAACAGAAGACTGCCAGAAATAAGCAAGAAAATACCTGTTGTAAAACTGAATATATCTAACTGCTGATTACTTGGATTCATACTGTATAGGACTACGAGTAGACCGATACTACATATAAATAAGCCGTTTTTTATCATTTTCAATCATCCTATCTATTCGTTGATCCACAGAGAACCTACTCAAACACTAACTGCTTGAAAGTATAAAACAGAACCCCAAGGCTGTGCTTTGATCAATTCTTTTGCTTTTTTTGCCGCCGCTTCTGAATCGGAAGCTGTCGTAGTAAAAATAAGTTTAATTCCTTGTTTTTCTTTGAATGTAAAAGACATTCCATCTTCGTTATATCCTTCAAGTAATTCTTTGATGGCATCTTGCTGCATTGCACTTGCTATTGAAATCATATTCTTTTCCTCCTAAATAATCAATAATAAAAGGAGGAACTGCTTTACTTCAAGCGAAGCCATAGCAGTTCCCCACAATCTACAGGTCTATTCGCCTAGTTTTGGATCAATTTTATTTGCTGAAATAACGAATGGCGCCCATATGAAGAATGTAACGACCATACATACCAACGTTACGATTGGGGCACGCCAGTCAGCTCCTGTTGCCAAGAATGATAGCAACATTGGTGGAACGACCCACGTTACTTGTTGTGAAACAGGTGCTACTAAACCAAAGTACGTTGCTAACCAGCCGATTGAAGTGGCTACTAGCGGAGCAATAATGAACGGAATAAACATGATCGCATTCAATACGATTGGCAGACCGAACATTACCGGCTCATTAATATTAAACACACCAGGTCCGATTGACAATTTTGCAACAGTTAGATAATCCGCACGTTTTGATAGGATCAAAATAGCAATCAGCAATACAATTGTACCGCCTGAACCACCAAACCAAGCAAATGAGTCAAAGGATCCGCGTACCCACATATATGCCTTGCCATCTTCGATTGCGGCAAGAACCGCGTTAGTACCGGTTTGTCCTTCATATCCTTTTTGGAAAATATCGATATTGATCAACTGCGCTTGTCCCCAAATACCTTCTAAAACTGGAGCTAGTACGTTTGGACCATGGATTCCGAAGAACCAGAAAATTTGAACAAAAACAGTTACGATCAGTACTGCACCAAGCCCTTGAGACAAGCCTAGGAATGGTTCTGCAATATATTTTTGGACAAGATCAATAATTAATTGTCCATCAGTCAGTTTACCGACAATAAAGTTAATAATAGCAATGACATATAAGGCAATTGTTGCCGGCAAAATCGCAGCGAACGCTTTCGATACTGCTGGCGGTACTGAATCAGGCATTTTGATAGTGATATCAGCTAACATCAATTTACAGAAAATAATAACTGAAATAGCCCCCATGATCATTACGGTAAAATAAGCGTTTCCGTTTAGATGATCGAGTTTCAACCAACCCCATCCACCTGCTGTAATTGCATCTGCTGTTGCAGACCATCCGGAAGTTGCTGACCCAGCATTGATTTCATCCATCAAAGCTGTTGGAACAGCTGTCGCCACAGAAGTGCTGTATGAAAAAGCAATTCCTTGAATCAGTGTCGCTACTCCAACGATCCCACCTGCGAGATCATTCACTCGATAAGCACGAGCCAGATTATATCCCCAAGAAAAGGCAAATACTAAACCAGCAACAGCCAATGTACCATTCCATACGAAGCCATTGATACTAATAATTTCACGAATAACTGGAATGGTACTGGCATCATAACTCGGCCAAAATTGCGGTGGTAAGTCACGAATGATCGCGTTGATCATTACTGCGATCGAACCAGCCATAGTAGCAGGCATTGTTCCAATAAAGGCATCACGTAATGCAACTAAGTGCTTCTGGGCTCCAATTTTTGCAGCTACAGGGAGAATGTACTTCTCCATCCAACTTGTTAATCCATCCATTCTTAATTCCTCCTATAAGTTCTATTCGTCAAAGAAGATTTTTTGATTCATCGACAATAACTACTTCTATCCGTTCAAAGATTATTCGTTATTTAGACGTCGATAGACATCAATGATTTCTTTCGCTAAATCGGTAAATGCGATTGACGTCATTAGGTGATCTTGTGAATGCACAGTCAACAATGTCACAGTCATATGATTGCCTTGCGCTTCTTGTGTCAACAATCCTGTTTGCGAATGATGCGCTTCCACAAGAGATGCTTCAGCATCTTTGATTTTTTGGTCAGCTAATTCGAAGTCCCCTTCTTTTGCTGCCGCGATTGCTTCCATTGCGTCACTTTTTGCATTACCACCATACATGATCAATCCCATAATGGCTTCCAAATTTTGCTCATCCATCTTTAAAAATCCTCCTTACACTTCGATCCTAAAAAATCTTAGTTCATTAATGTTTCTGCTTGTTGCAATACTTTTTCGCCGTTCATCATGCCATAGTCTGCCATGTTGATCACGTCCAAAGGAATGCCTTTTGGTGCTAATTTTTGTTCAAATTGTGATTTCATGAAACGTACTTGTGGTCCTAACAATAGAACATCGACTGGTTTTGACTCCAAATGTTGGTCGGCTTCTGAAGCTGAAACAGCAAAGATATCTGCTTCCATTCCTTTAGCTTCGGCTGCTTTTTGCATTTTTGTCACCAATAGACTGGTACTCATTCCTGCTGAACAAACTAGCATAATCGTTTTTTTCGCCATCGCGTATCTGCTCCTTTCTGTTGTAAGTTACACTTTACTATAAAGCAAAAAGCGTGCCAAAAAAAAATAAGTTCAGACCTTTATCTATCAATGGTCTGAACCAATTTTTTATTTACACACTCACATTTTTTCTGTTACACACTAAGATTGTGTGCGGATTCATCATAATTTTTGATTTTGTTTTCTAAAAACATTTGGGTTAAATAGGCGATCTCATCTTCAGAAAATTTGATTTGGTAATTTTTTTCAATTTGTAATAAATGGGTTCGTAAAACATCCATTTCGATTCGGTACCGTTTTTGGAAAGTAGTCAGGTTGGCGAAAGTACGGGAAGGTTCCTTCTTCAATAAACTTTCTACCAAAAAGGCTAAATGAATGACTAATCCTGCATCGACGGTTGGTTCTACAATCACATGCAATTGATTTTGAATCTGATGAACGATGCGTTGCAGGCTCTCGATCAGATGATAGACGGACCCAACATGAGTTATCGTATTTTCCAATGAACGCACGATCTTTTCGATCGGCACTTCATCTGAAGCGATTCGTTTTAGCACATTCAAGCGATTGTCATCAAAAACATCATAGGCGGAGAAAAACGGAATGTTTTGATAATCGATTTCGACGGTGCCGGCAATGGCTTTGATCTCATATTCTTCTAGCAAGCCATCAATATGTTTTTTGAAGGTTTCTTTTTCAATAAACTGCATTTGGATGATCTCGACTTTTGACTGATCAACGACGGGATAAATTCGTTGATAAAGTTTGGCAGCGACACCTTCCCCAGTAAAGCAAGTAACGATGACTGCCTTTTTATTTCCTTTTGCTTCACGAACCGTACGGAACTGTTCTTGTACGATGGTTTCAAAAGAACGCTGAATGTTTTGGTAGACGTCTTCTAAACTGCGCCCACTCTCTGCCATCCGCAAGGCTTCTAAAACAATCATCGTACTGACCATCGAAATAGCTTTCGTACGAATCCCCGTCTCTTCGGAAATCAAATTTGCAAAGGAATTGAGGGAGCCCATATCGGTTAAAAGCAATAAGCCATTGCTCATCTTCTCTTTGTTTTCATTGATATAATTCAACAGCTGGTCATACATTTGCCCGACTTCCATATCCAAAGACATATTCATCGCCTTGCCGTGATCGGTTTCCAGAAGCTCTTGGGCTGTCTCCAACATACTGCTGGCAGTTGCCTTGCCATGCATCAAGACAATGATCTCGATTTTTTCAAGGGGCAATGGCGAAGGCTGTTTGACTTGAATCGCTAAAAACATACTGATAAAGCCGATTTCATCAAATGGGATCTCGACATGACGTTCCTCTTCAATGATCGTCGATAAATCCATTGCCACTTGAAATTCGGATTTTAAGTTTTTTCTAACCGTGTTCAAATCCGGATGAACGATCATATGTCCCTCTTTAACACGTTCCAGCGTACTTTGCAAATGCAACGCAAAGGCAAAACGGGCTTTTTCACTATAAGTTCGATCTAACCTCTGTCCTGCCAAGTCATAAAGAACATTTGTCAGTTTCCAAATGTCTTCTGGAATCAATTCTTTATGAACAGGGTTTTGGATCAATTCTTCGACATATTTTTCAAAGTAGGCATCCACATCCTTAGAGATCAAGTTTTCTAAATCGACATTGGCTACGCCCGTTTCAATCAGTGAGCTGACTTTTTCTTCGATCTCGTTGTAAACTTGCATATTCCGTTGCGGATCACGAGACCAGACAACATCTGGGTCGCCAGGTTCAAAACTCAGAAAGTCGCCTTTACCATCCAAAAACCGATCCAAGCGTTCTGACATTTCTTTGATCTTCAACAAGCCTTTTTGAACTTGCAAGGAGCAATCGCCTTTTCGAATCAGCAGGTGTTTTTTTCCATAGGTCCGATAATGTAAGAATGCCTTCGCACAGACGAGTTTCAGGTCGCGCTTGATTTGACCGATGTTGCCTTCTGCATCATAGAGCATAAAGGCCAATATCGCATCTCGCTCGACATCGATCCGCTGATTTAGACGAGTCGCCTCTTGCTTGATAAACAAGGAAATGATTTCATATCGTTCATCTAGGGAACGACTTTCCACATTTGGCAAAGTAATAGCCATGGGAATTCGCCGATTGAAGGTCGTCAAAAAGGTTTCTGATGATTCAGTGGTAGCACCAATGATCTGCACAGCGGCTTCATGAACTTGGTTGCTTTCCCCTAATGGGCGGTAGATCCCTTTATCAATGAAGGTAAAGAGCATTTCTTGGCCTTCTGGCGGCAGTCGATGGATCTCATCCAAAAACAATATACCGCCATCGGCTTTTGCCATCAGTCCTGGACTATCTTCTGCAGCACCTGTGTAGGCGCCTTTTTTGATGCCAAAGATATGTCCAAACAATAATTGCGGATTTTGTGCATAATCCGCACAATTAAAGGACACGAAAGGAGCATCTTTTTCTAACATATTTGATTCAACCGCAAAGTGATACATACATTCAGCAAATAATGATTTACCCGTACCTGTCTCTCCAAAAATGATGGTATGAAGTCCTCTAGGCGGATATAAAATTGCTGCTTTGGCTTGCTGGATACTTACTTTTAAAGAAGCTTGAACCCCAACAAGACTTTCAAAACTCACTTCAGAGGAAACATCCACATGCACCGTTTCTTCTAATGGCTCATAAACGACCGGACGGCCGGAACGTTTGCCGATTTTCTTTTCTTTATAAAGCTCACTGAGATAACGGCTTGCATTGCTGCGATCGATTTGTAAGATTTTAGCGACATCAACTGCGGTCAACCCTTGCTTATGCAGTTCAATCGTTTGAAAAATCTCTTCTTTTCGCGAATTCATTCAATAGCCCCCTCATTTTTTTACACACTAACGATAAACAACGTTAATGGTAACACAAAAAGACGCTCAATGGCGTCTTTTTCCTTTGTCTTTTTGCTTTTTCGTCTTTTTCTTGGTCTTTTTAACAGGAGTGTGTAATTTTTCAGGCGTTTTCTTGGAAATTTTCTGCACACTCGCTGTTTTGGTTTCTTTCTTGCTTTCCTTTTCGATAACAGGTGCTTCTGTGTGTAACTGACCGCCGTGTAAAAAGACTTCTTTAAGCTCTATGGACAATGGATTCGTGATTTTTTTCAAATCCTTCACCGAATGGTCTTGAACAATCGTGATGACGGTTCCTTCTTTGCCCATTCTTCCGACACGTCCAGCTCGGTGTAAATAGGATTCTTTTTCTAACGGGACTTCCGTATTGATAACATAAGGCAGATCCACGACATCTAAGCCACGAGAAGCGACATCAGTCGTCAATAATTCTACTAGTTTTCCTTGACGGAAGCTCTCCAGTGCGCCTTTTCGGGCAAGTTTGTTTTGATCAGATGCTAATGATGCCACCGGTAAGCCATGAAACAGTAGTTTTTCTTCCGCATTCCCCATTGCGCTTAATTCATTGAAGAAAACCAAGGCTTGAAAGTTTGGTAAATGAGCAAAGCGTCTTAAAGCATCCACAATGCGTCGTTGCGGATAATTCAAATAGTAGTGATGGATCACGCCTTTGCTCTGATCTTCTTGGGTAACATCAATGATCAGTGGCTCTTTTGTCACCAATGGTCGAATCTCATCAATTACTTCATTAGCGGTTGCTGAAAAGAAACTACGCTGGATTTGTTTTGGCAATGTTTGATTGATTTTGGCAGCTAGCGTGAAGGCCCCTTCTTTCAATAATTGGTCAACCTCATCTAATACCAACGATTGCAACTGCTGGGTCTTGATTTTTTTTGCTTTGATCAATTCTAACACACGGCCTGGGGTACCGATCAAGACCTCAGGTTTGTCTTTTAATTTTTCCACTTGTCGTTTCGTGCTCGCGCCGCCAATAAGTGGCAGAACGGTCAGTCCAATGGCTTGAGCCCATTCTCGTGCTACTTCTGTGACTTGCATCGCTAATTCTTGTGAAGAAGTCAAAATCAACAGCTGATTGCCTTTCTTTGCTTCGACCTTTGTTAACAGTGGCAAAAGGTATGCCAATGTTTTACCAGAACCGGTCGGTGAGACCCCAATGACAGACTCGCCATCTTTTAAAGGACCAAAGGTTTTTTCTTGGATCAAGGACGGTGCGTGATACCCTGCCGCTTGCCATTTTTCCTGCCAGATGTCTGGCAGTTGTGTCAATTCAAATACTGTCATAAATGTTCCATTCCTTATTTTTTATCTGCATCAAAAACGATGCCTGCTTGTTTACGCATGAGAGCAACGGTTTCATTGACACTGCGGGCAAGTTCTACCCATTCCTCATAGCGTTGTCCTTGTTGGGGATCATTTTTGTTTTCGATGATGTCTGCAAAATCTTGTGCTTCTTCAATCATCGGGTTTTCTAAGGCACTTACTGCTAATGCCTGGGTTTGTTTTGTTTTTCGCTCATAAAATGCGGCTTCTTCGATGGCATTGACGGCATTTAGGTCTAATGTACCGTCCTCAAAATAGATTTCTGAGCGCAACTCTGAATCAGCGATTTTGCCTGTTTGGATCGTGACATCAAAGTCAGCATAGCGCAACACTGCAGTCCCGATACCATCTACACCAGTCGGTAATTTACGGGCAAAATAATGAACATCTTGCGGTTTGCCAAACCAAGCGACCGCGGCATAAATCGGATAGACGCCCAAATCCGCCAAGGCACCACCAGAAAAATGTGGAGAAAAGATATTTGGTTCCTCCCCAGCTAATACAGCGTCATAACGAGACGAATATTTCATATAAGAAAAGTTCGCCCCAAGAATGGCACCCCGTGTCGGTAAGAATTCGGCTACGGTCGAAAAACTTGCTTCATGGATGTTGCGAGCTGCTTCAAAGAATAATACCTGTTGCTGATTTGCCAATTCGATGATCTCCGCCATTTCCTCAGGCGTTGAAAAGGCTGGCTTCTCCACAATGACATTTTTTCCTGCTAAAATACCTTGCTTGGCTTGTTCAAAGTGCAAACTATTCGGAGACGCGATGTAGACCGTGTCCATATGAGCTAAACCAAAAAAAGTGTCCAGATCGGTCGCATACTCGATGTCCCCATACTTTTCTCCAAAGCGTTGTGCCGTTGCTAACTTTCTTGAGTATACGGCAACCAATTGATAGCGTTTGGTTTCGTGGGCTGCTTGTACAAATTGATCGGTGATCCAATTTGTGCCGATAATCCCTAAATGAATCATGTTTTTTCCTTCTTTCTTCTATAGATTAGGGTCGTCAAAAACGACATTCAAATCAAAAGGGATCGGTTCTTTGACCGTGATCATCCCTTGGTTTACTTGGCAATTATAGGCAAACACTTCGACACCCTTGCTTTGCGCTTCGGCGATTTTAGCGGCCAGATCCGGCTGCATCTGTCGATGGATCGTGGCGATTTGCACCGCTTCAAATTGGATCATAAACAAAACCGCCGCATAATAGCCAGCTTCTTTGGCATGGATCAATTCATTGACGTGTTTCAAGCCGCGAATGGTTGGTGCATCTGGAAAAGCACCGACTTGCTTGTTTTCAAGGGTCATTCCCTTGATTTCCAAAAAGCCTTTTTCTTGTTCATCTGTTTCAAAATAAAGATCGAATTTTGATGTCCCATAGACAACTTCCCTTCGCAAAAGCGAGATTCTCCCTTTGATATTCGGCAACTGGATCGTGCCATCCAAGAGGCCTTCATAGCCTAATCGATTCGGTACTTGACTATCAATATTGATCCATTGGTCTTGTTTCTTGACTGAGATCAAGTCGTAATTGGTTTTGCGTTTCGGATTGTCCCAATATTGCAGGGTAACAAGCGCACCTTTGTGCAAGAGCTCTTTTCCTCGTCCGGTATTTTTTACATGGACGATTACTTCTTGATCGTCAACGAGACATCGGGCAATGAACCGGTTGTCTCGCACGAGAAACGTGGCTAAAAGGGTATTCGGATAATTCATTTTCTCACCTGCTCTTTTGAATCATAGCATATTTTGATAAAAACTTCTAAACTTCAAACTAAAGTACCATGCTTTTTTACCTTCTCATGGTATACTTATGGCAATTATTTTCTAGTGCGAAAAAGTGGACACATGTCCACAAGGCGCAACTTGATGAATCGTAAATGATAGGACGTGTATAAATGAAGAAAAGGTCTATTTTGATTGGTTTATCTCTTGCAACGGGCGTGGTCAGCTCTTTGCTGCTGCGAAAAGAAAAGCAAAAAAATGAGAATCGGCAGAATTTCATTGGTAATTGGCGTTTTACTTCCAAGACAAAAGAAGATGTCACATTAGAAATAGCCAATGACTATTCATTGACCATCGAAGGCAAGCCTTTGACTGCTTCCATCGTTGAATTGACTCCGACGCGGTTAGTTTTACTGGACACATTTGGCTATCATTTAGTTCTTGAACAAAAAGGCTCCGTCATTACTTTATATGATGAAGCAGAAGATTGCCACTATTCTTTGACAAAAATCATCTAAGATCGCTGAGAAAGCCAGGTTCATGTTTTCTTCACATTTTCTTCAGTCAATTCTCAGACTTTTTATCAGCATTTCTTGGCAATCCATGCTATCATTAACTTAACAAGTGGTTGAACAAGGTGTTCCGTTGAGTGATGTTTGATCGTTCATAGATTAAGGTGTAGGTTCGATTCCTACCTTCCACATTTATTTTAAATAGAAAGAAGGGATTTTTATGTTAACGACCTTTATTTCACTCTTTTCCATCTTTGCTTTAGCTGCATTGTTAGCTGGGACATTCTTTTTAGCAAAATTGGCCATGCAACAAGAAACGAAGGCGGTGAAAGTTCCCGTCAGAGCCCAAAACCAAAACCCGAGAATCCATTCCAATCGTCGCTAAGGGAAATAGTTTGACCCTATGTCAATTCAAAAAACTTGCCTTCTATATAATATAGGAAGGCAAGTTTTTTTGCTGGTATTTACAGTAAACAACCTTTGTCACGTTGCGTCTCAAGTTGTCTACTGAGGGATCGGTCTTACGCAATTAAATGCTAAGTTTTCTCTTAGAGTATTGCAACAGTGGATACTCTTTGTTAAAATTTTTGCTTAGATACAACTTTAAAGGAGCTACTACATATATGCAGAAAATAACCAAGTTCGGGTATTCCTTCGTTGCTGCTTTGGCAATCCTCTTTGCTGCCGCCGGCTTACCCCTCGTTTCGTATGCTGATGATACAGCTATGAGCGCCGAAGAGATCCAAGATTTTTCAGTCGATGCAAAAGCCGCTTACTCCATCGATTTTGACACAGGCAAAGTGTTGTATGATCAAGATGGTGAGACTGCCATGGGCATCGCCTCCATTACCAAGATCATCAGTCTCTACCTCGTAGCTGAGCAAGTAGAACAAGGAACCATCGCTTGGGATGATCCTGTCCCTATTTCAGATTATGCCGCGAATCTCAGCGTGTCGCCAAACTTATCGAATGTTCCTTTGCATCAAGACGTCACTTATACGGTGAAGGATCTGTATGATGCCAGCTATATCCAATCTGCAAATGCTGCAATCGTCGCACTCGCGGAACTGATTGCTGGGTCTGAAAGTGCCTTTGTTGATCAAATGCAAGAAAAAGTGCAATCATGGGGCATTACCGATGCAAAGATCGTCAATGCTTCTGGCTTGAACAATACTTATTTAGGAGACAATATCTATCCCGGGTCAACTTCCACTGACGAAAACGAACTGTCCGCAAAAGATGTCGCCCTGATTGCTCGTCATTTGCTGCAAGACTTTCCAGACGTTTTAGAAGTAACGAGTCTTTCCACCAAACAATTTGGTGAAGGTTCCTATTCGCCTGTCGAGATGGTCAATTGGAACTGGATGCTTCCAGGTTTTACGAATACGAAAGATGGTGTTGATGGTCTTAAGACTGGTACGACAGATATGGCAGGGGCATGCTTTGTCGGAACCGCCGTCAAGGATGGTCAACGAATTATCACCGTCGTGCTAAACGTCAATGGTCATGCGGAAAATCCAAGCGTACGCTTTATCGAAACAGGTCGGTTGATGGACTACTCCTTCGACGCTTGGGAACAAGTAGAAATTTTACCAGAAAATGCACAGTTAGAAGATACACAGACGGTGGCAGTCAAAGATGGGAAAGAATTGAGTGTTCCCGTTGCCTTAAATCAAGGTTTGACCTTATGGGTACGTAGAGATATGGATGCAACAGCCTTTGAAACAACCATTGACTTTAATGAGCATTATCGTGATTCTGCCTTGCAAGCGCCATTGACTGAGGGTACAGAAGTCGGTACTGTAAGTGCTTCGATTCCAGCTGATACGCTTGGTTATATTGATGATTCTGATCATGACGAAACTGCAGGATTAGTTACAACACAAACGGTGGAAAAAGCCAACATCTTTGTTCGTGCTTGGCGCGGTGTGTCTAACTTTTTCGAGAATCTTTTTTAATCCAAACCAAAGAAAAAATCTGTCCTGAGCAAAGACTGCTTCTCGGACAGATTTTTTTTATTCTACCGTTTCCACCGTTGCTGCTGCCAAAGGCTCAACAGGGAAAAACAATTCAACTTCCCCTTCTTTAAAATGAGGAAGATATCTTTCTTGGATCGCTGCTGACAAGTGGACGTTGTTTTCTGGTAAAACTTCCATCAACATTTTTTCAGTCATCATGGTCAAGTTTTTTTCATCCGTTTTGACAACGAGATAGGTCATTGCGGGCATTTCCCAACGGACCCAACCGACTGGAGGAAAATTTTCTGTATGGACTTGAACGCCTGCCAAATAACGGCCGGTTTCTTGCCAAGGCTCTAACCAATTGGTGCCATCACTCATTAAGCCCCAAAATTCCAGTTCTTCTGCCTTTTGATCGCTCACTAGAAATTCGATCTCTTCAAAATCCTTTGTTGCAAGTTCCCATAGCGCTGGTACCCAAGAAGCTCCTTCTTCCGCTAATCCCTTGCCTTCTTTTCCGATCACATAAAAAGCGGGCCGTTCAACGCGAATCACTTCACCTAATTGCATGTTCCTTCCTCCTTCTTTTCTTCATTTTAGCGAATTGCAAGAAATTCAGCAACTTTGACCTTAGCAACAAGCAATTTTTGTCATTTTTCGGTATACTAGGTGTATCGTTAAAGGAGTGAAAAACATGGATTTTACGCAATTGCTGATTTTTGCTATCAGCTATTTGACGGGTGTGATCGTCGTTCAAAAATGGCGCAAGAAAAAAGATGAGCCAGATATTTTCTTTTTTGAGTGCTGTTGGACGATTTTAGCCCTGCTGATTTATTTAGCCGTCTCAGAATTACGGACAGGCAGTTTCTTTATTCTAATACCAGTCGCCTTCGCCGGCCTTTTTTTATTTTCTTATCGGCGCAACAAGCACCGACTCGTAAATGGCTTGCTCTTTAATTTGTTTGTCTTAGCATTTGGTGGCTACTTAGTCATCAATCTATACCGAACACAAGATATTCTTGTAGGTGGTCTATTGGCTGTTTTACTAGCGATTTTCCTTGCTGTATTATTATTCGGATTGGCCATCCTCGTGGTCTTTCTTTACTGGAATTCCATTATTGTTTTACGAAGAGAATCGCGATCGATCGCCAATCTATTGACCCTGATCTTAGCGGTAGTTTTGACCGTTTTATTATTTTCGGATCCCCTTTTGCACTTTTTCCCGGATTGGATCCGAACCTTATTCGGCGTGGTTCCCCTAAGTCTGATGTATCTATTTGTGGTCTTTTTGAACTTTTTATCGATTTCAGTCATTTATCAGTTCAATCATCCTCGTTACAATCAAGATTTTATCATCGTCTTAGGAGCAGGTCTTTTGAATGGCACCACGGTCTCCCCTTTATTGGCCAAGCGTATCAATAAAGCAATCTCGTTCTACGAAGCGCAATTTAAAGCGAAAAAAACGGCTCCTCGGTTACTGATGTCAGGCGGCCAAGGAAGCGATGAAAAGCTGCCAGAAGCTGTCGCGATGAAAGAATATGCAGTTGCGCAAGGAGTGCCCGAAGGAGAGATTTTAGTAGAAACAAATTCCACGACTACTTATGAAAACATGAAGTTTTCGAAAGAAATCATGGATTCCTTAAAGCCAAATGGCTACAAAGTAATTTTTTCCTCCAACAATTACCATATTTTTCGTGCCGGTCTCTATGCAGATCAAGCACAACTTAAAGCAGATGGTATCGGAGCACCTACCGCCTTTTACTATTTACCCAATGCCTTCTTACGAGAATTCGTAGCGATCCTTTTTATGCACAAAAGACGACACTTAACGGTATTGATCACCTTGCTGATCCTTTATGTAGGTGCAGCGATCCTCCAACTTATTTTTGGCTAAGCAAACAAAAAAAGTTCTTTGAACCGGCTGGTTCGAAGAACTTTTTTCTTATTGCATCGTACGATGTTTCTTCCAGAAACGTTGTTGCCATTTTTCTTTCATACTTTCTGTAAGTGGTTCTGATGCTTCTTTGATCGCACAATATTTGTCAACCATTGTAACAATATAGCTTTCTTTATAACGTGGCGGCGCAATCGTTGCTCCCCACATATGTTTCAAGATGATATCTTTTTCTAGATCACTTAGTTCAGTGATTTTTTCAGCATTTTTTACTGCAATTCGTGGATGCATATACGCATGGGTACCTTCATCAAACTTTGTGGTACGCCAGTCATAGTAGAATAAATCATGAAGGAGTCCTGCACGAGCTGTTGCACGAGCATCGCCGCCCCATTTCTTGGCCAATTTGTAACTATAATAAGAGACGCTGATCGAATGTTCCAAACGTGTGGAGTTCATATGCTGCACAAAGTTGGCTAATTTTTTTACAGCTTCTGTTTCTAACAGGTCAGCCACGTAAGACATATATTCGCTATCTTCTTGCCATTTTTCTGTCATAAATTTTTGTCTGCCACCTTTTTTTGATCTGCTTGATTGTTACAAGACAAAGTATAGCACCTATTCATCGAAGATTCTAGGTGAGGTGCAACAGATTCAAATAGTTTAACAGTTCCTTAAAAATCTAACTGACAGCAAAATACATCAAAATCCCGGCTGCAATGGCGACATTCAATGATTCTGCCTGACCATAGATGGGAATATACACATTTTTGTCAGTCAAAGCCAACAGTTCTGGGTGAACCCCTTGTCCCTCGTTACCTAAAATGAAGGCAGCTGTTTGTTGTTTAGGAAGCTCGGTATAAGGAACGGCTTCTTTATTTAATTCGGTGCCATAAATCGCCACGCCAGCTGAGCGTAGCTGTTGGAGAAATGGCGGGATCGCTCCTTCTAAAATTGGTAAATGATAGTTGCTTCCTTGCATACTGCGCAAGACTTTTGTGCTGTAAAGATCTGCTGTTCCTTCACCGAGAAATACCCCGCTAAATCCAGCGGCATCTGCTGTTCGAATCATGGTGCCAACGTTCCCGGGATCTTGCACATTATCTAAAATCAACCAGTTGCCCGTCAGTGTCTGTAAGTCTTGCTCTTGCTTTTCCATCACGGCAAAAATTCCTTGTGGAGTTGGTAAATCAGAAAGCATCGCTGCGATCTCCTCTGTGATCAAATAGCTTTCTTCCTGATAATCATCGAGCTGCCCGTTGGCTTCGCTTAACCCTCGCGGTGTTACCAACAACGCTTTGATTGGTACTTTGGCCTGCAGCGCTTCTTGCACTAAATGCCAGCCATCGATCAAATAGGAATTGGTCTGTGTACGGTGTTTTTTTTGTGTTAGTTTTTTGATTTCCTTGATAAAGGTATTTTTTTTCGATTGAATTTCTTTCATGTGGTCACCTCGATTTATTATAGCATGAGTCAATCGATCTAACTTGTTCTTTTGCTGAAAAAACGCTATCATTATAAGCAGAGGAGGGATTGTCCATGAAGAAACTACGAATCCATGTTCAAGGGCGTGTCCAAGGTGTCGGCTTTCGTTATACCACGAAAATGCTTGCCGATCAGTTGGGGGTCACAGGATCTGTAAAAAATGAGGCAGATGGTTCTGTTTCGATTGAAGCGATGGGAGATGAAAAAATCATCGATGCCTTTGTTGCCGGAGTGAAAGATTCTCCTTCTCCCGCTGGGAAAGTGAACCAAATCGACATCCAACCAGACGATACCATTAAAGAACGTACTAGCTTTGACGTAGTCTATTATTGATAATTGAATGTTTTCTAAGTCGAAAGATTGATTTTTCAATGAATTTCTCTTTGTACATTGAAATAGTCGGTCTTTTTTAGTATAGTTATTTTTGTCTAAATTTATTGTGAAGAGGAAGAATAGAATGTCTAAAATGAATAAATGGCTGCTTTCATCAGGATTATTTGGCCTGTTATTAGCATTATCAGGCTGTGTCAGTACCAATGCTGATGGTACGCCGAAAGAAACAGGAATGATTTATCGCTTTTTGGTGAAACCATTAGGTGATATGATCACGATGCTCGTTGAAAACTTCAACTGGTCTTACGGCTGGGCGATCATCGCCGTAACGATCGTTGTCCGTGTCATTATCTTACCATTAGGGATCCATCAGTCTCGAAAAACGATGGTTCAAAGTGAAAAAATGCAGTTTCTGAAACCCCAAGTGGATATTGCGCAAGCCAATTTAAAAAAAGCAACCACTCGGGAAGAACAAATGCAAGCGCAAGCGGAGATGCAAAAAATTTACTCTGAAAACAACGTCAGTATGTTTGGCGGTATCGGATGTCTCCCTTTGCTGATTCAGATGCCGATCTTCTCTGCTCTTTATTTCACCGCTCGTTACACACAAGGAATCCAAAACTCTGAATTCTTTGGCGTATCTTTAGGCGACCCAAGCATTCTCTTTGTGACGATTGCTGGTCTTTCCTACTTGGCACAAGGATATATCTCAACCATCGGGATTCCTGAAGAACAGAAAAAAACGATGAAAACCATGTTGATCGTTTCTCCATTGATGATCGTTTTCATGTCCATGAGTGCACCAGCTGGTGTGACACTTTACTGGGTAGTTGGTGGGGTCTTCAGTTGTATCCAAACGTTTATCACAAATGTCATCATGAAACCAAAAATTCGTGCCCAAGTCGAAGCGGAAATGAAAGCAAATCCGCCTAAAACGGTAGTTACGCCTCGTAAAGACGTAACGCCTGAAAAAACAGAAGCTGTCAAAAAGGCGCTAAATACGACAAAGCCTAACGGAAAAGGTCGTAACGCTGGCAAGCAGCAACGGAAGTAATTCTTGACCAAATCGCTCAATGAGTGGTTTGGTTTTTTGTTGTTTTCAAATGGGAATCAGTTGCTTCTTCTACTGCCTTTCGCTATAGTAAATGAGAGGTGAGCGCATGTTTCAAGCATATATCAATATTTTTGTCATTTTCAGTCTCATGTTTATCGGTTATTGGTTGTCTTACAAACAATGGTTTTCTAATCGAACTGCCGATACGTTTTCAAAATTGGTATTGAATGTCTCATTACCAGCCAATATGTTTTTGACGATCATTAAAAACTTTACGAAAGATGAATTTCTTTCATTAGTTTCGGGGATGATCATCCCTTTACTTTCCATGATGATCACTTACTTCGCTGGTTATTTATGGCGCCGTTTCACCCAAGTTGAAGCCAAACACCAAGGCGCATTTTCCGCCATGTTTACCTTTTCCAATACGATCTTCATCGGCTTACCAATCAATTTAGCCATTTTTGGTGAAAAAGCCGTTCCTTATGTATTGTTGTACTATATTGTAAATACGACATTATTTTGGACCATCGGTATTTTTGAGTTAGCAAAAGACAATCCTGATTTTGGTGAAGCCCGGATTTCCTTTCATCCATTGGTCATGCTAAAAAAGATTTTTTCACCAGCCTTGATTGGTTTCATCATCGGTTTGATCTGGATGCTGTTCACCTTACCACTGCCCTCATTTGTTGATGGCCTTGGAAGCTACCTAGCAGATTTAACGACGCCCCTATCAATGTTTATCATCGGGATCATTGTCTACTTTGGGGGACTCAAAAATTTGCGAATGACCAAAGACATTGCCGGTGTCTTGTTTGGTCGGTTCGTTCTTTCGCCCCTAGTCGTGTGGTTGTTAAGCAGAATCATCCCTGTTCCTGAATTGATGCTTTCTGTATTTATTATTCAAGCCTCTATGCCCGTCCAAAACTCTGTCCCGATTCTTGTACGAAACTACCAAGGGGACGAAGAATTTGCAACTTCATGTTTAGGGTATTCCGTCTTACTGTACATGGTGTATTTGCCTGTTTTGCTTTTTTTCTTTTTTTAGCTATTTAACGAACTTTGTCGAAAAATACTCGTTACCAAAGACATTCGCTTCTTTCGGTAACGAGTATTTTTCTCCTCTTTGTAAGCCAATGGTTCGATTGATTTGCTATCCAAGCGGCACCCCCCTTATGATTTCTCACTATAAAGCCACGATCCTTTTGATTTTCGCAAGATTGTGACTGCTTAGGTTGCCCTCACAAAAAAGACAAAAAAGCACATCATGCAGAAACTAGCTATACTAGATGCTACGATGATGTGCTTTTTTAAGTGAACAGCTGTTGACTTATAACATATCGAACAACGACAACTGATTTTCATCTGGTAGATCTTTAAGAACACCATTATCCGTCATGTATTCAATCAAGGTCTTAGAAACTTTCCCGCGATTGGCGAGGTCTTCTTTCGATAAGAAGGGACCGTCTTTTCGTGCTTCCACGATTTGTTTCGCTACGTTTAGTCCCAAACTCGGCACGGCTCGAAACGGTGCGATCAATTTTTTCCCGTCGATCACGAAGTTTTCCGCATCCGATTTATACAGATCGATCATCCCAAATTCATAACCGCGCTCTAACATTTCATTGGCTAACTCCAGAACCGTTAACAGATTCTTTTCTTTCGTTGACGCATCCAATCCTTTGTCAGTGATTTCTTGCATCCGTTCTTTTACGGCGTCTTTTCCTTTTGACATGGCAATCAAATCAAAATCATCCGCCCGGACAGAGAAATAAGCACAGTAATAGAGAATTGGGAAGTACACTTTAAAGTAAGCCACCCGCAACGCCATCAAAACATACGCCGCCGCATGGGCTTTCGGGAACATGTACTTGATCTTCGAACAAGAATCGATATACCATTCAGGGACATTGTTCTCCCGCATCGCTTGCAAGTAAGTGTCCCGCAAGTCGTCAGGGATCTTGTTCCATTGGCCTTTACGAACCGTCTCCATGATTTTAAAGGCCATCCCGTCATCTAAGCCGGCATGGATCAAATACACCATGATGTCATCCCGACAGCCGATTACTTCTGCTAGACTAGCGTCTCCGCGACGAATCAGTTCTTCAGCATTGCCCAACCATACATCGGTACCATGGGAAAGACCAGAGATCTGCAAGAGCTCTGCAAAGGTCGATGGATGGGTTTGATCCAACATCCCTCGCACAAATCGGGTACCAAATTCTGGGATGCCTAATGTACCTGTTTTTGAGTAGATCTGCTCTTCAGTCACACCTAGCACATCCGTACCACCAAAAATACGCATCACTTCCGGATCATCCGTGGGGATTGTTTTAGGATCGATTCCTGATAAATCCTGTAGCATCCGAATCACCGTTGGGTCATCGTGTCCCAGGATATCCAGTTTTAAAATATTGTCATGAATCGAATGGAAATCAAAGTGGGTCGTTTTCCATTCTGAATTTTGATCATCTGCTGGGTATTGAATCGGGGTGAAATCATAGACATCCATATAGTCTGGAATAACGATAATCCCCCCCGGATGCTGACCAGTCGTCCGTTTGACGCCAGTGGCACCTTTTGCCAGACGATCGACTTCTGCTGCACGATAATGAAGATTATGATCGCGCTCAAAGCCTTTTACGAACCCAAAGGCTGTTTTGTCCGCTACGGTACCGATCGTTCCGGCACGATAGACATACTCTTCACCGAAGAGCACTTTCGTATAGTTATGGGCTTCTGGCTGATACTCCCCTGAAAAGTTCAAATCGATATCGGGGACTTTATCGCCATGGAAGCCAAGGAAGGTTTCAAAAGGAATATCATGGCCATCTTTGTTCAGACGGGTGCCGCATTTTGGACATTTTTTCTCTGGCATATCATAACCAGAACCATACGAGCCGTCTTCATAAAACTCAGAATACTGGCAATCGGGACAATAATAATGAGGGGCTAATGGATTGACCTCAGTGATCCCAGTCATAGTTGCGACAAAACTAGAACCGACTGATCCCCGCGACCCTACTAAGTAGCCGTCTTCATTGCTTTTATGAACCAGTTTTTGTGAGATCAAATAGATCACGGAAAACCCATTCCCAATGATCGAATCAAGCTCTTTTTTCAAACGTTTTTCCACAATTTCTGGTAATGGATCACCGTATAGCTCTTTGGCACGGTTGTAACTCAAGTCGGTGATCTCTTGTTCAGATCCGGGAATCTTTGGTGTATACAAATCATCTTTTACCGGAATGACTTTTTCACAGAGATCAGCGATTTTATTCGGGTTCGTCACTACAATTTCTTTCGCTACTTCTGGACCTAAAAACTGAAAAGCGGTCAGCATCTCATCGGTTGTTCGGAAATGTACATCCGGTAAACTATGTCGATTCAAGGGATTGGCGCCCCCCATCGAATTGATCAAGACCTTACGATAAATGGCATCTTCTTCGTTCAGGTAGTGGGCATTCCCAGTAGCAACAACGATTTTCCCTAACTCTTCCCCCATCTTTACCAGATTCCGAATGATGTCTTCTAGATCTTTTTCACTTTTCACGAGTTCCGTTTCGAGAAGATGAGCATAAACTGCTTTGGGCATGACTTCGATGTAGTCATAAAACTTGGCAAGTTCCCGCGCTGCATCGACCCCTTTTTGCATCATTGCGACAAAGACTTCTCCTTTATCACAAGCGGTTCCGACTAACAATCCTTCCCGCAATTTCACCAATTCTGAGCGCGGGATCCGCGGAACTTTATCATGGAAGTACTTCACATTTGACATCGAGATCAGCTTGAATAAATTCTTCAATCCCGCCTGTTTTCGGGCTAAGATCGTGGCATGGAAAGGCCGAGCTGCTTTATAGGAGTTCTCACCCCCCACGTGTCGGTTCAAATCTTCGTGCAGTAGCATGTCATGTTTTTCCATCGCTTCTTTGACAAAGATCCACGCTAAATGACCGGTTGCCTCGGCATCGTAGATCGCTCGGTGATGTTGCTCCAAACTAACGCCAAATTTTTTGGAAAGGACACCTAAACCGAATCGCTTAAACTCTGGATACAAATAACGAGCGAGTTCCAATGTATCAATGACGGGATTTTCTGCTTCCGGGATACCGTATTTTCGATAACTGGTATTTAAGAAGCCCATATCAAATGACGCATTGTGGGCAACTAGAATGGCTCCTTCAGAAAACTCACGGAACAAACGTAAGACTTCTTCTTCCGATTTTGACCCCCGAACCATTTCATCGGTGATTCCCGTCAATTCTACGGTCGTTCGTGATAAAGGATGGCCAGGATCGATGAATTCATCAAAGGAACCTTCCACGTTGCCTTTATGCATCCGCACAGCGGCCAATTCAATGATGGTGTCGTACACTGCAGACAATCCGGTGGTCTCCACGTCAAACACGATATACGTGGCATCAGTCAGTGGGACAGGCTGCGGATTATAGGCAACCGCTACCCCGTCATCCACGATATTGGCTTCCACACCGTAAAGAATTTTTACCCCGGCTTTTTCTCCGGCGTGATGGGCATCAGGAAACCCTTGTGCTCCACCATGATCGGTGATCGCAATCGCCTTATGTCCCCACTTGCCAGCTTGAGCGACAAAGTCTGCCACATTGTTGGTTGCATCCATCGTACTCATATTGGAATGCAGGTGAAGTTCGACCCGTTTTTCGCCTTCAGGTGCATAATCTTTGCGGGCCTCGTGTTTGACTTCCAGCAAATCTTGCGCATTCATAACGAGATCTCGCATAAAGGTATCTTCTTGAACACTACCACGCACTTTGACCCAACTACCTTTAGCAATGGCATCAAAGACTTGTTCATCTTTTTCATTGTTGGAGAATTTTTTCACACTAAACGACGACGTATAGTCGGTGATTTTCAAAATCAAAATCTTCCGTTTTGAACGCAATTCGCGGACTTCTTTATCAAAGACATACCCTTGGATCGTAACTCGGCGTTCTTCCTCGATGATATTGATCATCGGTGTCACAGGTTCATCAGCAGGAATATTACGTCCCAAGGCGATTGGTCCGTCAAATTCGACTGTTTTGACTTCTTTTTTGCGTTGCTCGTGCGCCATTAAGTTCTCAGCGGCTTGCAATTGGAAGGCTGCCGTTTGTTCTTCTTTTCGTGCTTCAAGTTCTTTCAAGGCTGCCTCAGCCTGTTCTTTGTCTAGCTGTGGCAGGATCCGAAATTTTTGAAACCCGAAAGTCCCATAATTTTCCTCAATGATCGGTAAGTACTGTTGCTGCAAAATCGTGATGACCGCATCATTGTTGACGGGTAAAATCACCTTGTTCTCTTGAATCATAGGCATTTGATTTTTGATCACTTGATGAACTAACGGCCGATCGCAATTTTGATTGGCTAACGCTAATGGCCAGTATTCTTGAATGAACTGCTCATCAAAGGAACCGTCTTGAGCTTCAATGACAATGCGAACTTCCGCAATCTCTTTAAATGCCAATTCAATATGTTGTTTAAAGGACTGATACACCATCACCGGCAACAAACGTTCGAATTGGAAATAAAACGTCCAGGCTTTTGATTGTCGATGCACGGTTACTTGTCTGATTTGGGCAGTCTGCATCAATGGATGCTGCCGAAGATTTTGGGCAGCTGCAATTTGGTCTAATAATATCTCAAAGGTCTCTCTTTCTTTTGACAATTGAAGATCCTCCTTTTCTCAGTACTCATTAGTATACCTCTTTTTGTCTTCACTTTCATTAAAAAATCGAGAAAGGATTTCCTTTCTCGATCTACCATTTGTTTCGATTTATTCTTGGTTGGCTAACAAAATCGTTAGGGTCGAAGCGACTTCTTCTTTCCTCACTTCAACGGTTGCGCCAGTATGCTTGATTTTGATCTCCACGATGCCTTCTACGGCTTTTTTACCGATGGTCAAGCGAATCGGACAACCAATCAAATCGGCATCTGCAAATTTGACCCCTGCACGTTCATTGCGGTCATCCACCAATACTTGATAGCCAACTTGGTTCATCATTTCTTCTACTTCTTCACTTAAGGCATTTTGATAGCTATCTTCAATCGACGTTTGGATGATATGCACATCAAATGGGGCAATTTCTTGGGGCCAATCGATCCCAAACTCATTGCCATATTGTTCAACGATCGTTGATAGCAACCGAGAAACCCCCAGACCATAACAGCCCATGATGATTGGTTGTTCATCGCCATTTTCATCGACAACCGTCGCTTCTTGCGCCTCGCTGTACTTGGTTCCTAACTTGAAGATATGCCCAACTTCGATTCCTCGCGTAAAGGTTAAGGTCCCTTTTCCATCTGGGGAAGGATCGCCTTCTTGAACCAAGCGAAAATCGGCAAAGGCTAGTGGTTGAAAATCACGGCCTACATTTGCATTAAGAAAATAGCTCTGTTTTTCTGCCGCTGGTACGATCAGATTCGCCATATCTTGGACATGCTGATCGGCATACAATTGGATCGAATCAGCAAGCTCAATGGGGCTGCGAAGTTGTGCGTCACTGGTCAGATAGGACTCGGCTTCTTCAGCAGTCAAGATCTTCACTTGATCAGCGGCTAAAAAATGCTTGATCTTTGTTTCATTAAGACTGTGATCACCTCGAAGCAATACCATAATGACTTGCTCGTCAACGAGTAGCAAAAATACTTGAACGATTTTTTGCAAATCCGTTTCGTATGTTTTCGCCAGTTCCTCTAACGATAGAGACTCTTCATGAACGACTTTTTGTAACTCTAAATAGGTCTCATGAGATTTTTTAGCGATATACTGACTAGTTGCTAGTTTCCAATTGGCGACATAGTCGCTTTCAGTCGAATAACAGATCAGCTCTTCGCCGATTCCAGACAATGCCAAAAACTCTTTTGAATCTCGGCCACCCATCAAGCCATTATCCCCGACCACTGTCCGATATTCGATCCCACAGCGTTTCAAAATGGCATGGTAAGCCATTTCGTAGCGATTATAGGTTTGATCTAAGCTGGCTTCATCGGCGTGAAAAGAATAGCCATCTTGCATGATAAATTCACGGCTGCGAATCAATCCAAAGCGCGGCCGCTGTTCGTCCCGATATTTCGTTTGGATCTGATACAAGCTCAAGGGTAGCCGCTTATAAGACGTGATCTCGTTTTTGATCAATGTCGTGAACGGCTCTTCGTGAGTGGGCCCTAAAACGATCTCTCGTTCGTTTCGATCTGTCAACCGATACAAAGACTCACCATACAATGAGGCCCGTCCAGACTCCTTCCATGGTTCATACGGAAGCAAAGAAGGCATCGCCATCTCTACGGCATCGATTTGTGCCAGTTCCTCACGAATGACCCGCTTGATCTTTTCTAACACCCTTTGTGCTAGCGGCAAGTAGACATAGATGCCTGCCGCCACTTGTCGAATATACCCGGCCCTAACTAACAGTTGATGACTTAACGTCTCCGCATCGCTGGGGGTTTCCCGCAATGTCGGAATCAAACATTTTGACTGTTTCATTTTTTTCTCCTTTGCTACAAAAAATCATGTTCACCCGATCAACAATTGATTTGCTTGTGCGTCTTATTTTTAAAAGAAGAAACGTTGGATATCATTCCAGGTAACGAGAACCATCAGCAGCATCAAAAACCCAAACCCAATCAGGGTAATGATGCCTTCTTTTTCTTGACTGATTGGCTTGCCTCGCACACCTTCTAAAATATTTAAAACCAGTTTCCCACCATCTAATCCAGGAATCGGCAATAAATTAAAGATCCCCAAGTTGATGGAAATCATCGCCATCATGGCGATCACCGTTGTGACACCTTGCGATGCGGCTTGAGAAGACAGTTGGAAAATCGCTACCGGTCCACCCAATTTATTGATATCTGGTTGGGCGATCAAGTTGCCGACTGCTCTAAAAATCACCAATGAATTGTCAATGGTCGTTTGCAAGCCGCCAAGTAAGATGTCTCCGATGCCAGTTTTTAACGAAGCCGTGATCCCTAAGAAACCAATCGTAGTCTCCCCAGATTCTTGACTCGCAGGAGTTGCCGTCAAATCAAGTGTTTCTGCTCCTCGTTTAACTTCGAGAGCAATCTGAGTATCTGGATACTTTTGGATCTCTGTCGTCAATTCTGACCAGTTGGAAACATCGACGCCTTCAACTGCTAGGATTTCGTCGCCATTTTGCAGTCCGGCTTCAGCTGCCGGGGTTCCTGCTTCGATTCCTGTCACGATGGTTGCATCTTGGTTCGCGACACCACCTTGCGCAAACACCAACCCAGTGAATAAAACCAAGGATAAAATAAAGTTATTCATCGGTCCGGCAAAATTCGTCAGCATTCGTTGCCAAAGCTTTGCGGACTGGAATTGAACGTCTTTTGGTGCGATCCGAACTTCAACGCCATCTTCATGAATAATCGTTGCGTCATGATCCACAGCGTACGTAACTGCTTCTTGTTCATTGCCGTTGATGAAGCCAGTGATCGTCAGCTTCTCCTCCAAGTCAAAGTCGGTCACTTCCATGGGGATCGCTTGCGGCAATTGGATCTTTTTGCTCGTATTGATTTTGATGACTTTACCAGTTGCATCTTGAACCAAGGAGACTGGCATACCAGGCGTTAATTCGGTTTCATCTTCGCCCCAGCCTGCCATTTGGACATACCCGCCTAATGGCAGCATCCGAATCGTGTAGGTCGTCCCATCTTTCGCTTGATGCGCGAACAATTTAGGCCCCATACCGATGGCAAACTCTCTTACTAAAATACCTGCCCGTTTTGCAAAGAAGTAGTGTCCGAATTCGTGAATCACTACCACCACGGAAAAGATAATGATAAATACAAGTATCGTTTTCATGCTCGTTCCTCTCTTTCACAGCATCCCTCTCATTCAGGGCAGCCTTTCCTTATTTTATCACACCGGTTCCCGTTGAGGAACTCACATTCCCGTTGTAACAAGAATTTAAAAAAAGAAGCGCAAGCCAAGCCTGCACTTCTTAAATATTTTCTAAAAGACGCCAAATAAATACATGATTGGAAACACAAACAACATGCTGTCGAAGCGATCTAAGATTCCCCCGTGACCTGGCAGGATATTTCCTGAATCCTTTACGCCATAATGACGTTTGATCGCCGATTCCACTAAATCACCAAATTGCCCAGCGATCGAAAAGAGGACCGTCAATAAAATCATCATGGCACTACCGTGTCCAAAATAATCTTTCCCAGGAAATGCTAATAGATACAAACCAGCTACGACCACCGCAGCAGCAATCCCGCCTAGGGCCCCTTCGATGGTTTTATTAGGAGAAATCTCCGGCCATAATTTTCGTTGACCGTAACGTCGTCCCACCATGTATGCCCCAATATCCGTTGCCCACACGATAAAGAGACCGAAAACTAAAACGACTAAGCCATCCGTTGCTGACCGTGCCGTCAAAAAACGTTCAAACCCGACACCGGTATATAAGCTAACGATCACCGGAAAGCCAGCTTCATCGATGGTATACGTATTTTTCGAAATAACCGCGATCCCTAGTAACAAAAGAACGATCAGATAAAACAAGGCACTTTTATCTGTCCCCTCTGGCAAAAAGAAAAACCAGCGTTCTTGAGGCAAAACTAAGATTACCGCTCCGAGGATTGAAAGAATTCCTTCAAAACTGAAAATAGCTAATCCTTTCATTCGAAATAATTCATAAACACCAATTCCTGCCATTGCTGCTGCCAGCAATTCGACGGCAATGCCGCCAATATAAATAATTGGCAGGAAAAAGGCTAATGCGACGACCGCAGTGATTACACGTTGTCTCACTCTTCTTCCTCCTTCGTTTTCAAACCGCCAAAACGCCGGTTTCGTTGTTGAAAGCTCCCAATCGCGTCCTCTAATAACGCAGAATCGAAATCAGGCCAGAGCGCTTTTGTAAAGAATAACTCGCTGTATGCAATCTGCCATAATAAGAAATTACTGATACGTTCCTCACCACTCGTTCGAATCACCAATTCAGGATCACGTAACGCGTTTGGTAAAAAACCAGTCATCAAATGCGTCCCCAGCATGTCTTCCGTGAGCTCTGGTAGGGCTTCGCCGGAAGCTGAAAGTTCTTCATAAAGTGCTTGGACAGCTGTCAAAATTTCCGCGCGGCTGCCGTAATTTAAAGCAAAATTCAAGATCATCCCGGTGTTATCTTTGGTTTGGTCGATCGCTCGCTTGACCGCTTCTTGTGTATGCGCGGGTAAAGAATCCGTGAACCCCATCACTTTGACTTGAACATTTTCTTTGATCAGCTCAGGAACAAAGGTGTCGAAAAAGTCGACGGGCAGTTGCATCAAAAAGTCTACTTCTTCGTTTGGCCGTTTCCAATTCTCTGTCGAAAATGCATAAAGCGTCAATACCTTCACACCTAAGTGTGAAGCGTGTTTCGTGATTTTCTTTACCGTCTCCATGCCTTCTTTGTGGCCAGCTACTCTTGGCAAGCGCCGATTTTGCGCCCATCTGCCGTTGCCATCCATAATGATCGCGATGTGTTGGGGAATCGGCAGTGATGGATCAAATTCATGTTCAGCCGCTTCTTTGATATATTTGTCTTTTTGTGGAAAAAAACGCAGCATCGTATTCGCTCCTCTTCCAATTCTTGAAATTCATCTTTTACATTATAACAATAATCAGATTTCTTGCCTATGAAAACCAAGAAAAGATTTCTATATTAAGAAAAAACAAAAAAACAGCTGTCATATTCAAGTACATGAGCTACTTTCGCCCATAAAAAAAGAGCCGCTGAAGCGACTCTTCGTCATTCCTTTTAAACTTCAAGTAATTCTTGTTCTTTTTCAGCTGCGATGGCATCGATTTCTTTGATGCTGTTATCTGTAGCAGTCTGCACTTCTTTTTCAGATTCCCGCAAATCATCTTCTGTGATATCGCCAGCTTTTTCTTGTTTCTTGTAAGCTTCCATGGCATCCCGACGAATGTTACGGACGGCGATTTTCGCATTTTCAGCTTCTTTTTTCACATCTTTTGCTAATTCTTTACGGCGTTCTTCCGTTAATTGAGGAATCACCAAACGAATGACCGTTCCATCATTGGCAGGTGTAATCCCCACATCACTTTGCATGATAGCTTTTTCTACTTCTTGGATCATTGTTTTGTCAAAAGGTGTGATCATCAAAATTCTTGCTTCTGGAATCGTAATTGAAGCCATTTGGTTCAAGGGTGTTGGTACACCATAATAAGTAACCATTACGCGGTCTAAGATGCTCGCGTTCGCGCGGCCAGCACGGATTTGTCCTAATTCCCGCTGCAAGTTTTCTGCTGCTTTTTTCATTTTGTCTTTTGCTTCTGTTAAAATTTTGTCAGCCATGTTATTTCCCCCTTACTGTCGTTCCAATATGTTCACCTAAAATGGCGCGGCGAATGTTTCCATGCTCATTCAAGTTGAATACGACTAATGGAATATCGTTGTCCATACTTAATGAACTTGCGGTTGAATCCATTACTTGCAATCCTTTAGAAATGACTTCTAAATGAGTCAATTCTTCAAATTTCACAGCACTTTGATCCGTTTTAGGATCTGCTGAGTAGACGCCATCAACATTGTTTTTTGCCATCAAAATGACATCGGCGTTGATTTCAGCTGCCCGTAAGGCTGCGGTCGTATCAGTTGAGAAATAAGGGTTTCCGGTTCCGCCGGCAAAAATGACGACCCGCCCTTTTTCTAAGTGACGTTCTGCTCTGCGACGAATATAAGGTTCTGCGATTTGACGCATTTCGATCGAAGTTTGGACACGCGTTGGTACACCAGCGTTTTCTAGTGTATCTTGTAATGCTAAAGCATTCATCACAGTCGCTAACATGCCCATGTAATCAGCTTGGGCTCTTTCCATCCCCATTTGCGCACCGATTTGTCCACGCCAAATGTTCCCGCCGCCGACCACGATTGCCATCTGTACACCTAATTCGTGGACTTCCTTGATCTCTTTAACGATCTCTTGGATCGTCGGTGGTTTGATCCCAAAGCCTTCGTCACCCGCTAATGCTTCACCACTTAATTTTAATACAACACGTTGATATTTTGGTTTGCCCATCATGATTCCTCCGTACATTCTCCAATACTATTGTAGCATATTGGTGCTCTTTCGTTGAAAATTATCTACACTATTTCTTCAAAAACCGTTTTTGCTTAAAAAAAGGGAGCGCACTTCCATGCGTTCCCATCTGTTCGAGGAACAGAATTATTTTTTCACTTGGCTCATTACTTCTTCAACGAAGTTGTCTTCGCGTTTTTCGATACCTTCGCCGACTTCAAAGCGGACAAAAGATTTCACAGTTGCGCCTTTTGATGCAACATATTTTTCAACTGTCATATCTGGGTCTTTAACGAATGGTTGGTCAACCAAAGCGATTTCTGCTTTAAATTTCTTCAAGCGTCCTTCAACCATTTTTTCAACGATGTTCGCTGGTTTGCCTTCGTTCAATGCTTGTTCTGTCAAGACTTGTTTTTCATGATCCAATTCTTCTTGAGAGATTTGTGCTTCGTTCACGTAGCGAGGGTTGATCGCTGCAACGTGCATCGCAACATCTTTCGCAACTGATTCGTCAGTTGTTCCTTCAAGAACTGTCAATACAGCAATACGTCCGCCCATGTGTAGGTATCCGCCGAATGCAGCATTGTCATCTTTTTCAACAACTTCAAAACGACGGAAGCTGATTTTTTCTCCGATTACTTGTGTTGCTTCGATCAACGCAGCATCCATTGTGCCTTTAGAAGTTTCTAATTTTAAAGCAGCATCCATATCAGCTGGTTTGTTTGCTGCGATTACTTCAGCGATTTCTTTTACTAAGTCTTGGAACATTTCGTTTTTAGAAACGAAGTCAGTTTCTGAGTTCACTTCAACGATTGCTGCTGTGTTGCCGTTGATCGCTACAGATGCTAAACCTTCAGCAGCAATACGGTCGTTTTTCTTCGCAGCTTTTGCCATACCTTTTTCACGTAATAAGTCTACGGCTTTTTCGATGTCGCCTTCTACTTCAACTAATGCACGTTTTGCGTCCATCATTCCTACACCAGTCATATCGCGTAATTCTTTTACTAATTTAGCTGTTACTTCTGCCATTTTTTGTTTCCTCCTAAATGTTTTTAAACAAGATTGCTTGTCTTTAAAAAAAGCTGTTTCAAAGGAGAGTGAGGCTTGGCGCCTAGCCTTTGAAACAGCTCCATCATTTATTATTCAGCTGATGCGTTGTCGCCTTCGACAACATCAACGATTTCTTCGATTGAAGTTGCGTTTTCTGTTGATTCAGCAGCAAAATCTTCTTCTGCTACTTGGTCTTCGCCTTGGTTACCTTCGATGAAAGCATCTGCCATTTTCGCAGTGATCAATTTAACGGCACGAATAGCGTCATCATTTGATGGGATAACAACATCGATTTCGTCTGGATCACAGTTTGTATCGACCATCGCTACGATTGGGATATTTAATTTGCGTGCTTCTTGGATCGCGATACGTTCTTTACGTGGGTCAACAACGTACATTACATCTGGAATTCTTGGCATATCAGCGATACCGCCTAAGAATTTTTCAAGACGTTCGCGCTCTTTGTTCAAGCCAACGACTTCTTTTTTAGGAAGAACAGCAAATGTGCCATCTTCTTCCATTTTGTTGATTTGTTTCAAACGAGCAACACGTTTTTGGATTGTTTCCCAGTTTGTCAAAGTTCCACCTAACCAACGATGGTTAACATAGTATTGACCTGAACGGATTGCTTCTTCTTTGATTGCTTCTTGTGCTTGTTTTTTAGTACCTACGAATAATGCAACGCCGCCTTCTTCAGCAACATTTTTCATGTAGTCGTAAGCTGCGTCTACTAATTTCACTGTTTTTTGCAAATCAATGATGTAGATGCCGTTTCTTTCTGTGAAGATATATTTCTTCATTTTTGGGTTCCAGCGACGAGTTTGGTGACCAAAGTGTACGCCGGCTTCTAGTAATTGTTTCATTGAGATTACTGCCATGTTGTGTTTCCTCCAATTTGGTTTTTTTGTTTTCCTCTCTTGCTCTTTTACTCCTTGAAGAACTGAATTGATCAGCACCGCTTCGCAGATGGAACAAGATGTGGGATTGACGTGAAAAACTCACGCCTTAAACAGTATACAGTAGCTAAAAAAGAAATGCAACTGATTCAAATGAAAAACTACGATTCGTGGTTCGGCTTTTTTTTAACGTTCTAATTCTTTTCTTATTATATCTAGGTTTTTTCGGTGTTATCTGCTATGATAAGGCTGACTTAATCAATCATGCTTAAAGGAGTTTGCCTATGCGAAAAGCTGATCGCCATTTACTTATTAGACAAATCATTACTGAACATACTGTACGCACGCAAGAAGAATTATTGCAGCAATTGGAAGTCCAAGGAGTCTCCGCCACGCAAGCGACCATTTCTCGCGATATTCGTGATTTGAAAATCGTGAAAGTACCTGATGAGTCAGGTCAGACAAAGTTTGTCATTTTTCAAGGAATGCAAGCTTCTGAGGATGAAAAAGAAGAAGAGCAGCGCTTGATACAGATGATCGAAGACGTTGTCACTAAAGTAGATCGTGTGCAATTCATGACCTTGATCCACACCGTTGCGGACAATGCGCCTTTGCTTTCGGCAGCGATCGATGAAGTGACCATGCCAGAAAAAGTATGCTCGTTGGCGGGTTTTGATACAGTAGCGGTGATTTCCCGCAGCGACGAAGACGCCGAATCATTTTATCAATTTATCAGAAACCACGCGGTCTTATAAAACACTGAACAAATGTGCCCTATCTGTATTTTCACTACAAAAAGAGCTGTGCCCTTGTCGAAACAAGAGGCACAGCTTTTTTGTTACATTTTGTCAGGTGCATGTAAACCAAGCAACCGTAAATCTTCTTTCAATAAAGTAGTTACTGCATAAACCAGAGCCAGACGTGCGTCTTTTTCCGCATCCTCAGCCAAGATTTTCACATTGGCATAATACTTATTAAAGGCCTGTGCCAATTTAATGGCATGTTTGGCAATGACGGATGGTTCATATTTTTCCGCCGCTTGCATGACCGTTTCTGGGTAGCGTTGGATCAATTTGATAACTTCCCAGCTCTCAGCGTCTGCCAATGCCAGACTGCTGACAGCAGCGGGATCAAAGTTGGCTTTTTCAAGAATGCTCATGGCACGGGCATGAGAGTATTGCACGTAAGGACCGGTCTCTCCTTCAAAACGGACAACTTCTTCTAGCGTAAAGTCGAAATTATTCAAACGGTCATTTTTCAAATCGTGGAAAACGACTGCCCCGACACCAACTTGTTTTGCTACTTCTTCTTTGTTTTCAAGGGTTGGGTTCTTTTCAGTGATTTGTTCTTTTGCTGAATCGATCGCTTCATTCAATACTTCTTCTAAAAGAACGATCTTGCCTTTTCTTGTAGACAGTTTTTTCCCATCTTTGGTGATCAACCCAAATGGTACGTGGGTCATATCATCTGCCCACTCAAAGCCCATTTCCTTCAAAACAGCTTTTAATTGTTTGAAGTGATAACTTTGTTCATTCCCTACCACGTACAATGATTTTGCAAAGTTGTAGGTCCGTTTGCGGTACAATGCGGCAGCCATGTCCCGTGTGATGTAAAGGGTCGCACCATCGGATTTGCGGATCAAGGCTGGATTTAAGTCATAGGTAGCCAAATCAACGATTTCTGCCCCTTGGTCTTCTTTCAGCAAGTGTTTTTCTTCTAATAATTCCACGACTTCTGTCATTTTATCATTATAGAAAGCTTCGCCATTCAATGAATCAAAGGAAACTTCCAACATATCGTAGATTTTATTGAATTCTTTTAATGATTCATCACGGAACCATTGCCACAAATCCATTGCTTCTTGGTCACCATCTTCTAGTTTCTTGAACCAAGCTCTCGCATCATCTTCTAATTGTTTATCTGTCTCGGCAGCTTCATGAAAATCAACATACAAACGTAACAGTTCGTTGATTGGTTCCGCTTTGACCGCTTCTTCTGACCCCCATTTTTTATAGGCAACGATCAATTTCCCAAATTGTGTGCCCCAGTCGCCTAAATGGTTGATGCGAATTGGCTGATAACCGATTTTTTCTAAAATAAAGCCGATCGAGTTACCAATCACAGTGGAACGCAAATGCCCCATTGAAATTGGTTTGGCAATGTTTGGTGAAGACATGTCGATCGGTACTGCTTGCTGATTGCCGATGGTTTGATCGCCAAAATGATTTTTTTCTTTGAGAACCAGCTCTAAGACATGGGCAGAAATTGCTTTTTTATCCATAAAGAAGTTTAAATACGGACCGACCACTTCAATTTTTTCAAAAGACGCTTGATCGATTTTTTCTGCTAAGTCTGCGGCAATTTGCTGCGGCGCTTTCCGATAGACTTTTGCTAGCGAGAAGGCTGGGAATGCCACATCCCCATGGTCGGCTGACTTTGGATTTTCCAGTAATTGCTGAACTTGTTCAATCGATAGATCTTCTTTTACTACTTGATGGATCGCTTGTGCGACGATTTCTTTGTTATTCATAGTATCCCTCCTATAATGACTGAGCCCATGTATTGATGAAACGTTGTTTGAAGCAAGCAAACAGCTGTATGTTTTTCATGCAAGAAATGATTGATAAAAACAAAAAAGCCTCTAGCGCATAACATGCACTAGAGACGAGATTTCCCGCGGTACCACTCTGATTGTCCTTTTCGGACCCACTTTTTTCTGATAACGGCAGAATTCCGTTTGCTTGGCAAATTCTCACAAGTGCGTTTCACAATCTGATCAATTCGGCTTCCACCACCCCGAACTCGCTAACTGATACTCGAATCGCTACTTCTCTTGTTTCATCAAATCAAGGCTATTTACTTCCCAGAAAGTATAGCAAAGAAATGTTTGTTTGGCTAGCGAGATTTTGGCATTTTCAAAAAAAATTATTTTATACTTTAGGAATAAATAGATCTCCGGCAGTCACTGCCATGATTGCTTTGATTGAGTGCAAACGATTTTCGGCTTGATCAAATTGACGGGCATACTTACTGCGAAAGACCTCATCAGTGACTTCCATCTCAGAAATTCCATACGCCTGCGCTGCTTTTTTGCCATACGTGGTCTGATCATCATGAAAAGCCGGCAAACAGTGCATAAAAATCACTTGATCATTTTGGGTTTTTTTCATCAACGATTGGTTTACTTGATACGGCAGCAGCTGTTCGATCCGTTCTTGGAATTTTTCTTCTTCACCCATTGATACCCAAACATCGGTATACACGACATCGGCGCCTAGAACACCTTGATCCACATCATCAGTCACCAAAATCTTTGCCCCAGATTCCTTGGCATAGGCTTGTGCCTGTGCGATGATGGTTGCTTCTGGCTGCAAGGCCTTTGGGGTGACGACATGAATATTGACCCCTAAAATCGCACTGGTCACTAACAAAGAATTGGCGACATTGTTGCGCCCATCCCCACAGTATGCGATGGTCAAGCCAGTCAGCTCACCGAAGTTTTCTTGAATGGTCAAAAAGTCAGCGATCATTTGCGTTGGATGCCATTCATCCGTTAAGCCATTCCAAACAGGTACGCCTGAATAGCTGGCCAGATCTTCGACAACCTGTTGGCTAAAGCCGCGAAACTCGATCCCGTCAAACATACGGCCGAATACTTTGGCGGTATCTTCAACGGATTCTTTAGACCCCAACTGAATATCATTGGCCCCTAAAAATTCCGGATGCGCCCCCAGATCTACCGCTGCAACCGTAAAGGCTGCTCGCGTCCGTGTCGAATTCTTTTCAAACAAAAGTGCAATGTTTTTACCATCTAAATAACGATGTGGTTGATTGTTGGCCTTCATCCCTTTCAAGTGCTGGGAAAAATCAATCAAATATTGTAGTTCTTCTTTAGTAAAATCCTTTTCTGCTAAAAAACTGCGTCCTTTAAAAACCGATGTCATTGCATACCCGCCCCTTCATTAATTAATAAATATACACAATGATATCAAATTATGAAATAAAATACAACGAAATCTTCTGTTTGCTCATAAATGAAACAAAAAAACACCTAAGAACGGATCTTAGGTGCTATCATCTTAAGAAATCGGATGGGCAAAGCTGACACTTGGATCAGCATTCAATGAAAGATCTGCTAAGCGCTGCTTTTTCAACGCAACATGGGCATAGGCACCAATCATGGCCGCATTATCTCCGCAAAGACGCAATGGTGGAATCAACAATTCCACTTCCGGCAATTCCTGCATCGCTTCTTGTAAAGCGTCACGCAACCCTTGATTCGCGGCGACCCCGCCAGCGACGATCAGCTGGTTTACTGGATAGGCTTGGCATGCCCGCAACGTTTTATGAACCAATACTTCGACAACGCTGGCTTGGAAACTAGCTGCTAGATTTTCTACTGACAAAGCTTCCTCTCTTTGCTGTGCATTATGCACAAAATTGATAAAAGAACTCTTCAAGCCACTGAAACTAAAATCAAAATTATCTTCTTGTATCATTGCTCGAGGAAAGTGATACGTATCACTGCCTAGATGCGCAAGGCGATCAATTTCTTTTCCACTAGGATAAGGCAAACCCAGAACACGACCGACTTTGTCATAGGCTTCTCCAGCGGCATCATCTCTCGTTTCACCGATGATCTCAAAAGAGCCATCTTCTGCCATATACACCAATTCGGTGTGGCCACCGCTGACCAATAATGCCATTAAAGGAAAAACCAATGGCTTCACTAGACGAGCTGCATAAATATGTCCTGCCATGTGATTGACCGGAATCAGTGGTAAGCTGTGGGCCCAGGCAAAGGCTTTCGCTGCAGAAAGTCCAATCAATAATGCCCCAACCAACCCTGGACCATAGGTGACAGCAACAGCTGATAATTCTTCAGGCTGTGTGTCGGCCTGTGTCAATGCTTCCTCGATGCATAAAGTAATCTGTTCAACATGGTGACGACTAGCGACTTCTGGTACGACACCGCCGAAGCGCTGGTGGCTCTTGATCTGCGAAGCAACAATGTTACTTAAAATGGTGTCACCGTTTTTAATCACTGCCACACTTGTTTCATCACAACTGCTTTCAATGGCTAAAATCAACTCATTCATTTGATTTTTGTCCGCCTACTTTCTTTTCCATAATCAACGCATCCTCTTCAGGATGACTGTAATATTTTTTTCTACGACCGATGACTGTATAGCCCATACGTAAATAAAGAGCTTGTGCTTGCAAATTCGACACGCGCACTTCAAGATAGATTCGCCGACCATCAGTTTGTTCCACGATCGTTTCCATTCGTTTCAACAATTCTTTCGCCAAACCTTGCCCTTGATATGCTGGTAAAACCGCTACATTAAACAGCTCTGCTTCATCCAGCACTTGCTGAAAACAGAGAAACCCAATCAGCTCTTGATTAGTTTTTCCATAACGGAACAAATAGCGACTGTTGCTGTTTTGCAAATCTTGTTGAAATTGCTGCACATTCCAAGGCGAGCCAAAGGGATAGCTCTGATCTGCCAATGACCAAAGCATTTGCGGTGTCGGGATCGTTTGATCTGCTTGTTCGTTAGTCATTTAAAAATTTCACCATATCCAATGCGTCTTCATTGCCTTCGGTGTAGTACGCCGTTTTGATCGCCTGTGAAACAAACCCGAGGGTCCGATACAAACGTTGCGCATCACGATTGCCCAGGCGAACTTCTAATGTCAAACGGTCGCATTTGTTTTTCCTTGCATAACGTTCGATTTCTCCTAGCAAGAAAGAACCGATCCCTTTTCCTTGATAATCAGGAATGATCGCGATATTGGTGATATGGGCATCAGCGCCTAAAATCCGCACCCCGATAAACCCAATCATCCGCTCATTATGCAAGATGCCCAAATAAAGATGTTTGACCCGTGAATAAAGTTCTGACAAAAAGGCGCTCTTGGTCCAAGGCAGTTCCCCAGCATACACGAGACGCTCCACCTGCAGCAGCTCTTTAATGTCATCACCGACTAATTCACGAACAACGTATGTTTCCCCTCGTATCTCTTTTTTACGCTCTGGGTATTGAATCTGACGGAAAAGAGCCAGCTTTCCCGTCATCGTTTTAAATTTTTTCAACATAGGCATCCACTCCCGGTTCATGCGAGGCTAACCATTTTTCTTCGGCTTCAACTAATTTTAAATAGTCTGGTACAAAATCATGGATCGAAGCTACCGGCGCTTCTTCTTTCGCAATAGCAGCTAAAACCACGCCATTCGGGTAATTCCATAACGACACTTGATTGATATGGGCTGTCGGCAGTTCCGCCTCGATCATGTCTTTAAATTTGATGGTATCGGCGCCGACAAATAGCACTTCTTGACTATCGACTGCTTTTAGCTGGGTCAACAACTCAGACAGTGAGATATGCTGGTCTTTGATCCTTGTTTCTAAGGTCCCATTATGCCATTGGTAGGCACCTGCGTATACATTTTGACGGCGAGCGTCAAACAACGGAACGATCACTTGCGATACGCCCACGCAATTGGCAGCGACTGTTTTCAAACTAGAAACACCAATCAGCGGGATGTTCAATGTTTGTGCCAGCGTTTTTGCTGTTGTGACGCCGATTCGCAAACCTGTATAAGAACCAGGACCTTTCGCAACAACGATTTGCTCCAGCTCTTTAGAGGCCATCCCCACCGCTTGCATCAATCCATCAATGGCAGGCATCAATGCTGTGCTGTGGTTTTTGATCGCCATCGTCTGGCTTTGTCCCAACACTTCTTGACCATCGACCACCGCAACCGCCAGTGTCTGGTTTGAGGTATCAATCGCTAATGTTTTCATCTATCTTCTCCCCATTCAAAAAACTCTCTCATATTCTACCATATTCTAATCAAATGCCCAACCAAGTCTCCAAAAAGATGCCTGCGTTTAGAAAAAAAGCAATAGGACAACAATACCCGAACCTTTGAAAAAAGCAAGCGCGGCTGCAGCTGCAAACCGACGAGGCTGGTTAAAGGTTCGGGTAAGGCGATATGCATTTTTTGTTATTCCATTAAAACTCAGTTGCGTGTGTAACGACATCCTTCGGTGATTCAACTGGTTGCTAGGAAGACTGGCGCGTAATCAGTTCCGTTGCGATCGTAACTTTGCGAGGAACGGGTGCTGCATTCGTAATAATATCCAGCAAGGTCGTCACTGCCAACTCTCCCAGCCATTCCGTATGAACTTTGATGGTTGACAGAGTCGGAAAGACGTACTTTGCAACACTGACATCATTGAAGCCGATAATTGCGATCTCCTCAGGAATCTTGATGTTTTTTTCTTGCAAAGCACGCATAGCGCCAATCGCTAAGGCATCACTGGAAGCAAATAGAGAACTTGGCAACTCTTTGTTTTGCTGCAAATACTCTTTCATCGCCTCATAACCGCCCTCTACTGTAAACGGTGCGCTGAGATGATATTGCGGGTGGTGCAACTTCAACCGGCGAAGCCGTTCCTCAAAAATCCGGCGCCGAGGGTCTTCGATTTCTTGGTGATGATCCTTGGTAAACTCAACGCCTGATAACAAACCGATCCTTTGGTGGCCTTTTGCAATAAAGTCATCGATCACTAAATCCACCGCTTGTTGAAAGTCCACCACCAGAGAATTGACGCCCTGGGCCAATGCGTCAAAATCGACCATCAACAAATTGGATTGGCTTTTTTTCAATTGTCGAATCTGGTGATCATCGAATTTTCCTAGTGCAATCGTTCCATCGACGGCGGTATCAGTCAATCCTTCATAAGATTCTTTCAGCAACCGAATCCCTAATTCTTCGGTTTTATTTTCAATCCCGATACGGATCGCTAAGTAGTAAAGATCCGCTAATTCTTCCTCGGTATCAAACCATTGGATCAAGCGCATACTACTGGTTTCCGGCTGACTCTTCTTTTTATGTTTTGTGTAATTGAGTGCTTCTGCGGCTTTAAAAATTTTCTCTTTGGTTTCAGAGCTGACCGATAATTCTGAATCGTAATTCAGCACCCGTGATACAGTGGCTGGCGAGACGCCAGCCTGTTGTGCAATATCTTTGATCGTTGCCATCTTCCAGCCTCCTTTTTTTGCGGGGAACTTTTTTATAAAGTAGCTATAAAGCGAGCAAAGGCCGCTTGTCCTGTCTGGTCTCGTTTGAAGACGCCTGCATGCGTCAATACTTGTGTAAAGACTTCCCCTAATGCATGACGTAAAATCTGCGACACGTTTTCGGCATTGCATTCTGGGTGCTGGGCTTTGATCGCATCTGCCCAAGGAATATGGTATGCCGCGATCTGATTGGGCTGATCCAATAGATAAGCAGTCACTTCTTCTAGTTCCGGAGCTAAACGCGGTGGGAGAACTGCCAAGCCCATGACTTCAATCAATCCGATATTTTCTTTTTTGATATGCTGCACTTCTTGATGCGGATGAAAAATGCCGTCAGGATGTTCTTCGGAAACATTATTATCCCGCAAGACTAAGTCCATTTCAAACAGCTCTCCTTGCTTGCGTGCGATCGGTGTCACCGTATGATGAGGCGTTCCATCTTCTGAAAAGGCAGTGATCGAAACACTTGGATCTGAGTACTGTTGCCATTGGGCTAACATATATTGGCAAGCGGCGGCTAATTTTTGTTTGTTTTTCGCTTGTAGTCGTATCACCGACATTGGCCACTTCACGATCCCCGCAGCGACATCAGGAAAACCAGTCAAAGAAAAGCGTTGCTCGATCGGCGCTTTTGCCATGGCAAACGTGTGCCGTCCCCCTTGATAATGGTCATGAGACAAGATCGAACCCCCAACGATCGGCAGATCGGCATTGGACCCGACAAAATAATGCGGCATCACTTCAATGATCTGCAACAAGCGAGCAAAGGTTTGCAAATTGATTTTCATAGGACGATGATCTAAAGAGAGAAAAATCGAATGCTCATTGTAATAGGCGTATGGGGAATATTGAAAGCCCCATGCTTCATTATCCAAATTCATGCGAATGATCCGATGGTTGGTCCGTGCTGGATAATTGACTCGTCCTTGGTAGCCTTCATTTTCCAAACACAACATACATTTCGGATAATCTACAGAAGCAGCGGCTCCTTCTTGGGCAATTTGCTTGGGATCTTTTTCAGGTTTTGATAAATTGATCGTGATCTCGATCTCCCCATATTCGGTATCAACTGGGAACACGATATTCTTTGCGATGGCCCGAGTCTTGATGTAATCATTTTGACGGCACAGCTCAAAGAAATAATCCGTCGCTTCTTTAGGATCATTGGCATAATGCTGCGCAAAAAAAGCATTGACTACTGAAGGTGGTGGCGTCAAAAAGTCCATCAACTGGGCTTCAAAGATTTCTCTTTCTGCTTGAGAATCACCAATTTGCTGATTGCTCAAAGCGCATGCCACTAGTTCGTCCATCAATTCAATCGAGGAACGAGCAACAGAACGAATTTCGCTAGGCTCAAAAACAGCTTCCCCGATCATGGCTAGTACTCGGTTTTGCAAATAAATACGATCCATTTCCATCCAGCCGCCAGCCTTGATTGCTAAAGTGACGAAATCGCTGATTGTTTGGCTGATCGTCATTGGTTATTCCTCCTGCCCTTGATACCCATTTGGATGGCTGACATGCCAATTCCAAGCAGTCTCGATGATTGCTTCGACGTCGGTATAGACTGGTTTCCAGCCTAAAACCTTTCGTGCTTTTTCACTCGATGCCACTAAGGTACTTGGATCACCGGCACGGCGCGGCGCCACTCTGGCAGGGATCTCTTTTTTCGTTACATTGCGGGCAGCTTCCACCATTTCTTTCACAGAGTACCCATGATTGCTGCCTAGATTGAAGACATTGCTCTCATTGCCTTTTTGTAAAAATTCTAATGCCAACAGGTGAGCAGCGATCAGATCTTCAACATGGACATAATCGCGGACACAAGTACCATCTGGAGTATCGTAATCCTCCCCAAAAATCGCTACCTCTTTGCGTTGTCCTAAAGCAGCTTGCAAGATGATCGGTACTAAGTGTGTTTCTGGATCATGGTCTTCACCGATCGAAGCATCCGACTTCGCGCCAGCCACATTGAAATAACGCAATGCGACATACTTCATTCCATAGGCTTCATCGCACCAACGCATCATTTTTTCCATGATCAACTTGCTTTCGCCATATGGATTTTTAGGATTTGTTGGGGTTTCTTCCGTGATTGGACTATGGTCAGGTTCCCCATAAGTTGCTGCTGTAGAGGAAAAGACGATATGTTTCACTTGATGTTCGTTCATCACTTCTAAGAGGACCTGCATCCCATACACATTATTGTTGAAATACTTCAATGGTTTTTCTACGGATTCTCCCACCAAAGAGCTGGCAGCAAAGTGAATCACGCCATCGATCGTTTCTTTTTCAAATACCGATTGTAAAAATGCTTTGTCGCGAATATCTCCTTCATAAAAGGTTGCTGCTGGATGGATCGCTTTGCGATGTCCTGTCAGCAAATTGTCAACGACAACGACTTGTTTTCCTTGTCCGATCAATTGATCGACTGCATGAGAACCGATATAGCCGGCTCCTCCTAATACTAAAATCGCCATATTTTCAGCCTTCTTTCTTCATTCCTTCATCGTTTCTTATTCTACAGTTTTCGTGCACCATCATCAATACTTGCTTGATAAATGTCGGTTGCGTAGCCGATTTCTGCTAAATAGATTGCTTTGACGGACGCTTCAAAATCAGCCCATTCACTTGCTTTGACCAATGCGATCCCGCAGCCGCCAAAGCCCGCACCAGTCATCCGCGCACCTAAAACAGCAGGATGCGCTTGAGCAGCTGCGACTAATGTATCTAGTTCACGCCCTGTCACTTCATAATCATCCCGCAATGAAGCATGGGAGGCATTTAACAACTGGCCGAATTCTTCAAGATCACCAGCAGTCAAAGCGGCTTTTGCTTTTAATGTCCGTTGGTTTTCCGTCACTGCATGTTTCGCCCGTTTGATCAAAAGTGGATCATCGATCAATGCTGTATTTGCAAAAAAGGTTGCTTCGTCTAATGCGCCCAATGAATCAATGGCTAATGATTTTTGCAAACGAGCTAATGCTTCTTCACATTCTGCACGTCGTTCATTGTATTTAGAATCAGCCAATTCGCGGCGCTTATTGGTATTCATGATCGCTACGACATAATCGCCAAATGCCGCTGGTACGACTTCATAATTTAAAGTGTTCGTATCTAAAAGCAATGCATGGTCTTTTTGACCCATTCCGATCGCAAATTGATCCATGATCCCTGAGTTAACGCCAATAAACTCATTTTCGACTTTTTTGCCGATTTTAACTAAGTCCAAGGTCGTCAGGGTTAAATCAAAGAGATCTTTTAGACAAACTCCCGTCAGCAATTCAATCGATGCAGAGGAAGAAAGACCTGCGCCATTGGGAATGTTGCCATAAAAAGCGATGTCAAAGCCACGATCGATCCCTTGTCCCGCTTCTTTTAGGAAACGAACGACCCCTTTTGGATAGTTTGTCCAATCATCTTCTTTTCGGTAATCCAGCTCATCTAACGAAAAGGAAATTACGCCTTTTTCTGGAAAATTCTCTGAATAGAGTTGGATCAACTGGTCTTCACGTTTTCGTGCTACTGCATACGTCCCTAATGTGATTGCCGCCGGGAAAACATAACCGCCATTGTAATCTGTGTGTTCACCGATCAAGTTGATTCTCCCTGGCGCAAAATACACGCCTGTGCCTGCTGTTCCAAATTTATCAATAAAGATCTGTTGCAATTGCTCCATTTTTCTCACTCCTACTTTCTTTTTAGTAAACTTATTGTAAAATATTTACTAAATTATTTCAAGCGTTTTCAATCCCAAAAGTGATTTTTTTTGATATTTTTTCCGTTTTCATTCATAATGAACCTATAACTAAAGGCGAGGTGTTTAATGATGAAACGATTTCTTTCAGGATTTTTAGTAGGAACAGTCGCAACGGTTGCTGCAGCTGCAAGTGTTGTTATGACGGTCAAGAAACAAGTGATTGATCCAATTGATGAACAACAAGCGGATCATGATGAAAAACGGAAACGTGCGATGCGTAAAAGCGTTGCCCGTTAATCATTTGCTACAAAAGAGCCGTCAGCCTTCAATAGGCTGGCGGCTCTTTTAGGTATCATTCTTCCTTCTCCAGTAAGTCCTGCAAAAACACGGCTTGATTTTGTTCTTCATTTTTCGCTCCGTATAGTAAGGTCACAGTCTCTTGTTCAGCAACCAACGTTTTTAACTGTGCCAAGGCATCTTTGGCTGGCGTTTTCTCTAATTCTTGTAGATAGCGGTCTTTAAACGCATCAAAACGTTCAGGATCATGCCCAAACCATTTGCGCAATTCAGTACTTGGTGCGACTGCTTTGAGCCATAGATCGACCTGAGCTGTCTCCTTTTTCATTCCTCTAGGCCAGATGCGATCCACCAATACCCGATAGCCATCTGTCGCTTCCGCCGCTTCATAAATTCTTTTTCGCTTGATCAATGCACACTCTCCTTACTGATAGACCAAAGTTCTATAAATAAAGGCAAAAGCCCACAATGTAAATTGAATAATGCCTCACTTGAAACACTCCGTTTGGTGTTTCGTCGCTCATTCAAATTTACTTGTGTTCTTTTGCCTTGAGTTCTCTGTTTTATAAACTATTTTTCTTTTTCGTCTTGCCGCTCCAGCCTTCATACCCTTCTTTTAGGATATAGACATTGGTAAAGCCTTCTTTGCGTAATTTATTTGCTGCCCGAATGCTCAACGATTTACGCGTGTCATATAAGTAGATCGGTTGATCTTTACGAAATGCGCTGAAGGAATTCGTCAAAACAGTAAAGGGAATATTACGCGCCCCTAAAATATGTCCACTGTCAAACTCATTTTTTTCCCGAACATCGATCACTTGGGCTTTCTTCATTCCTGCTTTGAATTCATCTTCTGAGATGATCGTTGCTGAACGGCGTCCCATGATTTGAAAATACGCCCAGTTCAAAGCGAATGCTAAGATGATTAATCCCAAAACCAAGTTTAGCCACATAATTGGTGTCATTTCTTCTATTCCTCTCTATTGTAACAATCATTCTTTTTTTGATGTATGCTGCTTGAATGTATCATTGCCTAGCAGCTTGGCATCTATGCTTTTGCTGCAAATTGCAAAGCTAATGATGCTGCCCCGATCACACCGGCGTCATTCCCAAGTTCTGCCAATTTGATTTCGGTACTTTCCGTTACCTGTGGGAAGGTAAACTGAGCAAAGTAGGCAGCAACCCGTTCACGTAAAAATTCACCGGCTGCTGATACGCCTCCACCTAAAACGATACTTGATGGATTTAATGTGTTTCCTAGGTTTCCGCATGCCAACCCAAGGTAGAAGCACACTTTATCAACGACCATCAAGCCAAATGGATCGTTTGCTTGAGCTGCTTCAAAAATATCTTTACTTGAAACATCTTCCCCATTGTCCAGCTGTTGTTTCAATGCCGAGTCGCCAGCATATTCTTCTGCCAACTGTCGAGCAACTCGCACAACACCCGTCGCACTAGAAACCGTTTCTAAACAACCACGTTTGCCGCAAGTACATTCAAATCCCTCAGGATCAACAGTGATATGACCGATTTCTCCGGCACAACCAGCAACCCCATGAAGCAATTGCCCTTCCATGATGATACCGCCGCCAACACCTGTACCTAGTGTGATAAAGATGACATCAGGATTGTTATCCCCTGCCCCTTTCCAACGCTCACCTAAAGCTGCTACATTGGCATCGTTATCGATGGCAAACGGGATTTTTGTGCCTTTTTCAATCAGTTCTTTGACTGGCTGAAGTGTTTTCCAGTTCAGATTGTAGGCACCGATGACGGTTCCTTTGTCACGGTCGACACTTCCTGGTGTCCCCATACCAATACCAATAAATGCTTCCGGCTGTAAGCCATATAATTCTAGGCGATGATTGATCGATGCCACGATTTCTGGCACGATATGTGAGCCTTCATCAAGAATATTGGTGTCAATACTCCATTTTTGCTGAATCTCGCCTTCGCTCGTTAAAATAGCGAATTTCACAGTTGTTCCGCCTAAATCAATTCCGATGATTTTTTTGTCCATCACTTGTTTTCCTCCCGGCTTTCTTCAATTCGATGCTCCCGCGTAAGAATTCGCCGGGCAGTCAGATATACATCCCGATCTATCAAGCGACTGTCATAAAAGTTCTTCAGCTCGATTTGCATCAGTTCTATATCGTAGATCCGCTTGCCGACATATACGTAAACACCAAATTGTTTCAGTAATTGTTGTACGTCATATAACGTTTCCATTTAACCACTTCCTGCTTATTATACAAGTAATTAATATTTTTTAAAACCATATATCACAAAAATAGCCAATAAGAAAACAAAGAGTACGCCAGAGAGGATTCTGGTGTGGATCGAATATTTTCCGTAGTTCTTTGGCAATGCCAAAAGATTCCCTAACAATAACCCACCGAGGATCCCCCCAATGTGTCCCCACATATCGATCGTTTGATCAAACACCCCAAAAACTAGGTTCAATCCAACGAATAAGGCAAATTGCCGTACCATTGCTTGGATGCGATAATCATTTCTAAAATGCCAACCTAAGATCAAAAATGCCCCAAAAAGTCCAAATAAAGAAGTACTAGCGCCTGCTGATTGAACCCCTATTTGGTTGAATGCGAAACTCATGGTATTGCCCATGATGCCGCTTAGTAAATACAAGGCAAAAAAGCGGCTATGACCATAGATGGCTTCTACTTGCTGCCCCATATAATAGAGAATCACAGAGTTGATCGCAAAATGTGCCAACCCGAAATGTAGAAAGATTGGGGTAACGAAACGCCAATATTCATTTAAATAGACGACAAATGGACCAAACATCACCCCGCCTGATTGAATAGAGGGACTAAAATAACCTAAGATAAACACAATTGTTTGGATAGCTAAAAATAGATACGTGAAGACCGGCTGATTCAGCCATCTTTTCATTTGAGAATTCATTGACGTGCTCCTTTACGTGCGAATAAGCGAATCCGTATAGATTTTATCGATTGGGATGTCGAATACATCTGGTGTCCATTGATCGTTGAATTGCTCTCCGAAGACCAAAGAAACGGTCTTGCCATCGAAAGCTGACAAGAAACGATCATAATAGCCGCCGCCAAAGCCGATGCGATAGCCTGTTTTCGAAAAAGCCAAACCCGGAACAATCAGCAAATCCAAGTGATGGGCTTCTTGCTCACTGATCGGCTCTTCAACCCCAAATGCCGACGCTTCATAACGCGTTGCCGGCTCCACATGATAAAACTGCAATTTTTTTTGTTGTGCTTTCGGCACTGCGATTCGTTTGTTTTGTTCAAATCCTTTAGCAAAAATAGCCGCTGTATCAAATTCAAATGGCAACGAACGGATCACACCTACTGACTCAGCCCTTTGCCAAATCTGAGAAGAAAACAGCAACTGCAAAATCACCGTTTCTTTCTGCTGCTTTTGCTTGATCGGCATTTTTTTTAATGTTTGGATCATGTGCTCTCTAATGACTGGTTTTTCCATTGGATCACTCCTCTCAGAAATAGTACCAAAAACTGTGTCCAAATAGCAAACTAGAATCGCAGATTTCTTGGCATGATCATGACTTTTTGCTTATCGCCCCTTGCGTCGGATCAGTAAGTAGACGAAGTACGGTGCCCCTACGATAGAAATGATGATACCAGCTGGGATCTCACCGCTTGTCAATAGTAAACGGCCGATCGTATCACTGACTAAGACTAGCAGACTGCCGATCATTCCGGCTAAGAAAAAGGCACTGCGAGATTCTCTGCCGATGAGCCCCTTGGCGATATGAGGCGCTAATAAGCCAACAAAGGCTAAATTACCGGTATAGCCAACCGTACTGGCAGCCAAACCAACCGCGATCACTAAAAACCACGTCCGCAAACGGGTCAAAGAAACCCCTAAGCTAATTGCCTGCTCCTCGCCAAAGCCAAGTAAATTAAGCCTTGGTACGGTCCAGAACGCTGCGGCAGACAATACGATGACCCAAGGAAGCAGACTGGTGATTTGCTGCCAAGAAGTTCCCCAAATCGAACCTGAAAGCCATGCTGCTACAAAGCGATAGCGGTCTTTTGATAATTCCACCGTAAAAAGTAAGGTAGCCGCCGCCAACCCTGCATTGACAGCGATTCCCGCCAGCAGCACTCGCTCCATCGACAACAATTGGTGGTGCTTATAGGCAATCAAATAGACCAGTAATGCAGCTAATAAACCACCGATGATCCCAACAAAAGGCAAAAGCTGCGATCCTTGGGTATAAAACCCTAAGTAGATCATTACAAAGAGACCCGCGCCATTGTTGATTCCTACGATACTTGCATCAGCCAGCTCATTTCTCGTCACCCCTTGCAAGACAAATCCAGAAAAACCAAAGGCACCGCCGGCGATCAATGCCAGACAAGCCCGTGGCAGTCGAAACTCAGTAAACGTCAGTACTTGACTTGAAGACGCCGTTCCTTGAAAGATTGCCCCTAATGCCTGAAAGGATAAAATTGTTTTTCCCACCATGACACTTCCTAAAAAAGCGGCCATCACCAGTAGAAAAAAAACAAAGAGTGTTTTTTTCATCAGTCTTCCCTCCGTATCTTGACCAATAGAAAAGGCACACCGATCAACGCCATCAGTATCCCAAATGGCGTCTCAAAAGGGGGATTGATCAAGCGACCTGCCAGATCAGCGGCCATCACTAGAGTCCCGCCTCCGATGATCGTCAAAGGCAAAATCAGTTGATAGTTTTTACCCACCATTCCTCGCACGACATGAGGAACCATTAAGCCGACAAAACTGACCGGTCCAACAAGCGAAACCGCCATTCCCGCCAAAACTACGACTAACAGTAAGGCAGATGCCCGAATCAGATGCGGATGCTTCCCTAATGAAATAACGGTGTCATCTCCTAGCGCTAACAGATTGAGGGCTTTTCCTAGACGTAGCACAAAAACGATGGCTATCAGATAGATGGGTCCCACAAAACGCAGTTGTTGCCAAGTCACATTCGCCGCACCACCGATAAACCAAAAGGCTAGCTCTTGGTTTAAATCAAATTGCAATGACAGAGTTTGACTAATGGCTGAGAAAAAAGAACTTAATGCCACACCAGCCAAAATCAGTCCCGTGGGCGACATGCCTAGTTTGGCGTATCTGGTCAGTAAAAAAAGCAGCCCAGTTGCCGCAAACGCACCAAAAAAGGAAAACAGCGCCGCTTGACTCGGTTGCACACTAGGAAAGAGGATAAATGCGATCGCTAGTCCCAAGGCAGCCCCACTATTGACACCTAAAAGACCACCGTCTGCCAAGGGATTTCTCGTAATCCCCTGCATGATGGCTCCTGTAACAGCAAAACAGCTTCCTACTAGAAAAGCAGCCAAAACACGCGGCAACCGAATATTGCGCAAGACTTGATGCAGCTGATTCTCATAATCAAAAGCAAAGACAGCATCCCCAATCGTTTCAAAAGAAAGGTTGGCCGCTCCTTGAGTGATCGCTAAAAAGAAACAGATAATAAAGCAGCCGCTAAAAAGCAGTAGCAACCAAGGAAATTTTTTCATGCTTGGGCTCCTAACTCATAGGTCAAGACCAACGGCTTTGTACTATTAGGAAAGGTACCTAACACGGCATCGATTTCAAACAAACGTTGCAGCCATTCTTTGGTCAGCACTGTTTCCGGTGTACCGGAAACCAACAGCTCTCCACCTTTTAATGCGTAAATATAATCAGAAAAACGTGACGCATGATTCAGGTCATGAATCGACATAATGATCGTTTTTCCGTAGGTTTTATTGATTTGCTGTAATAAGAGCAAAATTTCTAATTGATGCGCAGGATCTAAAAAAGTCGTTGGTTCATCTAAAATCACGATATCCGTATCTTGCGCCAGTGCCATGGCAATCCATACGCGCTGTTTTTGCCCCCCTGACAGCGTACTGATCGTTTCATCTGCCAGTGGCGTCAAACCCGTTGCCTGCAAGGACCAGTCGATCGCCGCAAGATCTTGTTCCGATAGACTATTCAGTCCTTTTTGATAGGGAAAACGACCGTAAGAAACGATTTCGCGAATCGTCAAGCCAATCGATGAGTCGCTAACTTGAGAAAGCAGCGCAATCTTTTTAGCCACTTCTTTGGTTTTAATGTTCTGTAGGTTTTGGGTATCTAATAGGACCTCACCAGACAAAGGCTGTAAAATTCGGGCGAGTGCCTTTAAAAATGTCGATTTTCCACTGCCATTCGGACCAATCAACCCGATGATTTTTCCTTCTGGTATCTCGATTGTTAGATTTTGCACAATTTTTTGTTTTTGATAGCCGACACTCAAGTCAACTGTTCGTAATTTCGCCATATTCGTCCCCAAAATAATTGATTGATAATGCTTATCAATTATGAATGTAATCCTGCTATTCGTCAATAGTTCTAAAAAAAGGAAATAAAAAAATATGATTGACAAACGAGGGATTCTTCGTGATAATAGCTATCAGCAAATGAGAACTATTCTCAATTAAAGCAATAAGTGCTCAACATGTAACAAAGGAGGAAGTGTTTTTATGAAACAATGGTCAAAAAGAAGTACTTGGCTTACCCTACTAGCTGCCTGCTCCCTTACCCTACTGGGTGCTTGCGGCACGAATAATGACTCAACGGATAGCAGTGGATCAGCCACTACTTCTTCAGAAATAGCAACAACCTTTACCGATGCGATGGGAAATGAAGTCACTGTTCCCGAAAATCCACAGCGGGTGATCGGTAGTTATTTGGAAGATTACTTGGTTGCTTTAGGGGTAACACCGGTTGCTCAATGGACCGTCGGCAATGACAGTGATCAAGCATACTTGCAAGACAAACTAGCAGATGTGCCAAGAATCAATTATGATTTGCCCTATGAAGATGTCTTGAGCTTTGAACCAGACCTGCTACTGATGGACAGCAGTTCCATGGTGGAAGGTGACAAATATGAACAATACAGCAAGATCGCGCCAACTTATGTGGTCACAAATGGCGAAGACGTGACCTGGCGTGAACGCTTGACAGATATCGCAAAGGTCTTACACAAAGAAGAGCAAGCTGCCCAAGTAGAAGCTGATTATGATGACTTAGTCGCTACTACCAAGGAAACGTACGCTGATCAAATCCAAGGCAAGTCGATTGCTGTTTTATGGGTGGTCAATAATTCTGTCTTTATGGTTTCAGAAACAAAATCAAGTGGTCAACTGCTGTATCACGAACTCGGTTTTGAAGTTCCCACACTGGTTTCAGAAATCAGTGAAAGTGCCACTGCTGACTGGTCTGCCGTCTCTCTGGAAAAATTGGCAGAATTGGATGCCGATTACTTGATTTTAGTGAATAGTGATAAAGGCGCTGATTTTTTCAGCGAACAAGTCTGGCAAAATCTTGATGCAGTCAAAAACAATCATTTATGGGAATTCGGTCCTGAATCAAGCTGGCTCTACAATGGTCCGATCGCCTATACCAAAATGATCGAAGATATCCAAGGCAAATTGAAGTGATACGTTCCCTGAAATTCGTCAAGTAAAACTACTTAACAAATTTCAGGAAAAAGCTAGCATTCCCACACGAAACATGCTATTATGTTTTAGTCTGAGAGATTTCTTAGAGGATTCTTGTATCGTTAGGGGGGAAAATCATGCGCGTAAACATCACATTAGAGTGCACTTCTTGTAAAGAACGCAACTACTTATCAAACAAAAACAAACGTAACAATCCTGATCGTTTGGAAAAGAAAAAATATTGCCCACGTGAAAGAAAAGTTACTTTACACCGCGAAACAAAATAATACTATTTAAGAAGTTCGCAAACGCTGATAACCAAGGCGTTTGCGAACTTCTTTTTTCAGACATTTTGTAATGATAGCTGCTGCATTTTTATTTCCCTCTTTACACAACCACTCCCCTATTTTCACTTATTTGCTTTGAACTTTTGAACCACTTTTTCTTTGAAGCGACGTATAAATAAATTTTAATGTATAATGAAAAAAAGAATCTAATGTTCAACAAAGGCGGCACATAGAACATGAACCAGCTTTTTCTTCTAGCTGTCCCGCCATGCTATACTGCCTATAGGAGGTGAACCCATGCTTGGCAATTTTGTGTATCTACCTAGTAACTATCGTCTGTTTTATGGCGCTTTTCTTTTTGCTCTTATTGGAAATATGCTTTTCATTTTTATCAAACACCCTGCTTGGACCTTTAGCCTACCGACGGTGATTGTCCTCTTCTTAATAAATGTCTTCTTTTGGACAAAATACAAGAAGAAACTTATTCCTTGCGCAACAGATGCACTGTTTTATGTTCTGCTCTTCCTCTTGGTATTTCACAATCACTAACATAATGCTTATTTTGATACTAATTGTTTCTCTTTCCCCTATTTCGTCATAACAAAGGAGTGTTGATGCGATGGAGATTTCCCATATCACGTTGATCGTACAGAATTTAGCAAAGACGACAACGATGCTGGAAACATTGTTTGAAGCAGAGGAAATTTATGATAGCCGAGACCAGTCCCATTCTTACTTCCCAGAAAAATTCTTTTTGATCGATGGCTTATGGCTTGCTGTTATGGAGTATGCCTCCCAGAAGCTGCCGAAAACGTATAACCATATTGCCTTTAAAATCGATCCAACTCAAATCGATTCCTTGATTACGCGCATCCGAGGACTAGGATTGAAGATCGAAAAAGATCGTTCTCGTATCAAAGGCGAAGGTGCTTCTATTTATTTTTACGACGATGACAACCATTTGTTTGAACTGCATACTGGTACGTTGGCTGAACGATTGCACCATTACCGTCTGACAGAAACTAAGTAATCTTCATTGCTAGCAACTGCATGGACTGTTATGTAAAGAATTCCCACATGAAAGGAAGAAAAAAATGAAACTAGATATGGTCGGTATTATCACAAAGAACATGGAACAGGCACTGGCTTTTTATCAAGTACTTGGCTTCACGCCATTAGGTCAGCACTCAGAAGATTATATGGAATTAGCAAATGATGGTGTTCGCATCTCCTTGAATAGCCGCAAAATGGTTGCCGGGATCTACGGACATCCACCAATGACTGTGGGTGATACGATTGAATTAGCCTTTTTATGTGATTCCCCTGAAGAAGTTGATGCCCTTCATGCAAAAGTCGTAGCTGCCGGGTATCAGTCTTTCAAAGAACCTTGGTCTGCCTTTTGGGGGCAACGCTATGCCATCGTCAAAGATATAGACGGCAATCTCTTAAGTTTGTTTGCAACGCTACCTGCCGAAAATTGATCCATAAAGCGACAGTCGATCCAATGGATCGGCTGTTTTTTTAATCATTCCGGCGGGTAAAAAGACAAAATCCCGTTTTAATGTCCAATCGAATTCTGACAATCTGAATCGAATGTATTTCTTATAAACCAACGTTTTTCCTCAGTTAGAAACGAAAATAATATCTCTATAAAAAAACAAATCCACTCATCCGCTCCTGTTCGCTTGACAAAAAAGAACAAACGTTCGTATAATTTCGGTAAGGAGTGATAAAAATGGGTGGTTTTAATTATGCGCTCGAGCCAAAACGCGATATCTTATTTATCGATGTTAAAAGTTTTTATGGTGCGAAACGTTCCTAACTGAAAAGGTTAGGCACACAAGATTTTCTTGTGTAGAACTAATGATTTGAGGAGTGAAATGACGGTGTAACGACCTGAAGCGCTCCCTCTGATACTCCGATTGGCAATACCTTAAGTTAGAATAGGAATTGTCAAAAGCTCGGTAAAGTCGGCTGAGAGTTACCGCAGTTGCATTATGCAATCGAAAGCTGTTCAGCGGTGAATGGTGTAACCTATAGGCCGGGAGTCCAGAAATTACTCATGGTGAGAATGTGCAGCTGCACTGACGAACTCGCGAATGTACGAATCTATAAGCTTGGGGTACAGAAATGTATCTTACCCGCACAAATATTACTGTGACAAAGGGTGTAGCTTGCGGTTAAGTAAGAATCGTAGATATGAACAACCGTGCAATGTAGTAGGCATTGGAAAGTTACAGGTTCAGAGTGAGCGCCTAAAAGTAAATGCAGGGATAAAATCATTGGAACGTTGAAAGCTAGTGTCGTGGAGGACTAACTTCCTTTGAAACGGTTGAGACGAAGAATAATAAGCTCATTTACACTAGTGAGAGTAGTGGCACAGTACCTATGAAGCAGTGATAATAAGCTGTGGAGGGATAGCCACAAGTCAATTTGCTTTACTAACAGTTATGATACAATCCATAGAATCGAGTATGACAAAATAAACGCCGACGTCCGAAAGGAGGCGGTGCTATGGAAAACGTATCAGCATCACATTCAATTCGCCATATGGAATATTATGGTCTTATTGATAGCTTTGATTCTCTTTACAAAGAGAGTAGCGAGAACAAAATTTTCAGTAACCTTATGGAAATTGTCACTTCTCCTAATAACATTCTATTGGCATTTCGGAATGTTAAAGGAAATTCTGGTAGTACTTCCCCAGGCGTCGACAAAAAGAATATTGATGATTTAAAAGCAATACCGAATATCGAGTTTATAAAAACTGTTCAAACAAAATTTTCAGAATATAAACCGCAACCAGTTAAACGAGTAGATATTCCTAAGCCAAATGGGAAAACTAGACCACTAGGTATACCAACAATATGGGATAGAATCATACAACAGTGTCTACTACAAGTTTTAGAACCGATCATGGAAGCAAAGTTTCATGATAAGAACTATGGTTTCCGACCTAACCGGTCGGCACATCATGCATTCGCTCAAGCAGTACGAATGGCGCAACTTTCAAAACTAACTTTTGTAGTAGACATAGACATAGAAGGATTCTTTGATAACGTAAACCATTCAAAACTTATTAAACAGTTTTGGACATTAGGGGTACGTGATAAATGGCTTCTAGGTGTTATCCGAGCAATGCTTAAAGCACCTATTATTCATAGGGATGGACGCATTGAACATCCAAAGAAAGGAACCCCGCAAGGCGGTGTTCTCTCTCCACTTCTTGCCAATGTTGTTTTGAATGAACTGGACTGGTGGATATCTTCTCAATGGGAAACACACCCGACTAGGAAAAACTACGATTGTTATCATCAAACAAGAAAGCAATGGATTAAGAGCAACAAATATCGAGCACTGCGTGCTTCGAAACTAAAAGAGATTTATATTGTTAGATACGCAGATGACTTCAAAATCTTCTGTAGAAAACGAAGTGACGCAGACAAAATCTTTCTAGCCACTAAATTATGGTTAAAAGACCGACTGAAACTTGATATAAGTGCTGAAAAATCAAAGGTAGTGAATCTAAAGAAACAGAAATCTGATTTTCTCGGATTCACAATGAAACTGGTACGCAAAAGAAAAAGCTTTGTGATTGAAACGCACATGTGCGCCAAAGCCATGAGTGCAGCATCTAATAAGTTAGCAAAACAAATTAAGGTGATTCAACATTCACCTACCCAAGTTGAACTTCAAAAACAGTTAAGTATTTATAACTCAATGGTAGTAGGTATCCATCAATATTATAAAAAGGCAACCCACATCAGTGTGGACTGCCCAAGAATAAATCAACGCCTAATGATTATCATCAAAAATCGACTAGATATTAAGAGAAAGGGTCCTCCACCGAGTGATTTTATTAAAAAAAATTACGCTCGGTCAAAGCAGTTGAGGTGGCTTAATGGTGTTCCTATGCTTCCTTTTGGATTCATAAAACATAGCCACACCTCCCTGCCCAAGATAGGAACCTGTAAATACACGCCCGAAGGTCGTGTGCTGATACACAGGTATCTTACTTTCCCAATCGATATTATCAACCAACTCATGAACATGTCTAATCCTAATGAAAGCATTGAGTTTAGAGACAATCGTGTATCCAAGTACTCTTCCCAAGTCGGCCGTTGCCGAGTAACGAAAGAAGTCTTAGAGCTAGCAGACATATACTGCCACCGTATTGTCCCTAAAAATCTAGGTGGGAAAGACAATTATCAAAATCTGGTCATTGTCCACCGGAACATTCACTCACTTATTCATGAAGAGGATAAAACAAGAGCATCACTTCTCATACAAAACATGAGAGTTACAAGTGCTCAACTTGAGATAATCAACCAGTTTCGCAAAAAAGCTAAGAATCGTGAATTGTCGCTGAATCTATAACTGTATGATACTGTTAGTAAACTTTGATGGAACGCCGTATGCGGTGAAAGTCGCACGTACGGTGTGGAGCGGGGGAAAATCTGGAGATTGCATCAAAGGATTACCTATCGCTATCTTCTGTCGAATGCATCTCGCGCGGATTAGACCCTATCCAAGCGATGCTGGTCGTCATGTCTCATTCTGACAATACTGGAAATGGCTTAATCTTAGCGGCTTCCCCCAAGGCAAAATCGGCATTAGGAATCTCAAACGTGACTCGCAATGACAATCTGCCGACGCATCCCGATTTATACAAAGCATCGCCACGTATGAGTTTTTATATCAAAGAAAATACCAAAGTCAATAATGTCTTTCGCAAATATGTTGGACAAGACGACTTACTGATCTATTCAATTGACGAAACGATGATGGATCTGACCCGTACACTGGATCTTTTCATTCCCGATAAAACCATTTCTCGCGAAGAAAAACGATGGCTGATTGCCCAGCAAATTCAAAAAGACATTTACGAAACAACGAAATTGTATGTCACCATCGGTATTGGCGACAACCCTTTGTTAGCAAAATTGGCTTTGGATAACGAATCCAAACACAACCGTTCCTTGATTGCCGAATGGACCTACGAAGATGTACCGACAAAAGTTTGGCAGATCGCCCCTATGACGGAGTTTTGGGGAATCGGTCGACGCACAGAAAAACGACTTCACTTGATGGGGATTGAAACGATCGAACAATTGGCTCATGCCAGTCCTGATCTTTTGCGCAGCCGCATGGGGATCATTGGTGAGCAGCTCTACCATCACGCTCACGGCATTGATCGCACGATTTTAGCTGAACCGACACCGCAGGTCATGGAAAAAAGTTATGGCAACAGTCAGGTCCTGCACCGCAATTATTACTTGCAAGAAGAAATTGAGATCGTCATCAAGGAAATGGCGGAGCAAGTTGCCGCCCGAATTCGCCGCCATCATTGTCAGACCGCTTGTATCAATGTTTACATCGGCGTAGCCTTTGGGGAAACTGCCTCTGGTTTTTCCCGGCAAATGAAGATCCCACCAACCGACAATACCCGCAAGCTTGTTGCTCATTGTCTGTTTCTCTTTCGAAAATTTTATACCGGGCAAGTCATTCGCCACATTGGTATTACCTATTCAAAATTGGTTTATACAGAAAATGTTCAGTTGGATCTTTTTGAGCAAGCAGAAACGCAGTTGCGCCAACGTAAATTAGATTTGATCATCGATAAGATTCGTGAAAAATACGGCTTCACTTCGATCGTTCACGCCACAAGCCGGATGGAAGGTGCTCGTGCCATTGCCCGTAGCAAATTAGTTGGTGGTCATGCTGGTGGTCTAGATGGGATTGCCAACATAGGACCTGTCCATCAGCAAACGGAGAAAGAATCGATAGCTAATGGTTCGCAAACGACAGTTACATAAATTTGTTTCTTTCTTTTGTGATCACAATTCTTAAGATAACATTAACAAATGGTCTATTTTTTAAAGATTTATGTAATTTCGATTCATTCATCTCCCCCTTTGTTCCTTTCTAAGGTACTTTAATAGCAAGGAGTGTGAGCAGATGAAAATTGACAAAATCGAATACAAACGAGTCATCAATGGTGCAGGACACCTTGAGTACGATTTGCTGCAATATGTAGAAAAGAATCGGGCGACTGCTGCACAAAACCTGAAACAGTCTGAGATCGATTACCTTCTGGAAAAAGACATTCAGCATCGGATCATTCAACATGCTCGTAAAAGTTTTTTTGGCGATACGATCGTTTTAAAAGATGAATATGCCGAAGATTATCTTTTATTAAAAAAGTATACGGATATGTTCCAAGAATCATTCTAAAAAAACGCAGAACCAGCTGGTTCTGCGTTTTTCTTATTCTTCGAAATGTTCTTGATAAACGTCATCAACCGTTTGATTTGGGTCGATCACGATATACAGACTCTTCGTTTTTTCACTGATTTTTGTTGATTGGTATACATTATCCAATCCTTCCGTATCTTTGTCCTTGTATGGGAAATACACAAGATCCGGTGTACCGTTACGGTAAAGAATTTCCATCCGTTCAATATCTTCATATTTCAACGCACGAGCAAACATCCCTAATTCAAGTCCGCCTAAGTTGATGTCATGCGTTGCCACATGATCGCCTTCTTGGAAGATTTCAATTTTGAACCCAGCACATGGATGAATCTCAACAAATTCACTTCCGTGGATACGGCCAAAACTGGTCGTGATTTGTTTGATCCACAAGTCACCGATGTAACGGCGCTCGATCGTCCATGTTTCTCCATTACGGAAATAAAATTTTAAAGCTTTCATTTCTCTAGCCATGACAAAACGCTCCTTTTTATTAATAATACATTTTAATTCTAACACATAGTCGCTACTGGGACACAAATTAACTTTGGTTTTCGTTGACTTTTTTCATAAACCGAGAGATTTCCACCGCCGCTCGTTGATGGGTTCCTTTGGCAATGAGTTGTTGAGACCCATCGGTCACCTGATAATCAAACTGGAATCCTTGTTCTTTTTCCCATTGGACAAAAACAGTGATTGTTGCTCCGACTGGGGAAGGTTTTAAATGATCGATCGAAAACTTTGTACCCACGGTAGTAAACCCTTTATCTAAAGTAGGCTCAAGTGCTTCCCAACAGGTGTTTTCCACCATTGCTACCAGTCGAGGGGTTGCTAAAACTGCCAAGCCCCCAGAACCCATAACAGCCGCAGTGTCTTGAAGGTCAACGAGAAAGTCTTTTTTACTTTCCATTCTTCAGTTATCCCTCCTTCGCTAAATATGCTTGGGCAAATGCCAACAGTGCTTCTTTCTCATTAGGAACTTTCCGTGTGATGACTGCAGCTTCGGCAGCAGCCAAGACTTCTTTGAGCCACGGCCCAGAAGAACGATCAACTGTCTGCAGCAAATCGCGTCCATTGATCGCCAGCTCCTTCAAAGAATGGATCGGTAGTTGCTGATACCGCTGACTGATTTTTGCAGGATCATTGGGCAGCTTGTCATAACGCAATAATCCCTCGGCTAAATAGGTCGCTTCGAGACCGAACTGATACAACAGCAGATCGTTCCATTCGCCGTTTCGACGCATTAGCAGTGCTTGATAGACCGTTTGTACTTGGCGGATGCAGTCATTGGAACATTTCCAAGCTTTTAAAAAGCTGCGGACTGCCTCAGGAGCTAAACCGATTTGGTCAATGAGCAAAACCCAAGCAGCCGTTTCGGTTTCTAAAGGAATCGCGGGCAAGTCTGCCATCCGCAACAACGCTTCGCCATATTCCCGTAAGCCTGGGCAATAGATATAGCATTCGGTTTCTACTAATGCCTGTAATGCTTGATTACGATGATTGCCTAACAGTAATTTGACGAATTCAATCATGATCCGTTCAACAGAGATTTTTCCTAACAAGGCATGATTCGCATGGATAGCAGCCAACGTTTCTGTTTCTAAAACAAAGCCTAATTGGCTGACAAAACGTAGCCCCCGCATCATTCGCAGCGCATCCTCATGAAACCGTTCCTGTGGGTGACCCACTGCTCGTAAAATTTGATTTTCGATATCTGCAAGTCCATCGAAAAGATCAATGATGACCCCATCTTCTTGAAGTGCCAATGCATTGATGGTAAAATCCCGCCGCTTTAGATCTTCTTTCAAGGAACGGACAAAATCGACTTTGTCAGGTCTACGATAATCCTGATAGGCGGCTTCGGTTCGAAACGTGGTGATCTCATATTGCGCCTGCTCCCACAAGACCAGCACCGTCCCATGCTCGATACCAATGTCAATGGTTCGAGGAAAAAGCGCCTTGATCTCGGCTGGAAATGCACTGGTAGCAATATCGACATCATGGATCGGCTGGCCTAAGATCGTATCCCGCACGCTGCCGCCAACGAAGTAGGCTTCATAGCCTGCGGCTTCGATTTTTTTTAGGAGTGGTGCAGCTTCTGCAAATTCTTTTGGTAGTTTAGTCAGCTTCATGTACTTTCCCATCTTTTCTTTCAAAACGATACGCATCCCGCTGATTGAATTTTGCCATATTTTCCTCAAACACTTCAGTCAGGTTGATGTCTAGTGAATTAGCCATGATCATCGTCACAAAGAGTACATCACCGAGTTCTTCTGCCACGGTCTTTTCAACTTCATCGCTTTTTTTATTTTTTTCCCCGTAATAGTGATTCACTTCTCGCGCCAATTCGCCAACTTCTTCGGTCAAACGAGCCATTTGGGCGAGGGGGCTGAAATAGCCAGTTTTAAATTGTTGAATATAGGCATCGACTTCTTCTTGCATCGATGCCAAAGAACGTTTTTCTGTCATCTTCTTCACCCTTTCTCGTTTATCTTACCAAAAGAATGGCTGCCTGCCTAGATAGAGCCCCCTCAGGATTTGTTGTACATTCAATGATTTCGTGCTACATTGATACTTGTGGAAGTTGAATAACGGAGGAAACAGGATGCGGGCATTTTTTTCATGGCGAACGATTCGCGACATTGTTTTGATTATTTTCGGTACGAGTATTTATGGCTTCGGTCTAGTCTATCTAAATATCCCAAATGACTTAGCAGAAGGCGGTGTGACAGGGATCACCTTGATCCTGCGAGCCTTATGGGGCATCAATCCTGCCATTAGTACGTTGATCTTAAATATTCCGATCATTTTGATCGGTGGCAAAATTCTTGGTCGACGCTCATTAGTGTATACGATTTTAGGAACCTTTGGTTTGTCTTTTTGGTTGGCCTTTTGGCAGAGTGTTCCCCTGTTGATCGATCTACAGCACGATCTACTGATCGTCGCACTCTTAGCCGGTTTGATTGCAGGAATCGGTAGTGGGATCGTCTACAAAGTTGGTGGAACAACAGGTGGCGTCGATGTATTGGCACGTATTTTAGAGAAAAACTTTGGGGTGACGATCGGGCGGTCGCTTTTGATCTTTGATGTGTTCGTCCTGTTGCTTTCTTTGACCTATATAGATTTGAACCGCATGATGTATACGTTGATTTTTTCTTATGTCTTCACGCGTGTGATCGATTCGATCCTAGACGGCGGCTATTCAGCGAAAGGGATCTTAGTGATCAGCAATCACAGCGAAGAGATGGCTCCTGTTTTAATGGATGAATTAGAACGCGGTGTCACGTTTTTACAGGGCGAAGGGGCTTACTCAAGAGTATCGAAACAAATCATATATATGGTGGTCAGTGGACGGGAGATTTCTGAAGTCAAGCGCATCGTTCATGACTTTGATCCGCAAGCGTTTGTTTCGGTCATCAATGTCCATGAAGTCGAAGGCGAAGGCTTTACCTACTTAAGGCCTAAGTCACGGTTCTTACAGCGCAAAACCGCTGTTTCTAAAACAAAATAATGACATAAAAAAGCAGCCCCGATTAAAGGACTGCTTTTTGCTTGTTAACGGCTTTCTTCTTTTTGCTGGAGCAAGTGCCGATTTACTTCATCGGAAAGTTCTAAGAAGGCATCACGATCCCCGTTTTCCAATGCTTGATCGATCTGCCGATACAAGGTATCGATTTTGGTTTTTGCTTCTTCTTTTTCAAGGTACTGGGTAACATGTTGGGTCATTTCTTGATCCAAGTGGTCGTTCCACCGTTCATAGGGATTGTCTTCCAGAACAGCTAAATATAGGGATTGCGACCAAGAATCTGGGAAGAGACATTCAAGATACAACGGTTGTTTCCAATTCATGCGAATCTCATGAAAAATCTGATCAATGTCATAAAAGGTCTGTCCCTCGATACTCAAGACAAAGGGTTCGCCTCCAATTTCCGTACTGCGGACACTTAACCCTCGTTTGGCTGCAGCGGCCCCTTCTACAAAATGAACATTGGTCAAGATCGCTTCATGATTCGCCAGATAGTTCAACACCCAAGAGACTTCACGACGACTGAAGGAAACGGTCGAAACTAACCAATTAAGAAACTTTTTCTTTTCTTGTACATTGACGTTCATTTCTCTCACCTATCTTTCTAATAAGTCCTCCACGATCGACTGTACTTCTAAATCACCTGGCTCGTGTGCCAAATAATGTTGCAGCAAATGAAGTGCTTCAGACAAACGTCCTTCTTCACGTAAGAAAATGCCGTATTCCTTCATAAACGCTGGTTCATGGTGCAAATCAGCATTGGCTGCTTCGTAATATTTTGCTGCTTTGTCAAAATCTTCTAACGCATTGAAGGCTTGCGCCAGATTCCATAGAGCGTGAGGCTGTTCATTGTCTTCCATTCGTTCGATCGCCAAGATTGCTTCTTGCCAGCGCTCTTCGTTCAAGTATAAATTACTTAAGGTCAGCAACGTATCCTCTTCTTTTTCACCAGTTTCCAGTGCTTTAAGTAAAAATGATTCGGCTGCTTCACTGTCATGAAGTCGGTAAGCATTCTCGGCAGCAAAATGATAGAAATCTACTTGGTATGGATCTTCATGAATTCCTTCCTCGATCACACGTTGCGCTTCTTCCAGCTGCTCTTCTTCTTGCAATGCTTCAGCCAAATAGAGATACAAGGCCCGGTATTGGGGATTCATGACCCGCAACTGCTGCAAGTAGCGTATCGCTTGTTCATTTTCCTTCAGCTGCAAATAGACTAAAGCTGTTTGAAAGAGACGCTCATCCGTCTGTTCGTCTTCTAAGCTTGCTTCAAAGTATTCTAATGCCTCTTCAAACTTACCTGCCATACTCAATGAAGTCCCAGTCCGTTCAACGATTGAGATTCCTGAAATATCCGTAATTTCTTCTTCCAACAATCCTTGATAAAGGTCAACAGCTTCTTGATAGCGATCCGTTGAAAAAGCTAACTCAGCTAAGGCAAAGCGAATCAAGGGTTCCTCTGGCACAAGGCTTTGCGCTTCTTTTAATTTGGCTTCACTGACTTCCGGGATACCGATCAGTTGATAGAGATCCGCACTCAACAACAAGGCTTGCAGATACGCTTCACTCGTTGGTGGTATTTGATCGATATAGGTGAAGGCTGTTTCGATCTGGTCTTCTTCCATCGCAATTTCTGCTAAAGGAAGCAGCAAAGCTTCATTTTCAGGGTGCCGCTGCTGCAGGGTTTCAAATAACGTTTTTGCCTCTTCTAAAAAACCGATCTGCAATAATTCATCGCCCAAAGCGCCGAGTGTTTCATCATCATCTTTTTGCAGTGCTTCGGTAAAATTCAATTGTGCTTCAGCCAACTCTTCTGCGGCTAGTGCTTTTAACATTTTTTCACTATAAGTTTCCATCTAGACCCCTCGAATCTCATTGATTAATCGCTGATAAGTCTCCATCGTCTGGACAAGATCTTTTTCCTCGATTTCTGTTCTGCCCCCTATTGTACCAACTTTTGCCAAAAATAACAGTTTTTTTTCTTTATGCTGCAATTCTAGTACATGGCTGAAATACTCGCTTAAGGAAAAAGATTCGGGCAATTCGATAGGAAAGCCTAATCGGGCAAGCCATTGGCAAAACACCGGCAGATCGACAGTCAATTGCTGCTGCTGGACTGTCCAAATAAAATGAAACAAAAAGCCAAAGAACAATTTCATCGCATCAGACAGTAAGTGACCATTTTCCGTTCGATAAGCAGCATCGGCAAAGAGTTGCCCAAACTCCTCCAATTCGCCGCCCGACTGCTGATACAATTGGATCAGCTGATTGGTATATGCTGCCAATGAGTGTCTCATCAACGCCTGATGACTGGGATACGTTCGATAAAGCTCTTTTAAAAAATCGCTATCGGCAAGCACGCCACCACGGATCAGGGTCAAAAAGTCCACCAGTTTCCCATCGATCTGCTTTTCGGCAATCGTCTGATCGAAAATAACAAATTGTGGTGTGTTAGGGTTTTCCAACATCGGGATATCTGGCTTTTTCACAACGATCGCTGTTTCTTTGACACTTTTAGCTAAAGCCCGCAAGGAGACGGGAATCAGCCAAAGCTTTGTCGTTAGAACCGAAGTCGCATGGATAAAACTGCTCAGTGCCAATACACCTTCATTCCCAAATCCGACGATCAACAAGGACTCTTGCTTAGAAAAGCGACCGAAGAAATCCATTGCGGCTTTAAATTCGCTAAAGTTGTTGCAATACATTTGGTTGGTACAAATATACCAATTGACCTCGCGCGGCAAAAACAGGCGTGTTACTTTTTCTGAAAAGCGGTCATAATAACGCTGATTCGTCAAAATGATCACCTGTTGCGGCTCGATCGACTGTTCTTTCATGACCGATGCCAGTGTTTCACCGTAAGAAATCTGAGTTTCTTGCTCATTTCTGTAAAAAACAGCTTCCATCGGCTCACTCCTTTGTTGCTACTACTTACTATTATAGCAAGAAGCCGCTGAAACACCTACTAAATCGCTAACCATTAGGAAGTATTTTTCGCCGATTTGTCCCATCTTTCTATGCCAAAAAACAAAAAACATGATTTCCTGTTATTACAAAGGAAACCATGTTTTTTTCTAAACCAAAAGCGAGTAAAGTGATTGATTTTGCTGAAGGTTGATATAGTTTTGGTCAAACTGTTCAATTCGTGACAGTAATGCGGGTAGATCTTTTTTGTGTTTCAACAAGATTCCCAGCATTACTGGTCCTGTTCCACGATTGATTTTTTTCGTATATTCAAACCTCGTGATATCATCATCAGGCCCTAATACATGGCTAACAAATTCCTTCAACGCACCGGGACGTTGCGGGAAGTTGACGATAAAATAATGTTTCAATCCTTGATAAATCAGTGATTTCTCTTCGATCTCAGCCATGCGGGAACTATCATTGTTGCCGCCACTCACAATACAGACGACTGTTTTGCCTTTGATTTGCTCTTTGATCAGCTCCAAGGCTGCCACACTCAAGGCACCAGCTGGTTCAGCGACGATCGCTTGTTTGCTGTATAATTCTAAAATCGTTTGGCAGATTGCACCTTCTTCCACCGTTACCAATTGATCTACGTAGCGTTTGGCATGAGCATAGGTTTGAGCTCCGACTTGTTTGACTGCCGCACCATCCACAAAGGTTTCAATATGCTCTAAAGCCACCGGTCCTTGGTGATCAAAGGCTGCTTGCATCGAGGCCGCTCCTACAGGTTCTGCTCCAACAACTTTTATCTTCGGTTGCTTTTCTTTCAAATAGGCTGCGGTTCCGCTGATCAAGCCACCACCGCCAATGGCAGCCACCACCAAATCGATCGTTACTTGTTTCTTTTCAGCATCAGCCAACATTTCCACAGCTACTGTTCCTTGTCCTGCGATAATATTGGGATCATCAAAAGGAGCAATGAAAGCCATTTGTTCTTCTTTGGCAAATTGTTTGGCAGCCTGCGCCGCCGCATCAAAGGTATCTCCCACCAATTCGATCTTGACGTAGTCACCGCCGAAAAAGAGCACTTGCGCGATTTTTTGTTGCGGGGTCGTTGTCGGCATGAAAATGACCGCATGGATCTGCTGTTCTTGACAGGTATAAGCAACGCCTTGGGCATGATTCCCAGCACTGGCACAGACGACCCCACGACGAGTTAGTTCAGGATCTGCCTGGGTGATCGCATAGTAGGCACCTCGTAATTTGAAGGAGCGGACTTTTTGCAAGTCCTCTCGTTTCAATAAAACCGTCGCTTGGTATTTTTTAGATAAAAAGCGATCATATTGCAGCGGTGTATGACTAACTGCTCCCCGCAGTCGCTCGTAGGCTTGTTCGATTGCAGAAACTGTCACCAACAAATGCGCCACCTCTAATCTTTCGCAACAAACGGCATCATTTTCCGTAATTCGCTACCGACTTTTTCAATTTGATGGTTGCCGTTTTCTTCACGCATTTTATGGAATTCAGGGAAGCCATTTTGATTATCCTCAATGAATCCTTTCGCGAATTGACCATTTTGGATATCTGTCAATACGGCTTTCATGTTCTCTTTGGCTTGCGCGGTGATCACCCGTGCACCGGAAACGTAATCGCCATACTCTGCCGTATTTGAGATCGAATGGCGCATTTTTTTGAAGCCTCCTTCATAAATCAAGTCAACGATCAGTTTCAATTCATGACAAACTTCAAAATACGCCAATTCCGGTTGGTACCCGGCTTCTACCAATGTTTCAAAGCCAGCTTCGATCATACTGGTCAAACCGCCACAAAGCACGGCTTGTTCCCCAAAGAGATCGGTTTCGGTCTCTTCTTTAAAGGTGGTTTCCAAAACACCGACCCGTGTGGCACCAATGCCTTTTGCATAAGATAAAGCTGTCGCTTGTGCGTTGCCAGTTGCATCTTGATAGACTGCAAACAAGGCTGGCACCGCAAACCCTTCGGTAAAGGTTCGGCGCACCAAGTGGCCCGGTCCTTTAGGCGCAACTAGAAACACATCCACCTCTTTTGGCGGCGCGATCACATCAAAATGAATATTGAAACCATGCGCAAATGCCAATGCGTTACCGGCAGAAAGATTCGGTTCGATCTCATTTTTATACAACGATCCTTGGATCTCATCGGGTGCCAAGATCATGACTACGTCCGCTTTTTGTGTGGCTTCGGCTACTGGAAAGACCTCGAACCCGTCGTTTCTTGCAGCTTCTGCTGACTTTCCTTCACGAATGCCGATAAAGACTTCATGGCCTGTGTCCCGTAAATTTTGCGCATGGGCATGCCCTTGAGAGCCATAGCCGATGATCGCAATCTTCTTGTCTCCTAGATTATCTGTAACTTCCTCGTTGTAATATACTTTTACCATACTTGTTTCCTCCGAATTCTTTCTTTATTTTAAGCAATTCAAAATTGCACTTACCCTCTTGTAAAACCCGTGACCCCTGTTCGTGCCAATTGTTTGATCCCATAGGGACGCAAAACTTCGATGCATGCTTCTACCTTTTTTGTATCGCCGGCAACTTGCACAACGATCGTTTTCAGTGCGACATCGACAATGTGCGCTCGAAACGGATCGATCACTGCTTGGATCTCCGAGCGGCTGGTAGTTGGTGCATTGACTTTGATCAGCACCAGCTCCCGTTCGATATGAGGAATTTCTGTGATATCAGAAACCTTCAAGACATCGATCTGTTTGTTCAGATGCTTAGTCACTTGTTCTGTTTCTGCCAAATCGTTCACGTTGACAATGATCGTCATTCGTGAAAATTCTGGCCGTTCCGTTGTGCCGACAGAGATACTCTCGATATTGACCTGTCGGCGGTTTAAGACACTCGTAATGCGGCTCAAAACACCTGCTTCATTATGAACGATTGCTGCTAATACCCGTTTCATCTCCTTAGACCCCCATCATTTCATGATTGGCTTTCCCCGGTGGAATCATCGGCAGCACGTGCTCTGAGGGCGAGACCATTACTTCGATCAGCTGCGGTCCTGATTGAGAAAAAGCTGCTGCCAATTGATCTGCCAGTTGCTCTGGGGCATCGATCCGACAGCCTTCGATGCCGTAAGCTTGTGCCAGTTTAACAAAATCAGGTTGTTGTGCAAAAACAGAGGCAGAGCGTCGTTTGCCATGAAAGGTTTCTTGCCATTGACGGACCATTCCTAACGAACGATTGTTCAACAAAACAAATTTGACATTCAAGCCATACTCATTCAAAATCGCAAATTCTTGGTTCGTCATTTGAAATCCACCATCGCCAACAAACACCACGACCATTTTTTCTGGATGAGCAAATTGGACACCAATTCCCGCAGGGATCCCATAGCCCATCGTGCCCAGTCCGCCACTGGTAATCAATTGTTTAGGAAAGCGAAACGGATAATACTGCGCGACCCACATTTGATGCTGCCCAACATCGGTAATGACGTAAGCCTCTCCTTTGGTCAAACGTCCTACTTCTTCGATGACCTTTTGCGGTTTGATTTCTTGTGTCTGAGTGCGATCATAGCGATAAGGTTTTTCCTTTTTCCGTTTTTGGCATAGATCCAACCAGTCAGACCATGTTCCTCTTGTTGGCTTATAGCGCAGCATTTGTTGCAAAGCAGCCTTGGCATCGCCAACGATTGGGATCTTAGTTTCTACGATCTTGCCGATCTCTACTGGGTCGATATCGATATGAGCAACGATCGCCTGCTTGCCGAACTGACTGCCGGCCGTTGCTAAACGATCATCGAAGCGAGAGCCGATATTGATAATCAAATCGGCTTCCGATAAAGCCATGTTCGCCGCATAGGTGCCATGCATACCGCCCATGCCCAAGAAAAATTGATGATCACTTGGCAGCAAGCCTAAGCCGAGCAACGTTGTGACTGTCGGCAACTTGTACTTGGCAATAAATGCATTTAGTTCAGCCGCAGCTTCGGCAGCGATCACGCCTGCACCCACCAGTACCACTGGTCGCTGTGCTTTTTCTAGAACTTGCATCAATTTTTCGATTTGCAGACGAGATGGCTCTGCAGTCGGTTGATAGCTTTTCCTTGTGATCGGCAACGAGCAGGTTTCGGCGGTTTCTTGTAAGGTAATATCTTTCGGAAGGTCGATGACAACTGGTCCCTTACGACCAGTTGAAGCGATGTGAAAGGCTTCAGCGATCACTTTCGGCAACTCATCGACACAGCGGACTTGGTAGTTGTGTTTCGTGATCGGCAACGTGATACCTAGAATATCCGCTTCTTGAAAAGCGTCTTTGCCAATTCCTGGTACGGCCACTTGCCCCGTGATAACCACCAACGGTACGGAATCACTCATGGCATCGGCAATGCCCGTAACAACATTCGTAGCACCTGGTCCGCTAGTCACTAAAACGACCCCCACATTACCAGTAGCTTTGGCATAGCCTTCAGCGGCGTGGATCGCCCCTTGCTCGTGACGCGTCAAAATATTTGGAATCGCTGCATCATATAATTGGTCATATAACGGTAAGACGGCGCCACCCGGATAGCCAAAGATCATCTCGACGCCTTGCTCTTGCAGGCTGTCCACTAACACTTGCGCGCCAGTCCTTAGATGCGATGCTTGATACTCGATATTTTCCATTGCTACTCCTCCTCATCAGGTACTCGCATAATCCCGCCCGTATTCGCAGAGGTCACTAAAGCGGTATAACGTGCAAGCCAGCCTTTCTTCACTTTCGAACGAAATTTTGGTCGTTCTTGCGCACGCGTGGCAAGTTCTTCTTCTGAAACTTGCAGATTTAGCGTCCGATTTGGCAAATCAATTATGATTTCATCACCGTCGTTGACTAGCCCTAGTGGGCCCCCAGCTGCAGCTTCTGGCGAAATATGGCCAACCGCGATTCCTCGGGTCGCTCCTGAAAAGCGGCCATCTGTGATCAAGGCGACATCTTTGCCTAACCCACGACCAACGATACTTGAGGTAGGCGCCAGCATTTCTGGCATACCTGGTCCTCCTTTCGGACCCTCATAGCGGATCACTACAACATGTCCTTTTTGTACGGTATGGTTGTCGATGGCAGCAACTGCTTCATCATGAGAATCAAAACAGATCGCTTTCCCTTTGAATACTTGGACACTTGGATCGACCCCACCGACCTTGATGACACTGCCTTCTGGGGCGATATTGCCGTACAAGATCGATAGCCCCCCCACAGGACTATACGGGTTTTCTTTGGGATGAATGACTTCTTCGTTGTGGATCTTCGCTTCAGCGACATTTTCTCGTAACGTCTTACCGGTAACAGTCGGTCGATCGGGATGAATCGCTCCCTCGATATCACAAAGCTCCCTTATGATTGCCGAAACGCCGCCAGCTTCATGGACATCGTGCATCGAATAGGCTGATGATGGCGCTATTTTTGAGAGATAAGGCACTCTTTTAGCGATTTCATTGACCCGTCTTAAGTCATAGTCAATCTCTGCTTCATTGGCGATCGCTAAGGTATGCAGCACTGTGTTGGTGGAACCCCCCATCGCCATGTCTAAAGCGAAGGCATCATCAATAGCTTCTTTGGTCACGATGTCGCGAGGCTTGACTTGTTTTTCAACAAGATCCATCAACTTAAAGGCGGCTTGTCTAACTAGTTCTCGTCGCTCTTGAGACACAGCGAGGATCGTGCCATTGCCTGGCATTGCCAATCCTAAGATTTCTAAGAGGCAATTCATCGAGTTGGCAGTAAACATCCCTGCGCAGGAGCCGCAAGTCGGACAGGCATTTTGTTCCATAAACTCAAAATCTTCTTTTGTCATATTACCCGTCTTGTACGTCCCAACGGCTTCAAACATGGAAGATAAGGTTATTTGATGTCCCCGAGGATCAATGCCGGCTTTCATCGGACCGCCGGAACAAAAGATTCCTGGTACGTTGGTCCGCATCGCTGCTAAAATCATGCCAGGAGTGATCTTGTCACAATTTGGGATATAAAATACGCCGTCAAACCAGTGGGCATTGATGACGGTTTCTGCAGAATCAGCGATCAATTCTCGGCTAGGTAGCGAATAACGCATGCCAATATGTCCCATCGCAATGCCATCATCCACGCCGATCGTATTGAACTCAAAAGGGATGCCGCCAGCTTCACGAATCGCTTCTTTAGCGATATCTGCTAACTCCCGTAAATGCACATGTCCGGGTACGATATCGATATAGGAATTACATATCGCGATAAATGGTTTGTTCATATCATGGATATTTTTAACTTGTCCTGTGGCATAGAGCAGACTCCTAGCTGGCGCTGCATCGATCCCTTTTTTAATTTGATCACTTCTCACACTCATCATCTCCTGCATTTTGGAATAAAAAAAGCATCCCGGTTATAAAAAACTGGGATGCTTTGCCAGAATCCCATTTTACTTACGCAAATAGGACTCAAACAAACGGATAATTTTTGCTTCCGTGTTCTAAGTCCTGGTATCAATAATAATGACTAATAAATATTGATTAAAATTACGCATAGAAAATGGCTCCTTCATTAGAAATAGTAACGTTCTTGTAATTGTTTACCAATATACCCTTTGCAAAAACACTTGTCAACGAATTTTCTGAATTTTTTTTCAATAATGACAATTCTATCAAGCCCATTCTAACATTGGATGTCATTTAATCGGTTTCCCGTTTTTGTTAAGATCTCTTTTGTATCAAGGGTGATTATATCCAAATGTGAGTAAGCATTGGCGCTAAGTGTTTTTTTTAGATCAAAAGAAAAACAAACTATTATTTTGAATTTTCTGACAATAAGATGTGATTGCTTGCTTTCCAGATGACAACCGCATGGGAACAACCAATATTTAAGTAAAAGAAAAAACCCTTGATTACTCAAGGGTTTCTACAAGACTCAATTATTTCACTGCGTCTTTTAATTAAATCATTTCCTTACTACTATATACTGGTGTTTTTTCGCATCAAATAAGGAAGATTTAACATCACATACTGTTAAAAATATTTGACTGGTATGGACTAGTGGACAGTTTATGCCCCTTTTTTGCCCCTTTAAATAGCATAAATATCTAAATAATTAATCTAGTGTTCGCTTTACAACGAGAACGTTCGTTCGTATAATTCTTGCAAGGAGTGATTGATATGCAAATACCACTTGCGCACCAACAGACATATGCTTTCGAACGATACTATTATGAATTCATCGAACGAATGGGCCCAGCTCATCTATTATACGATCAATTCGTTAGAACTATGGAGAACTTCGGAAAACCCTATTTTACCGTCCCCTCAAGCTACAGTGGTTCCCCAGAAGAATTAGCTTATGTATTTAAGAAAGACGGAGAAAACTATCTATTTGATCACGTTAGGACACAAGAAAAGATTCTCCGAAAATACGATCCTAAAAAAAAGTATAAACCCGGCGGCAACTGATATGAACATAATCAGTCAATATGAGCAAGGCTACCTATCTCTTTCGGAATTTACAAATGAGTTTCCTGACTCTATCTCTGAATCACAGGAAGCTTTGTTCGGCGCAAAATGTGTCGAGTTTTATGTTGCTGTCACTTTAGGTAAAACGGATTGTCGCTATTATGTACAGACTTATGGAGGCGATTGTTATGAATTCGATGAAAGGCTATGTATCGAAGATACGAGTACTGAAGATGAGCAAGACCCCTTTGGTGCGGTTCTCGCTTGATAATGTGAACTGTTTGATTGCGGCGCATAGTTTAAACTTTCTAGCCGATGTGGATGAGGGAATGCAAATTGTGGTTGCTGGTGAGTATAACGATCGCAAACAGTTTGTTGTGAAGAAGTATAGTGTTCTTGGCAAAACGAAGATTATGATTGAATTTGAAGCAATGAAAAAAGCTTCCTACTCTAATTGAGTAAGGAGCTTTTTACGTTCTCTTTCTGTTCGTATGGACTTAGTAATATAATCTCCTTATCAGTCAGTGGTCGGCTGAAATACTGATAAGGAGGTGAAAACATGGGTCAAAACGATTTCTTTGAATCATTTAATAGAAAGTATCCTGCTATTACTCAAGAACAAGAAAAGCTTAATTCTATAGTAGAAGAAATATCCGACTATTGGACTCAAATTTATAGACAATTATTAAATACGAAGCACGACGTTTTTATAAATATGAGGAATAGCTTTGAATTTAGTGCATGGACATCTTTTACTATAGATAATAGAACTCTTAAAGCTGAGAGAGTTGACAATAAAGTTGAGATATTCTTGGAAGTATCAGGTGTCAAGCAACCAGATGTCTATAGTGTTTATTTAGAATCTGATAAACCTATTTTCAGTAAGACAAAATCTGATTTCACAGTTAATGATTTAGACTTTCTGTTAGAGAATCTACTCGACTCATAGATATAGAAAAAGGGCTGAAATTAATGCCCTTTTTCTATATCTCCTAAAAAACAGCTAATTTCCGACAAACTTTTAACTTTGATTTTTCTTCCATTGATTATGTTATCATCAATCACAGTTTTTCCGTTAATGTGTATCTTCCCACCCTCAATTTTGGCATCCCCTTCATAACTGTTAATATGGTTAATGATAGTTTCAGCATTTTCTAGGCTAGCAATTCTCGTTTCTAAAGATTCAATCTTTTTCAATAATTCTTGCGTTGTCATAACAATTCATCTCCTTTGTTTTTATTTTTTCACCAATTTAATTTGAATACCTTCGAGACGTTTGGCTTTACCAGTTGTTCCAGCAACTTCACCATCTTTGACCCAACCAGTCCATCCGATACCTTGCACGTGGACACGATATTGAATACTGTACTTCTTAGCCAATTCTGTATCACAGATACGAATGCGGACTGCTTCCATTCGCAAAGATTCTCCTTTGGTACCTTGGGATCCTTTGCGATAGCCAAGCCACCCTTTTCTTTGAATATGGGTATTTATTTCAATCGGCGATCCTTTTCCATCGTACAAAACTTCGAGCCACTCGGCACGCAATGCTTTACCGGTTGTCCCAGCTGTAACACCTTCTTTGACGTACCCCAATGTCCCACCTTTGTACTTATTGTTCGACTGAACATGCATACGATAACCCAGACCACCAATTTTATCTTTTGAT